>JAZNBY010000065.1:0-50337 GCA_045587325.1 Lachnospiraceae bacterium | reverse complement strand
CTCATAGGTACAGGTTCCCAGAGAATTTTCATAATACACCGATGCAATCGGGGCTCTCCAGTCAATGACCATAGGTTCCACCCCATCCTCTGAGATGCCCACACGTCCCACATAATAGGATTCCGGTTCCGACAATCCCGCCCCGGTAAAATCAATTCGTCCGAAGTAGGGCTTTTTCCTGGCTTTCACACAACGAAGCAAATCCCGGTTACTTTCCTGATACAGCGCCTCCGTGTTGTTCCATAGTGCCTGTGCTTCTTTGTCTCTGGAATCAAAGTTATCCAGCATTTCTTTTAATTGCTCCGACAATCCCTCCTGATGCCTTTTGGTCCTCTCCAGATTTCTCTGTGCCACTGTAAGGATTTTTTCCAACTGCTGTTCTTCTGTTTTCCTGTCGGTTCCGAGTACTTTCATTTGCCTTTTCTCCTTCTCTTTGCAAGTTTTGCACATCCCGCCACGATCGTCATTTTCTGTTGCTTTCTCATTCTAGCATTTTTTCAAAAAAAGGTATAGACTTGTAATAAAATTTGTTGTATAATACATAATGAGGTGTGCGTAAAAATAGGCACACCTCATTTTTTCATAAAACTTCAATGCTATTTCAAATTATACTTTTTACACTCTTGTTCCATTCCCGGAAAATTCAGACATCTGTTTCTTCCTGTGAATTCCTCTCCCGATATGTATTTTTTGTATAGCACGTTTGCTTTATTACACACTGTTTCACTATTTTCCTGACACCATTTTAATAATTCAATACCCCTAATAGTTTTCCGTCCACTTCTATCTTTGAAAAATCCATTGAATTTTTCATCTTCTTATGTTTTTTCTTTGGAGATGACAGAGGAATACAATATTTGTGCATACCACAAATAACTACAATTCCAACAAAAACTCTGTTATCTTTTCCGGTCTGTGGGGAAACTGAAAGCACCTTGTCATCGATATGATGAAGATTGCGGATATATTTCATATCCACCTTATAAAGATTAAATTCTGATTGCATGACTCTCCTTGTTGTAAGAATGGCTATGCGTTTCCGCATAGCCATTAGATGTAGTAACTCCGGTAGAGTTGCTAACGCTTTTAGCAGTCCACTTTACGGCAGGACTCTCCACTAACATCAGTATACCATATTAATCGAAATAGTCAATACAAATACCTCAAAATTTTACGCACCTCTGTTCTCCCCCAAAAAAGAAGGATACTGTAAAACCGGATTGTATTTCCTGTTTTTTAGAGGTATAATATCGAGGTAATGAAAGAAATTTGAGCCAAAAGAAAGGGAACCATATGAAAAGCATGAAACAAAGCCGTGTAGCGAGTTTTATAGCCGTTACACTTATTTATATAGTCGCCACTGTCGCCGGTATTGTAGTTTATAGAGCGTTCGACCTTCCGTGGTGGTTATCACTACTGATTGCCGACGTAGCGGCAACCATTGTCACATTTATATTCAGCGTAATTTTCGGGAATGCATCGGTTTACGACCCTTATTGGAGTGTTCAGCCACCTGTTATTTTGGCGGCTTTTGCAATAGGGAAAGAATTAACCGCTCTCAGCGTGCTTCTGCTTGTTGCGGTGTCGATTTGGGCAATTCGTTTGACAGCGAACTGGGCATATACCTTCGGCAATCTGAATCATCAGGATTGGCGATATACCATGCTCAAGGAAAAAACAGGCATTTTTTATCCCATCATCAACTTCATTGGCATACATATGGTTCCAACGCTTGTTGTATACGGGTGTATTCTGCCTGCGGTCTATGCGGTGATAAACGGCGTGACGGCAAATGTCGGTAGTATAATTTTCCTCTGCGTTTCCTTGTGCGCGACTACGATACAGGGTATCGCAGATTACGAGATGCATCAGTTCCGCAAGAATAGAACCGGAGCCTTTATTCGTACCGGTTTGTGGAAATACTCCCGTCATCCAAACTATCTCGGAGAAATTCTTATGTGGTGGGGCGTGGCTCTTTCGGTAATCTGCGCAACTCCTAATGCATGGTATCTTGCGGCAGGCGCACTGGCAAATACCGTGCTGTTCTTTGCAGTCAGTATCCCGATGGCAGATGGCAGACAGTCAAGAAAAGAGGGCTTTGCCGAATACAAGCACGAGACTCGTATGCTGCTCCCCATCAAAAAGCATTTATAGTCAGGCTACCCCCTACTTGTGATACGGTTCCCCACTGATAATCCGGTAGGCCCGGTAGATCTGTTCCAGAAGTACGACTCGCATAAGCTGGTGTGGAAATGTCATCTTCGAGAAGCTAAGCAAATAATCCGCCCGCTTTAGCACCTCATCCGAAAGTCCCAAAGAGCCTCCGATAATCAATACAATATGACTGGTGCCGGTTACGCCAAGACGGTTCACATATTCAGAAAGCTCCTCACTGGAAAGCTGCTTTCCCTGTATCGCCAAGGCAATTACATAGGCTCCCTCCGGAATCGCCTTTAGGATGCGTTCGCCTTCTTTATTCTTAATCTGTTCTTCCAATGCTTCCGATGCCCCGTCCGGCGTTTTTTCATCCGCCAGTTCCGTAATGGAAAGCTTGCAATACCGGCTCAGACGCTTCTCATATTCTTTGATGGCATCCGTAAAAAACTTTTCTTTTATTTTCCCAACACACACTACTGTTATCTTCATAAGCTCTTCCTTTTCTTTTGTTTTTGAAATACCACCTTAAAAAACGAATCCACCACAAAGATTGCCAGCGCAATCATGCCTGCCACCTGCAATGTATAAGCAAAATAGTGAGAGGTCTCTTTGTTGTTTCCCTGCAACAAATAGTACACCGTACGATACATGCCGATTCCCGGAACCAAAGGCAAGATTCCCGTTACCAGATATAACGTAACCGGTGCCTTCGATATTCTGGCAAAAAGCTGGGATAGTATCGCCACGGAAAAAGCTGCCAAAAACGCAACAAACACTTGATTCTCCAATAATTCCGTCATCGTAAGCTGCACAAACCAACCTACCGCTCCGGTCACTCCGGCCAATATGAGATACCGCTTCGGCACCTGAAACAACACTGCCAGTGTAACGACACCTACAAAGGCACTTACGACCTGTAAAACAATTTCCCACAGACTCATAGCACACCTCCTGTCACAAGGCTTCCCAGATAAAGTCCGATACCGATGCCTACCGCACAGGATATGGCTTTCACGAAGGCTTCCATGACTCTGGCCGCACCGGAAATATAATCACCTTGTAAGGTATCCCGGATAGCATTGGTAATGGCCACCCCCGGTAACAAAGGCATGGCAGTTCCCGCAATAATCAATTCCTGGTTACAATCTATTTTAAATATCGTCTGAAATACCGAAACAAAGAAAGTAGCACAAGCAAGGGCAACCATATGATGCATAAACCACCCCATGCCCCGTCCGGAAAACAGTGCCTGAAATACAACCATAATCAAAGCTGAGCCCCCGGAAATAAGAGCATCCTTTGCACTGCCTCCCAAAAGTAGGGTAAACATTACCACCGTTACAAGGGTACAAAGATACCGAAGCCATGCCGGATATGGTTTGTTGCGGCGCAATCTGTCAAGTTCCTCTTCCATTTCCTGCAAGCAAATATCTCCGGTACAGTATTTACGGGATAACTCATTTACATCGCATATCATCCCCAGATTCGTTCCCCTGTCCGTAATGCGTTGCATCTTGCTGATGGTAGAAATAGAAGGATCATCTATTGTCAATACAATCGCCGTAGACAATACCAATACTTCTGTTGTCTCTGCACCGGATGTATTTAAAATCCGTTGCATGGTGTCCTCCACCCGATAAGTCTCCGCCCCGGCTTGTAACATAAGAGTTCCTGCCAGCATAGCAGTATCTGCCAGTTGTCTGTAATTCATAGTTTCCCTTTCCACGCTTCCTTGTTCTGTTCCATTTGGTTGTAAAAGATAAATGTATAACAATCTTAACATTTCTATGGTTCCATTATACTTTTTTCCAATTCTCTTTGCAAGAGGTTATTCTTTTTCTTCCTCTTTTCTCTTGTTCATAATTTGTTAACATTTCGTCCATATTTTATTAACATACGCATGATATATTTTGTCTTGGATAGTGATAAAACACTTTCTACTCCCACCCTATTATACGTTGAACGATATGTTCCTCATAGCATATCGTTCGGAAAAAAAGGCTGTTCCCCAGCCTTTTTTTCTTTTCTCTTTTTGCCCTCCGGCTCGTTATTTCATAGTATTTTATAGAGTTGTACAATTTTCAAAAAATTCGAAAAAGATTTATTCCGTTTACATTTTATTAATAAATCCCCTTGGACGTATCCCATGCATCCACACAATCTCCGGGGTATATTACCCCAACTTCACCACCATAAATACCATATTTTTTCCCTTCACTATCATAGCGATATTCTTCTCCTGCTTCCTCTTTCCATACATTATGTGCCATTTTTTCCGGCACCATCCCATAATATAGTGTTTCCCCTCCCTCACATTCTATCCGCAGGGCAAAGCGTAGCATAAGCAAATCCTGTTTCAGCCAGAACTCTTCCAAAAAATTCAGTCCGTTCTCCTTTTGATAATTCCATACATCCGTCCCTTTTTTCGTAACATAAAGGCGTTCCGGTAAAGAGAATGAACCGTACCAAATAAAGGATCCGGGCTGTTCTTCTATATTCGCATTCAATATTAGTTCCGACTCGGAACCGTCCCAAACCGTCAGCTGCATTCCGTCCGCTGTCGCTTTCTCATAATATACATCCACCTGTTCATATCCGTCGTCTCCTACCATCACAAACTCCGGCGTTACATATAGCTTTCCTATTGTTCCATAGGATACTCCGGTGCTTCTTAATCCGAACTTAATGCTTCCCCCCTGTGGCAATCCTCCGAGATTCTGATACTGTGGATGTACTCCGATGCGAAGGGGTAAAGTTTCCCATATACTTCCTTCCGGCGCCTTTCTTCCTACCGTAAACTCTTCTTCACCATCACCCGGTTCTTCCCATGGCGGTGTTCCACCCACATCATATACCGCAAAATCGTATAAACGTCCGGTCACATACAGTTGCTTGCTTCCTGTTGCCACATAATTCTGTAACAATGCATTGCGTTCCGGCTCAGTATCCGATAACTTCTCTGTTCCGTTTATCGCCACAGAGCGGAACGTAACCTCATAGAGACCTTCTTTTGTCTGACAGGGTACATAAAACCTTTGAGACTTCGTTCCGATGTTCATCCACTTCCCTTCTTCCAACAGATAATCATCGGATTTTTCCCCATCATTTTCATGATCCACCCATACAGGGAACGGAAAACTTACTTCATTTTGTACCTTTCCGTCTTTTTCTGCCAAAAATGATTCGTATGCTCCGGTGCCATATCCCGCCCGATCACTGTGATATCCAAAGTTCCCGATTGATACGATAAAATCCGAATACGTCCCTTCTTCATCCAATACAAGAATGCTGCTCCCCGCAGGGGCATCCACCCCCTGATACATACTCTCATTGTCCGCTGTAATCTCCGGTATACACACCACCGGCGTATGGATGTTAATCTCGTTTGCGGTGGTAACAGGCAGTTCCTTTTGCCCTTCCGTTCCCGTCTGCCCGGTGTGAAGGGTATAGGTTACTGTTGCTTCCGTGTCATATCTGCCGTTTAATGCGGTGATATTTAACGGGATGTTACTCTTATAGGTTTGCGGGTATGCCGTTTCTTCTATCATCTCTTTTATCTGCTCTATGGCAGCTTCGTCCGGCATGATTCCGCTTTCTGTTTCTTTTAGAAGTGGTATTCCTGCGATTTTCACATTGTCACTTTTTGCGGAAAGGGATGTGGTATCCTGTACCGCTGCATTATGGCACACTGCATTCATGTACTGTGACACGTAGGCGTCCCGATCTGCTGTACCGTTTGGAATGATGATATAGGATTCCGTGTTTACCGTAAGGTCAAGCCTCGGTACACCATTCTCATAGTTACTCCAGGTAAAGCGGTCACTACCGTCTGCAATCACTACCTCATAGGACGGGATAGCATTTGCTCCTTCCGTTCCCGTAACAGGGATGATAACACTGCCGCCTTCCAATGCGTCATTTATTAGCGTCATACTGTCAGGTACATACATACCGCCCTTTTTCATTGTGAAGTAAGACCATGTCTTTACCAATTCCACAGGTACCTCATTGACAAAGTATTTTGTCTCACTGATATGGAGGCTTTCATCTTCTGCATCTTCCCACTGAACCTTATACGGGACTTTTACGTACACCCGCATGGTAGTCTGGCCGGAGGTTTTCTCCATGGTACCGCTAAACATCCATGCTCCCGTCTTTGCGCGTATTGCCACGTTCTCTGTGGACGGGATTGCGCCTTCTGCGGCAAGCATATCGTCAATGACCACATCCGATACAAGGTATGGCTGCTTATCCGTAAGGGCATCCGTGGAAGCATCATTATCATCCGCATAGATATGAACTTCGGAAAAGTCCTTTGCGATGGTGATGTCCCAGGTTCCTCCCGTCGGAATCTCCGATGGTGTAATCGGTTCTTTTTCCGGAAGTATCAGTGCGTTCTGTTTCCAGCAGGCATACAGTTTATCCACATCATCCTCGGTCCAGGTCTTTAATGCACGTCCATTCTCATCAAAGTATTTTGTACCAGTTCCCCGTACTCCCGTATAGTAACCCATAAAGGTATATCCCGTTTTCTCCGGTACGGCGACATCCTCTCCCGTAATGCTTCCGAAGAAATCATACCGCATGGACACAATGCCCTGTCCCGGAGTGGTAGCACCTCGGTCATCCAGGGTGACGGCATAGTCTTTCGGTTCCCATACTGCATACAGGGTTTCATTTTCTGCCGGCTTATAGGTATTTGCCTCCCCTTCCTCTAAGTGAAGATATTTCTCTGGATCGGTTTCATACGGGGTATAAGACCAGCCCATAAAGCGGTATCCTATACACTGCGGTTGCGGAAGGACTACCTCTGCGCTCTCTCCGCTCCAGTACGGGAACAGGGTAAGGATATCGCCCTGTGTGGATGTAAGGCCCTGCACCCTTGTTCCTGCTCCATAGCTCTTCATATGGGAATAACCGGTTCCCTTATTCTGAAACAACTGCCATCCGAAAAACTCAAGGGAAGCTCTTGTATTGACACTTGTCAGTGCTATGGTCGGCGTACTTGTTCCCGTGGTATCTTCCATAAGGTCATAAGACACAGAGAAGGTTTTATCAGGAAGGGCTGCCGGTATGGTATAGGATTCATCATAAGCCAGTGTCTTTGTATCCGTTATGGCCGGTGGCTGGATTCTGATTTCATCCTCTGCCACATTTACCGTATAGGTAATCGGAATCCAGTAAGCATATACTGTTCCGTTATCCGGTTTCGTCCATTTATTTAATCCGTAGCCGTAGCTGTTAAACATGATACGGCCTTCGCCCTGTGGTGTTTCATAGAAGCCCTGGAAGGTATAACCGGTACGGGTAGGTGTCTGCACTCTCTCACCTACTCTGTTAAAGGTAATGGTGGTGGTCTGTTGCGGAAGTGTGGTTGCTCCCATGCCGTTTAAGGTAACGGTATAGACATTTGGTTCCCAATGGGCATACAGTGTTACATCAGAAAGATGTTTCCAGTATCCGCTCTTAAAGTAATTACCCTCACACCATAGTTCTGTTCCGTCATAGACTCGTTCCCCGCCGTCTGCTTCCGTATACCATCCGGTAAAGGTATAGCCCGGATAGTTTACACCGGTGGCAATGGAGTTATTAAAGGTTTCATTATAAGCCACTTCCACACTTGTTGTATCCGTGGTACCGCCATTCGGATTTAAAGTAATGGTATATATATTCGGTGTCCACAGAGCCACAAGGGTAGGATGTCCGTAACAGTTCACGATACTGTCCTCTTTTATTTCCGTATTTCCGTACCACCATCCCACAAAGGTATAGCCCGGTCTTACCGGTACCGGAAGTGTTCCGTAAGGTCCTCCGAACATAACCGTCTTGGATGTAGGGGATACCGTACCTCCATTCGGATCAAAGGTAACAATTCGTTCATTACTGTCCCACCATGCGGTTAAGGTATGGTCATTCGGGGCCTGCACGATACTGTCCGCTTTTACTTCTGCTCCGTTATAAATCCATCCGTTAAAGGTATATCCATCACGCACAGGAGTCGGAAGTGTACCATAAGCCTGTCCGTACACCACATCCTTACTCGTCGGAGACACACTACCGCCGTTTGGATCAAAGGTGACGGTCATGTTTCCTGCTATTTTTACTCTTATGGTAGCCGTTTTGGCCGTTTTATTCTTTGCGGTATCGGCATAAGTGCCGTAGGACAATGTAACGGTCTGCCACGTGTTATAAAGAGAGGCATTAAAGCCCGTCATGTTACAAGTAACTTCCTTCACCGGCTGTTCCCCGTGAACACACGGATAGGAATGGCTGCCACAGGCACACGGATTTGATATAAAGGATGCATGGGCTCCCTTATCCGGTGTATCTCCGATTTCAAGCACCTGTTCCGGGAAAAACGGAGTCAGGTTGGTTACCACCTTATCACACACCGCATACACTCTTGTTCCGTTCTTATAATAAGCGCCGTTTGTCTTACCGCAGGTCTGGCGGTAGTTCACAATGGAGCTTGTGGTATAGCCGCATACATAGTTACGGGAATATACCGGAAGTTCTCCCACACCGCCACAGGTGGTACATGCCACAGGCACTGTTGTATTACCCGCACAGTTCGGGCAGGTAACAGTTACCTTACCGGAACTACAACCGGATACCGTACAGGCAATTTTTCCGTCTCCCCCACAGGCCGTACAGCTTGAGGTTATCTTACCTCCGGTACAGGAACTACAGGTATTTTTATTGGCAACAGTTTTCTTACAAGTGCCGGAGCTTGATGATGATGCTCCACAGGTGGTACAGGTATAGCTATAGGTATGGGTTACTGCGGAAGTGCTTCCCAATCCTGATGTTTTACAAGTAGCACATCTATATTCTGTCAAATATCCGTTACCACTACAAGTAGAGCAAGTAATTGTTTTGTTTCCGCTACAGGTGGTACACCTTGTTGTAATAGGGCCGGACTGTGTACTCGTTGTTACCGTTCCGGTACCTCTACAGGTACTACATTGAAGGGTGCCATCACCACCACAACCGCCGGTACAGGTTACAGTTCCGCTTGCTCTTGCAGTATGGTCTCTGGAATCCTTAAAGGTACCGCCACAGGTGCCGTTTACTTTCCCGTCACCGCCACAGGTGGTACAGTCTTTGGATGTGCTTCCGCTTCCGCTACAGGTCGTACAGGACACCTCATCGGTTCCGCTACAGGTCGGACAGTTTTCTTTTACTGTTCCCTTTCCCATACACGGATCACATCGTTTCTCCACATATCCGCCCGAACAGGAAGAGTTGGTACACGGAGTATACCCACTGACATAGTATGGGCCGTAACAGGATTCACTATGGGAGTGATATACCGGTGTATAGCAGGACGCGGTTGTACAGATGTGTTGCGTTCCTTCATAGCATATATCAGAGTGAACATCCGAATAAGCCGATGGTGTCGGCTTTGGTGCAGAAGGCTTCTGCGGTACCGGCGTCGGGTACTGTATCGGATAGGGTCTCGGCACCGGTGATGGTGTCGGTAAAGGCTCCGGTGTAATCTCAATCCTTGCGGGTGCCTTCGTCGGGGCCGGTATTTGGATTTCCTTAGCAAAATTTGCAATAATGGTTACGTCTCCTGTCACCTTATGGACATCGTTTGCTGAGACAACAGCACCACTCCAACCAACAAACTCATATCCCTCATCGGCAGCCTGCCATAAAACAATCTCAGTATCTTTTTCATATTCTCCACTGTTACCGGCAGTACCT
This sequence comes from Lachnospiraceae bacterium, assembly GCA_045587325.1. Taxonomy (GTDB): domain Bacteria; phylum Bacillota; class Clostridia; order Lachnospirales; family Lachnospiraceae; genus SIG307. Next base: position 40,470 of record JAZNBY010000065.1, on the reverse strand, counting down.
CCCGTGGTAGCTTTGACGGTAACCTGGAACATCTCCGTCAGTTTCTCTTTTATATGGTATACCGTATAGCTTGCTTCCCGGCCAAGAATAGCCTGTCCGCTGAATTCTACAAGGTCAGGACCACATTCCGTACACCAACGCTGGGGAACGTAGCCAGGGCCGGGAGCAGATTCGTCCAGCATTATTTCATCTCCTTCATTGTACGGAGCTGCTTGCTGAACCTTTTTATACAACTTTTTCTTATACGGCCTACTATCCTTTGCACAGACACCACAGTTATAGCAACGATAAAAATACTCCCATACATTGCCGCCGTTGTCTTTTATAAAACGCTTTTCATCCGTACTACCGGCACGATACCCAAATCCCTTCTGGTAACCAATATCCTGACCGGCTAACGGGTTATCATCATTTTCGTCATACTTTCTTCCGCTACCGCCACAGGCAGAACATCCCCAGATTCCTATCTTGACTGCACTTCCATTCTGAGGGCATGCTCCGCCCCACACCGCACCTTCGATTGCCGCCTGTGCCGTGTGTGGATGCAACCCTATGGGGAATACGGTCACTATGGTCGCAAACAGCAGTACCATAGCGATGATTCGTTTATGTAATTCTCTTTTCATATGTACCTCCATGAAAACAAGATTTCTTTCGTCATTTAAGTTAAGGAAAATAAAAAATGAAAACAAAAAGAAGGCTGCAGGCCTTCTCTTCATCAATCTTATGTAGTTATAGTTTTTGATAAAACAAGACCATATCCCTATGGCCTTGTTCTATCATGTTTCATTGTTCATTACTTAAAAGTGATTTCCCAGCCCTTTGCAAGATACTTATCCGGGTCTTCCAATGCATTAAAGAAACCTCTTGGGCCGGAAGAACCCGAAGACTTCACCGTAACAGCCTTTCCTTCGTAATACCCTTCCATGGTGATGTCTCTACCTCCGCCTCCGGTACTATAACCAATGGAGGTCAAGGTCTTCGGAAAGCTAAAATAAGTCAGCTTACCCAAGTCATCGGACTGAAATACACCCTCTCCCAGGTAGGTAATGCCTTCTTCCACGATTACGTTGTGGATAGTAGAATACTGCTCGCCTCTTACCAAGACGAAGTCCCAATCATAATCATAGGTAGCACCGGTTCCCTTTACATAAAGGTATCCATTGTCCCAGAACTCAAATGTTACGTTGTCGCCCATCTTCTTAGAAGAAAGCATTCTCGGCTTATCCGGGTTCGGAAGCGGAGTGGCGGTCGGCTTTGGAGTTGGTGTCGGCATTGCAGTGTACTTCTCTGCATCCTTAATCTTTTCCGGACTACCACATCCAAGGAAGGACGTTGCATCAATCTCTACCTTATCGGTATCAAGACCGATGTAATCAATCTCTTCTGCCGAATAACCCACGGACCATAATGCAAGACCACCGATTTTCTTTAATGACTTCGGGAACATAACCTTTGTTGCATAGTAAAACGATGCCAAAGAATTTGCTCCCAACTCGGTAATACCTTCCTCAATGATAATTGCATTAATGTCGGAGGCATCAATACCTAACTTCCCAAGAGAAAACTCAAGGGAATAGATATTGTCGAAGTCCTTCGTCTTTTCCTTCCCTCTCACCACAAGGGTACCATCATCATAGAAGTCGTAGAACACATTGTCACCCATCTTCACGGAATCAAGGAGCTTTGCGTTCTTATCCACTGTGATAACCGGTGTCGGTGTAGCGGTCGGTGCAGGGGTAGGGTTATGGGTAGGTGTCGGTGTCGGAATCGCCGTAGGTGTCGGAATCGGAGTCGGAAGTATGTCAGGTGTGATACTTGCTTCCGGTTCCGGGGTTGCAGTCGGCACTGTAGTCGGAGCTACCGTCGGTTCTGCGGTTGGTTCTGTGGTTACAGTCGGTATAGCATCGGTCTGTTTATCAGATTCGTTACACCCCTTACATCCGGCACAGCCGGTCATTGTTATTGCGAATACCGCCATAAGGGCAAGCATCTTAGTTAAATTTTTCTTCATACTTCATTCTCCTTTCTGACCTCCACTCAAGGTCACTCTAAGTAATATAAGACTATGTCCTCTACCTTGTTGCATCTTTTTCTGAAACAACTGTTATACCACATTACTGTCTAGTTTATAATCCATAGCATTATACTGCTGTTCTTCTTATCAAGCAACCATAAATTATTATAAAATGTATGATAATGATTAAAGATATCTAAGCATCTGCACGAGATATGGACTACCAAGTCTATCAATTTCATCACAATTAAGTTGTCGTATTCCAAACTTTACAAACCCATTCCTAGAATAAAAGTCAAGGAGTTTCGACTTATCCTCACACTCCAGATAAACAAACTTTCCACCTAATATCATCTGTGATTCAAAAACCCTGTCTAGAGCAAGTTTTAAAAGTTCATCCCCTGTAATGAGATGTTTATCAGAATATGTATAATTTTTTCCCAACTGTCCGATAAGCGGAGACGCAATTGAGTATTTTCTTGACTCTGAGTCAAACTGACCAAACTTATTAAGACGTCGTTGCCAATTTCTACTGGGCAATGAGTCCTCTGATATCGTAAAAAACTTATTAACCAATGCATAATATCCCACAAGAGCATATTTTTCTTTATAATATACCATTACTAGATGCGTTGCTGCAATTCCCTGTTTTGCAAACTCTATTGCCTTGTATTTTAGAAAATCTTCCACGTCAATATTAAACGGGCATGAAAAATCGGAGAGCAGTTGCTTTATCTCTGACTCTCCGACTAGGTTTAATAACTTATTCAAATTAACCTGCAAATATGCTCTCATACTTTTTTACCAAATATAGCTTGTATCATGCTATCGTCGGCATCATGACAAGGTCTGCTCAAACGAACCTCTACACTCTGCTTATCCTTTGCACTTTCAAGTGCCAAAATCAAACTTTTAGCCGCTCTCTTGTCTTTAATATCTACATTTTTGAAAAAACTCATTGTTGCCATAAAATCATCTCCTTATATTTAAAAACACAATCAAAGGTTGAAACAAACAAGGTCATATTTCTATGACCCTGCTTGTTTGTCCGATTAAATTTTCATGTTCAGTTGTTCCGGTTCCATCCACCGATGAAACCTTCAAAGAACTTCTCCATGTCTCTATTATACATCATTGTAAACCATTTGTAAAGAAAAAGTTTAAAATATTTCATTCTTTATGCCGGTTCCGAAATCGTATAACCAAACTGCTTCATAAGCTCAACAAATTCCGTCATCGGTATGCCGATTTTCTGGGCACCATCTTCTGCAGAAAGCTTACCTTCATGTACAAGTTCACAGAATATCGTTTTTGCGTATTCCTTTGCGTATTCCTTCGCATACTCCTCCACAAGTTCACACATGTCATATACCTCCGATTCATTATTTTTCAAATCATGTACCCGATTTGTCAGCCGAAAAAACTTTTCATTCTGTCCCTGGCTATTCTTAAAGAACCCCATCAGTTCCGCCACATCCGCATCCTCTGCTTCCTGTTCTACATCATCACTTGCGTTCGCAAAAATAATGTGTTCTCCGTCTTCAACAGGAACGACCGCCCCTTTATCATAAAACGAACGTTCCACATGATAAAGGCGTCTTTTCCTTTGAAAAACATCGAATTTCGATATATACACAATATATACATCTTTGATATTCTCGTAATTCTCTCCTGGCTCAGAAACATTTGCAGTAATACAGGAAGCATTATACCTCACACGCTTTGCATGATTGTCATTATCGCTTTTTTGTATTTCCACGTTAATGTTTTTCCCATCCCCGGTAACACACAATGCATCCAGTCGCACAGACTTACCATACAGATTCTTAATAGAATCCTGTGTAATCAACTGCTCTACTACCAGCTTCGGGTCATGCAGTATAATTCGAAGAATATCTTCTACTGCTCCTTTATCCTTTGCTACCATTTCGAAGAAAGTATCGTCAAAAATATTAAATCTCTGTACATACTCTCTCTTTTTTTCCATTGTTGTAAGCATATTCTTTTTATCTCTCTTTCATTATATCCCGCTTTTTTTCTTTTTGCAATGTCATTTTGGTTTTATATCCTTGGTCTTTTTTTATTTCTTATAAAATTATCAATGTACATATATTATTTCATACAAAACTCACAGGGAAATGCACCGTTTCGGGCACATTCTATCAGTGTTGCATAGCAGAACATCACAGTCTCTCTCCTGCACCTGTCACACTCCGGAACATGATAAAACCCTTCTTCCGTAACATAGTACTTGGTTTCTGTTCTCCCTGACGCAACACGAATTACGCCGTTTGAATCCGATTCTGTTCCATATCCATCAGTTACAAATGCGGCTACCACCAAAGGAATTATCAAGCCCGACTCAACAGAATCTGTTTCACCATAGGGAAAGAACTCCCAGTACTCCTCTTTCTCCAGATTATATGAAAACCGATAGTATCCACTCTTTTCATAGACAACCAATACTACCTTCTGTTTCCAGTATACCTCTGTCGTTGCATCTGCTGCGCCATTTCGACATAAGGACAAGGACTCAAAGAAAATATCTCCGGCCTGAGATACTTTTTGTAAGGACACCTCTGCTGTATTCCCGGCAAACAAAACCACTGCCATATCATCTGCCGCGGAGGCAAGACAATCTCGTTCTGCTTGTCGCACCTCGGCCTTCCTTCTCTCATTTAACATGGTGACCTGAGTTACCACCATACTTCCGCAGGCAAGCACCGCAAAAAACAGTGCAAAATGATACAACTTCACCGAAACTCACCTCTGGTTCTTATAACCGTGCTGTACATTGCAGGTATTTCCCCGCAATACAACAGCAGGCGTACCGAATCCCCTTTTCTCAATCGCAAGGTCCCCTTCATCTCAATCCTTTCTATGATATCTTCCGTCTCTAACTGATGTACCGATTCCAGTACTTCGCCTTCTTTCCCCGGTTCATACAAACAATATTCCCTCTGTATCTCATATTGTGTACATCCCAATTCCCACAACATCCGTTCCAATTGTGTCCAGGCATGCGTTGTAATTTCACCTTCCACACTCACCTGGCTGAGAAACGATTCAGCAGTCTGTCCAATAAGAATTGCTTGCAAGGTACGTCTTTGGCTATCAAAACACAAAAGAGGAATTAGAAAGAAGATTCCGATACAAAGTAGTAAATCTACTGTTTTTTCCATTGCATTCATGTGATTCTTCCTCCTACAAATACGACACAATCGTCTCCGTACCAGAACCGTTCCCAAACTCCCGTACCCTTTTGAAAGACCGTAAGACGTACATAACTTCCTTCCGGTATCCACTCCTCTGTTCCATCCGGTTCCCATTTTGAATACAAATACATAGCTCCGGAATCCCCCTCGTACCGTTTTTTTTCATATACCGTCAGTTTCGCATCAAACTCCCCCAGACGTCGCAGTTCCCGCAAAAAGACTAACCAGCTTTCTTCCGTTACCTTTCCACGGCTCTGAACCGATTTAACATATTCTTTGCTCATTGCTCTTACGGTCTGGTTTCTTTGCCATCCGATGGCGGACGTTTTCTGATATACCAAAAGAATGATGAGACTTCCCACACAAAACAGGCTGGCAATTCCCCTACCTAAAGCTTCCATAGAAAAACTCCCATCTGCGCTCCCGTTCCAAGACCTGCACCAATCCTTTCCCACATCTGCATCTGTTCACTTACCATTCCGAATAACCATAACAAAAGTGCCAGTCCTAGTACAAACAACAGCCCTCCGAACACTACCTCAATCCCATGTTCTGTTCCCTCCGTCATATCATATCCTCCTGCTACTGTTGCTCAAATGTAATTTGCACAATAATCCCATTTTGATCTTTTACAATGCTTCCGAGAAACACCGCACGAGAGTTGATATAGCCTTCGCTTCCTTTATCATCTGACGGCAATATCTTACTTTCTTTTAGAAGCTTCTTTTTTTCCGCATCCCATGTCTCATATACATAGCCGCGTTCCACCCCGTCTCCGGTAATTACCTTTACCTGTACATACTCCTTGGACGATATACTGTTCTCAATCAACCGCCTCACTTCTGCACCGGATACCAGTAGCCCGTCATACATGGATTTTCCCAAATCCTGATACTCGCTCATAGTAGTATTAAACTGTGCAAAGGCACTGCTGGCCTGCGCTTTTCCTTCTCTGGTATTTTGAAATGCTAACCCTGCCACAATACAAGTAATAATAATTCCTGCTGCAATCAACAGCGCTTTCAGTCCATTGTTCATTCTTCTTCCTCCTCTTCGATCTTCTGAAAATATACTTCTGTAATTACTCCGTTCTCGTTGCGATATACTTCCCCCGCATATTCAGACATAGGAGAAATATAATACGCACTGTCCTTTATTTTTGCCCGTCCTATATCCTCTTCTGTTTCATAGAAACGGGTCCCTTCATTTGTCACAATTGCAATGCGAACTCCCCCGTCTTTCTTTGTGAGTACCTCCCGCATCAGGTTTCTTATGTCATTACCGTATACAGTTGCACCATCGTATTTCATCACATCCCGCTCTTCAATGGTTACCCGGTACCGGTGCAATTCCTCCATCACACAGTTTCCCAGTTGTTTTGCTTCCCGTGCCATGGAAAATCCCAATCCCACCACAATGCAAGTTATAATCGTGGATGCCGCAATCAGCAGTGCCTTTAGTCCATGGGTCATTGTATCACCTTCCTTTGCTCTTGTGCACTCGTACTAAATACGAAATTGCTCCATCTGTTCAAATACCGCTTTCATCTGTCCCAGACTCATTACCAAAAACGGGATAATCAAATAGGCAAACAATAAAAAGAACATTGGACAATACGCCGCAATCTGTGCATAAGCCACCATTTTTTTCCGTTCCTGCTCTCTCCTCATCCGCAACTGCTCCCGCAAATATCTGCGGTCCACTGCCAAATCGGAAAATGCCTCCCGCAGTCCTACCTTGTCACTCATTAATAATCCGGCCACCATCTGCCGGAAGGGTGGAAAAGATACCTCATCATATAACCGCTGTAATGCCAATATGTCTTCCGCTCCGTAAGCAGCCCGGCAACGAAGCAGCGGTACCCGGAATCGTTGCGCACCGGAGCAAAGCACATCTAATAATTCGGAAACAGTAATCCCCGGAACATCGATTAGCAGTAATACCATTGCCTGTAACTCCATAACCTCACTTCCCCGACCCAAATTCCATAAAAAACGCAGATACGGTAATTTCTTTTTCCCTACGTATCCTGTTTTTAACGGTTCTTCGCTTTTTCTTATTATTTGCAAAAACAGATAACACACCATGGTAATCAGAAGAAAGGCTGCTATAGTAACACGGCCTCCCCAGTCGCTATAAAAGGAGGCCGATTCCTGCATCGCAAACTCTCCGAATCTCCGGATAAGAGCCGGAAATGCTGCTCCTATTACCGTAATGACCCCCATGCCAGCAAAAGCATACATGGATGCGGCCTTTGCGGCACACTCTTCCTGAACATCCCTGCGGAGCTCTGTCATGTTTTTTAGAAACACCGATTCTGTACCGTTTCCATCGCCTCCGTACCGGATTGCACTCCGGCACTGTATCACAAAAGGCCGCATATAGCGAATTCTTCCCAATACAGTCTCCTCCGTTGCCGTTATCCCCCATGCATCGGTTTCCAGCAGATAGCTTAATTCCTCCAATCTTTTCCTCAGATTTCCGGGCATCCGCTCTGCTGCCCGGAAAATAGATTCTGTAACATTTTTACAGACATAGAAATACTCCTTCAGATCTGACAGAAACTCCGCAAAGTGTTCCAACTCCCTATATTCCGCCTTTCGGCTCTTATACCCCTTATACTCTATTACTAATACTGCCACCAAGCACAGCATCGGTATCACAAACTCAACGCTCACTCACACCTCCGTAAAAAACTTCCGTAACTCATCGCTTCCTTTTCCATCTCTTTGCCGTTCCATCTTAGATAACAACTCCTCTGAGGGATCATGTTGTTTTTCATAGCACATCTCTCTACGATTATACTGATACAATATCCTGATATCTCCCTCTTCCGTAATCTCCGAAACCTCTCTTATATAACGGGTACCATTTATATCTTTCTCGCAAAGAATATGGATGTCTATGGACTCTGTCACCTGCTGTCTGGCCATCTGTTCATCTGAATAGGTTCCCGTACGTAGCAACGCATTTTTAAAATAACCTATCAGCTTTTCCGTGGTCATGGCATGATGAGTAAATAGCTGTTGTTCCGATACCTGACTTAGTTCAATCATCAATGCCGCTGCCTGTATCGTTCCGATTTCTCCCATCATCAGACAATTTCCATCTGTTTTACGAAAGGCATCCAAACCTTCCGTAGCATCCACCACTTCAGTTTCCCTGAATGTCAGAATATTCCTGTATGGGAATTCCCGCCGCATCCATAACTCAAATACCGACTCTTCAATGCGAAGATTGTATTTCGGATTAATAAAACGTACCAGTGCCTTTAATAGTGTGGTCTTCCCGCTTCCCTGAGCCCCCGTAACGGCAATATGCAGTCCACTGCCCACAAAAAGAATCAATGCCCGGATGAGTGCCTCCGCTCCAGCTCCCTTTATCAGTTCTTCCGGTGGCATCTCTCTTGCAGAATCAAACTTTCTCACAAAAAAGGCCCAGGACTCAGAAAAAGGCGGTCTGCAGGCAAACACACGGCTTCCGTCCTTCATATCGGTTACCATATAAGGGCGATTACAGGAAAGTTCCCCCGGTGACTCAAACCGTAACAGTGCCTTGATTACCCTGCGCAGTTCCCACTCACTGCCGAAACTCAAAAAAGAAAGACGTACCGTATTTCCCCGTAACATAACAAAAATACTGTCGTAAGCATGTTGCCCTTCATAAACACCCAACAGTTCCTTTTCATAACGGAAAAACTGTTCCGGAACACCTGCCACACCACCGGAGATCCCGTCCACTCTGCAATCCCGCAGACGGTCAATGACACCATGACCAAACCCTTCATAGACCATGTCCCGGATCAGTTCCAGATGTTCTCTCCCTTCTATGTCAATCTTCTCTTTCTCATAAATCTCATGGATGTCCTTTTCCGTAATCTCAAAATAAGCACCATCTTCCCTTATCACTTCTCCGGGAAGCCCCCATCTGTCGCAAAGAAACAGAAAACCATCTTCGCCGTATTTCTTCATGTAGTAAAACAACAGCACATCAAACTTCTGTTTTCCGGATAGCCGGACAGAGTCTCTAAGAGGCAATAATGTCTCCCGCTCTGACGATGTCAGTTCCATTTCTTCCAACATTCGGAAAATGACATGCTTCACATACTCTTTTTCGCCACCTGCGCCATACATACAACAATGCAATGCATTCCTTAATTGTTGTACCTGTCGCTCGTACTTTACCCGCTCCCTTATGGGAATTCCGTATGGAATTCCCCCTTCCAGATACTCGCCCATACAACTTCGTATATAAGATGCAAGTTGTCCAACGCTTTCCATCACCGGGCGCCTTCCCAGCTTTTTTCTTCCCGGCAGTCTCATACTCCTCCCCTCTCTTTCCACAACGCATATGCCCTTTCTACCGCCTTTTGAAATGCTCCTTCTCTTCTCTCCGGATCAGATACCGTTTCCCGGAAACAAAATTGTTCTGCCCTTCCTTCCGTACAAGCCGCAAGATAACCCGAATGATAAGGAATCTCCCCACAGCGTCCTTGCAATCTCTTATACTTCCGTTCCAGATTGTACAGACTACATATATTACGGGCATCATACGCTCCCAACAAAAAGCATTCGTTCCGATACATTGGAATCTCTTTTAATTTTTCCAGTTCTACAGGGCTTTGGGCCAAATTCATTACCACAACATCCGCCTCTGAAAGCAGCCTGTCTGTATACTCCGTTCTACCTGCCGGAAGTTCAATCCACACATTTCGGAACAACTTCTCCGCCTGCTTCATGATTCCGGCAATCATCTCTGCTCTCTGCTGTTCCTTGTAGAAGTGTTCCTTTCCTGCCGGAAGCACATGAAGCTTCCCATCCCAGAATGTGTATGAAGAATTCCTTACACATTCCTTTGAAAATCCGTTACACCGCAGGCTTTCCCACAAATATTCCATTCCAAACTCTTTTTTCTCCAACAGCCGCCTCCGATTGCTCCCACCTAATAAAAAATGCTCCGGTCCACTTCCGACAGGGTCCGCATGCAATATCAACTGTTCTCTGTTCTCCCGTCGGATGTCCATAGCTGTTAACAATAATAGATTGGCACTCTTCCGACCCGCAAACGGGGTCGGACTCCAAATTGCCGTCTTCAACGGTACTCTCTCCTCTCTTCCAGCCGTATTTTACGGCGCAGCTCTCTTTCTTCTGTTCCCGGAAACAAGAAACAAACCACCTCAAAAATCGCCTCCCGCATTCCGGCGGAAGCGTTCTTCAAGCTATATTCATATTGCAGTTCACATACATACCTATTCCTAATATCCCTGTCGTCCGGCAATAAATAGATCTGCTTTTCCGCTGCCAGTCCGGCAATAAATTCCGTTACGCTCTTCTCTCTGTTTAACAGTCCCGGAACCACGTCCCGCAACATGCACAATCTCACTTTTTCTCTCGGAAATACAGCATCCCGTATCCGTTGCATATGATGCATATGCATATCACAGATAACAATCAAGTCCTGGCACAAACTGCACTCCGGCGACCACGAAACAAAGCCAAAATCCACAAACTCCACACCTGGGGCATCGTCTGTTTCTTCTTTCCATACATCAGTGGAAAAATAAATCCCGTTATATTCCGTGTAAGTCTCCGTTTCCCGCTCCTCCGAAAGTGGAATACAGGCACTCAGCACATGGAATTCGTTTCTGTCGGTTACAACGACCCGTTCGCCGAGACACCTGACTGCTTTTGCCAACAACAAAATCACATCATGGCTGTAACACCCGATTACTCCGATTTTTCTCACGATTCCTCCTTACCGCAACCCACTGATTCGTTGCCGTTCATGCTCGTCAAGCCGTTCCTCCAACGCCAGACGCAACTTCTTTCCGTTTTCATATTTCTCCTTCTCTGAGATGCCATCTCCCTCCAATTGCAATAACGTCTGTAACGGAGGCAGAAAACGATGGTCCTCTCCGTCTTGTACGACAGTCGATGTTCCCACCAGATATAACGTAGTCCCCCGATAGGTCTCTGCATCATAGATTGCACCGCTCATCAGCAACTGTTCCACTTCCGTCAAACAGAAACTGCAACCTTCCTTCTCTTCTGTCTGCTTTGTAAGCTTTTTTCCTCGCAACACACAATAATTCTCGCCGTTTCCGTATCGGATTCTCACATCTACTGTTGCAAAGTCCTCGAAATACGCCACATTCCCTATGTCATAAAAAACACATTCCTTTTCCGTTCCGAAAGGGCTCCGTTCACAACAATCCGTCACATACACTATTCGGCCCGCCGGTAATCCCGTTGTGGCAAAATAACCTTCCACCTCTGTTGCCAGAAGATTCGCTTCTTGCTCGGAAAGAAGCGTTACATACTCCGTATTTTCTTCCGTGAACACCTCCCCGGGACGAACCTCCCTCAGAGTGATAAATACCTTCCGTTCTGCCTGCCGGATACGTTCCTCTTTCTGCTTTACGGAACTCTCGTAACGATTTATACTTCTGTGTTCCGCAAAAAACATGCATCCCCCAAAAAGAAGAACTTGTAACAAAATCCCTCCCGTAATATACAGAAGTTTCTTTTTTGTACTTCTTCTCATTCTACGCAATCATCTGTCCTCCTTTGTTCTGTATATGCTCGCAGTTTCTCCACGGTAGCCACTGCATATCGTGTAAAACGGCCTACACTTTCCCTTCTTTCTCCATTCAAATTGCCGGCAATGTAGGATATGGTTGTCCCTTCCCGCATTGCCTGTTCATATTCGTTGTCATGTAGGATTACTCCTATTCTTTCCTTGGGAATTTTATATCTTCGGATAAGATAAGACGGTGGACAGGATTGTGAAAACGAATAATTTCCGAGAATAAAAAAACTTCGTTCCAATAACTCTGTTCCCGATTGAAAAAATTGATCAATATACTGTCGTTCCGAAGGTAAAAGTACAACTCTTACCTCAGCTTCTTCTAATATTTTTCGCGAGCCGTATCCGCACCCGCACGCCGTATCGATAAATAGATGTTCCTCTCCGGCAATTTGTTTGTCTACCTCACACAGTCCCTCCCCACGAAACATCTCCACTTCATTCCCCAACATAGGAACAAAACGCAGACTGTCATTAATCTTGTAGGGCATTTTGTGAACTTCTGCGTATAGCAAGCGAAAATATTCCGGTTCTCCCAGTTCATAACAAAACACCTTACCGGACCTTTTCTCTTTGTTCTCACAGCCACCACACAGGCGTCGTACCAGACCGTTGTTACAAATATGGTTCGAAGTGACCGCAATCTCTTCTCCAAACAATTCAGCCCACAGAACACTCATCAGCACCACTCCTGCAGTTACACCGCTCTGGTGTCTGACGTTGCTCCAAAACGCAATCTTCATATTAACTTTTCCTCTTTTGACGGATTATTTGGAGAATTCCTTCTGAACAAGCGAAATATTACCGGACAAGAAAATTGTACTACAACTCTTAGTCTTTGTAAATATCGGTAATTTCCACAGATTTTCACTGGTTTTTTGTTTATTTTTCACAAACCTTTTTTCGCAAAAAAACAGGCTCCAGCCCTTGAAAATAAAGGGGTTGGCATACTTTTCCGAAACCGGACATATATTTTTTCGATTATACTTTCAGGAGTCAGTTATGAAGCTTCACACTCTGTCTGTGAAAGAGGCAATGACGCATCTTAAGAGCCGGCAGGAAGGCTTGTCGGAGAAAGAAGTACAAGAGCGTCTTTCCCTCTACGGATACAATGAACTTACCGAAAAAAAGCCGCGGAGTCTGCTTTCCCGCTTTGCGGAACAATTCAATGATTTCATGATTCTGATTTTGTTAGGTGCGGCTCTGCTCTCCTTTTTATCCTCCCTGTTTGAAGGGAAAGCGGACTTCGCCGAACCGGTCATTATCCTGATTATTGTTGTCATGAATGCGATTCTCGGTGTCGTTCAGGAAGCAAAGGCCGAACGTTCCCTGTCCATGCTACAAAAGCTTTCTTCCCCGGAAGCCACCGTCCTCCGGAACGGAAAGAAATACCGTCTTCCTACCAGAGAGCTGGTACCCGGCGACATCATTTTGCTTTCTGCAGGTTCTATGGTGCCGGCGGATGCAAGGCTTCTTACCTCCGAGCAGTTACGGGTGGACGAATCCTCCCTTACCGGGGAATCCGAACCGGTGAAAAAAAACGCAGACTGCGTATTAAAGGATGCCACCCCTTTAGGGGATCGCATCAACATGGTAAATGCAGGGACTGTGGTTCTGTCCGGCAGTGCCACGGCTCTTGTCTGTCACACCGGAATGCACACCCAGATGGGTAACATCGCCCATCTGATCCAGCAGGATACCGCACCGGAGACGCCGCTGAAAAAGCATCTGGCCCACACCGGAAAGGTGCTTGGCATTACCATCCTTTTTATATGTCTTCTCGTGTTCCTCTTAGGGGCTCTCCAGGGACGCCCTGCCTTTACCATGTTCATGACCGCCGTAAGCCTTGGTGTGGCAGCCATTCCGGAAGGCCTTCCTGCCATCGTTACCATCGTATTGTCCTTAGGGGTACAACGGATGGCAAAAAAGAATGCGGTCATACGGCATCTGCCTGCGGTGGAAACCCTGGGAAGTGCCACCTTTATCTGCTCCGACAAAACCGGCACTCTTACCTTAAACCGTATGTCCGTTACGGAGATTTCCGACGGCAGGACTTCTTTAACCCCTGCCACGGACAAAGCAAAACCGATTCTGTTTTGCGGTGCTCTTTGTAATAACGCTTACTTTGAATCCGATGGGAAAGGAAACGGCGAGCCTACGGAACTGGCCCTGCTTACCGCTGCCAAAGATGCCGCTCTGTATTCACTGATTGGAAAAGGAGCCTGTTCCCGTCTGGCGGAACTTCCTTTTGATTCTTCCAGAAAATGCATGTCCACTCTGCACAAACCTTCCGGAGAGGCTGCCGGCTTCCTTCCTTCCCTGCCGACGAATACCACCGCTTTCCTTGTTTCCAAAGGGGCTCCGGAAGTGATTCTTTCTGCCTGCAGCAAGCTGTATGACAATGGCGCCATGACACCTCTGTCTTCTTCCCTTCGCAGGCAACTGACCGATTATTGCAATCAATGTGCAAAACGGGCTCTGCGGGTTCTGGCCATCGCCTACCGGCCGTTTACTTCTATGGACTCTCATCCCCTCTCCGGTAACAATACCCTTTCCCCGGATGCGGAACGTGACCTGATTCTTCTGGGGTTTGTGGGCTTAATGGACCCGCCTCGCCCCGAAGTCAGAGACTGTGTTGTCCTATGTAAGGAAGCCGGTATTACCCCTGTTATGATTACCGGCGACCATGCCCTGACTGCCCAGGCCATTGCGGCGGACCTTGGCATCTGTAGCCCGGAAGACCGGGTCATTACAGGAACCGAGCTTTCTGCCATGTCGGAAGAAGAACTGCGGGCTGCCCTCCGTACCTGCCGTGTTTTTGCCCGAGTCGCCCCGGAACATAAGGTAGCCATTGTCCGGGCACTGCAGGCGGATGGAGAGGTAGTGGCCATGACCGGCGACGGCATCAATGATGCCCCAGCCCTAAAGGCGGCCGATATCGGCTGTGCCATGGGAAAAGGCGGTACCGACGTGGCAAAAGAAGCCTCCGATATGGTACTCATGGACGACAATTTTGCCACCATCGTAGCCGCCGTAAAGGAAGGACGCAGCATCTATGCAAACATACGACGCTCGGTTCACTTCCTGCTTTCCTGTAACATCGGCGAAATCATCACCATACTATTTGCGCTCTTGTTCGGTCTTCCCGCACCTCTTTTGGCGGTACAGCTTCTCTGGGTGAATCTCATTACCGATTCCCTGCCGGCCGCTGCCTTAGGTGTAGAACCTCCGGAACCGGACATTATGAAGCAACCGCCTTGTGACACGAAAAAAAGCTTATTCTCCGGCGGTCTCGGTATCAAAATTGCGTTGGAAGGTGCAATGATCGGAAGCATCTCCCTGATTGCTTACATTGTGGGCAATCGCTATTTTAACGCCGGTTCCACCATGACCTTTGCGGTTCTTTCCCTGTCACAGCTTGTACACGCATTTCACATGCGCAGCGACCACCCATTGGCGGATATCGGCTTTTTTACAAATCCGAAGCTGATTGCCTCCTTCTTAATTTGCGCCTTCATGCAGATCAGCGTGATTACACTTCCGGCTGCCGCCCGTATTTTCTCCGTGACCCCATTATCTACGGCTGCCTGGTGTGTGGTGATTCTTTTATCCCTTCTGCCGCTGCCGCTGGTGGAACTGCAGAAGCGTCTGCAAAAAGCATAAGATTTCCTTGCTTTTTCTGCGTTCTGATGCTATACTTTTACAAAAGGAGGCTAGTCACATATGAGCAAAGAAAACTGTACTCCGTTACTGCCCTTTGATGGTACTGCGGCAGAGAACTTTGTTATTTACTATCCGATTCCGTATAAGCGGGACATCAACCTGATTCCCCCGGAAAAGATTGCCATGGAAAGTGGCAATGTAGTAAAATATTACCGGTACCAGGTGACAGCCCCGACCCCTATCGGCGGTGTATAATTTTATTGTATCGATTTATTCTCCCCGAAATATCCATAGACGGATGTTTCGGGGATTTTTTTACTTGGCGTGTTTTTCGCTCCCTTTTGACGCCTAAGTTCAAGGTATAAACTAAAACACGCAGGTACCCAGTTCTTCTTCGATTTTTAAAAGGCGGTTGTATTTTGCGGTACGCTCACCTCTGCACGGAGCGCCGGTTTTAATAAATCCGGTATTTAATCCCACTGCCAGATCCGCAATGGTAGTATCTTCCGTTTCACCACTGCGATGGGACATAATGACACGGTAGCCGTTTTCCTTTGCTATGCGGATGGCGCCCATGGTTTCCGTTAATGTGCCGATCTGGTTTGGCTTGATCAGTATGGCATTTGCCGCACCATTTTTAATGCCATAGGTAAGCCGCTTCGGATTGGTAACAAACAAGTCGTCTCCTACCAGCATCACTCTGTTTCCGATACGGTCCGTCAGCAGCTTCCAACCATCCCAGTCTTCCTCATCCAGCGGATCTTCCAAAGAAAAGATCGGATATTTCTTCGTCAAAGTATCCCAATGTTCCATCAGCCCCTCGGAAGTAAACACTTCGTTTTTCTTCGGCAGCCGGTAAGAAAACTGTCCTCCGTTTCTCTTTTCTTCCTTCCATTCCGACGCTGCCACATCCAGGGAAATCATAAAGTCCTTACCGGCGCCTGCGGTATATCCCGCTTTTGTGATTGCCGCAAGAATCAGTTCAATAGCTTCTTCTTCGTTTGCAAGGTCCGGAGCAAAGCCACCTTCGTCTCCGATGCCGCTCTGAAGACCTTTCTCCTTTATGATTTCTTCCAAAGCATGATACACCTCACAGCACTGTCTCAGGCCCACGCAGAATCGCTTTGCCCCTACCGGTACAATCATAAACTCCTGTACATCCAGATTGTTTCCCGCATGGCGGCCACCGTTGATGATATTCATCATCGGTATCGGCAGGACGCTTCCGGAAAGTCCGCCCACATAACGATACAGCGGAACACGAAGTCCGTCCGCTTCCGCTTTTGCCGTAGCCAGAGAAACCGCCAGAATAGCATTGGCTCCCAGACGGCTTTTGTTATCGGTTCCGTCCAGTTCCATCATGGCTTCATCCAACTGTTTCTGACAGCAGGCATCCCTTCCCGTCAGTAATTTCGCAATATCTTCATTCACATGGGACACTGCCGTCTTTACTCCCTTTCCCTGATACCGTGCTTTATCTCCGTCCCGCAGTTCCACCGCCTCATAAGCTCCGGTGGATGCACCCGAAGGAACCGCTGCCACACCCCGTCCGCCGTTTGCCAGTTCTACGGTTACTTCTACCGTAGGATTCGCTCTGGAATCCAGAATCTCTCTTCCTTTGATATCCGTAATCTTACTCATGTTATTCTTTCCTTTCTCGTTCTTCTTTTTTCTTATTCTTCCTCATTGTTCCACATTCCTGCCTGCATTATTCTCTCTCGGGACCTGTTTCGTTTTCTTTACATCGAATTGTCCCGGAACTCTTGCAAGGCTTTTCGTATTTTGGTATAATTTGAGTAATATTTTGGGAGAATTCTTTATCATATAAAACAAACCTGCAGAAAGGATTTTTATGAATCAATATTTTGAACAGCTCCTTCCGTATTTGGAGCGCAACCATGCATATCAGACCGCACTTGCCCTATTATCCTGGGATGCGGAGACCTTGGCCCCGGTAGAGTCACCGGAATATACAGCAAAATCCATCGGTATTCTTACGGAGGAAGCGTACCATATCCTCGTTTGTGACGAAGTAGAATCCCTGATTAAAAAACTGTCCAAAGAAAAAGAACAGGAGACCCTGACAGACGCGGAGAAAGCCATCGTACGTCTTTTAAAGAAGGACTTTTTTCGTTTATCCCGTATCCCGGCAAAGGAATACAGAGAGTTTTCCGAACTTTGTGCTTCCGCTCAAAACTGCTATTGCCGTGCAAAGCAGAATAATAAATACCGGGACTTTGCCCCTGTATTGGAAAAGCTCTTGGATTATACCAGACGCTTTGCTTCTTATCGGGCTAAGAAAAGAGAAAATTTATACGACATTTTATTAAACGACTATGAAGAAGGCTTTACGACCGAGATTCTGGATGACTTTTTCGCAAAATTAAAAGAGGCCATCCTTCCGCTTCTTGAACAGGCGAAAAAGAAGAAGTATACCATTAATAAATCCTTTGTTTTCCGCAACTATCCGACGGACATCCAAAGTGGCTTCTGTCGTTTTTTGAGCGGTTATCTGGGCTTTGATTTTAACAAAGGTGTCATCGGAGAAAGCGAGCACCCGTTTACCACATCCCTGCATAATCACGATGTGCGGTTGACAAATCACTTTTATGATGATAACTTAGAAAGTGGAATCTTTTCCGCTATTCATGAGACAGGACATGCCCTCTATGAGATGGGCGTGGATGACGCGCTTACCGGCACACCGGCCGGCAGCGAGATTTCCATGGGTATGCACGAGTCCCAGTCCCGCTTTTATGAAAATATGATCGGCCGCAGCAAGGAGTTCTGGGAGCCGTTGTTTCCTAAGTTAAAGGAAACCTATCCCAAAGAACTGGAAGATGTTTCTTTTGAATTATTTATAGCCGGTATCAATAAGTCGGAACCGGGACTGATCCGTATCGAAGCGGACGAACTCACCTATTCCTTACACATTATGATACGATACGAACTGGAAAAAGAGCTGATTGCAGGCACCTGTCCCGTTGCCGATTTGCCGAATCGTTGGGCAGACATGTACGAAGAGTATCTGGGCATCCGTCCGAAACAGGATTCCGAAGGTGTTTTACAGGATATCCATTGGGCCATGGCTAATTTCGGATATTTTCCGTCCTATGCCATCGGTTCCGCCATTGCGGCACAGCTTCACCATCATATAAAGACCAAACTTCCGCTTTCGGATTATTTAAAGGACGGCAATCTGGTTCCTATCCGAGAATATTTAAGGGATCACATTCACAAATACGGTGCAGTTTACCCTACCAATGAATTATTAAAGAAAGTGACAGGGGAAGAGTTTAATCCGGAGTATTACATCCGCTATCTGACGGAGAAATATACGGAGTTATATCATTTATAAGAAAGATAAGAAAGGCAAGTACCAATGAACCACAAGATTCTTGTGCTGGATATTGACGGCACCCTGACCAACTCAAAAAAAGAAGTAACCGAATCCACAAAGAATGCACTTTATGCCATGCAGGCAGCCGGAAAGACGTTAGTCATTGCTTCCGGTCGTCCTACCGCAGGCATCGAACCGATTGCACGGGAATGCAAGTTAGACCAGTACGGCGGTTATGTTATTTCCTACAACGGTGCTCGTATTGTGCGTTTTTCCACCGGCGAGATTTTGTACAACAACACCCTTCCGCAGCAATTTATTCCGCAGATTTATGAGATTGCGAAGGAACGTGGCGTAGGTATGGTTACCTATGATCCGAATGATAATCTCATTACCGGCACCAAGGTTGACAAATATATGGAACTGGAAGCACGTATCAATCGCAGAGACATCCATCAGGTACAGGATTTTATCGGTGCCATTCAGTTCCCGGTAAATAAATGCCTGATTAGCGGTGAACCGGAGGTACTGGCACCTTTGACGGAAGAATTGCAGAAGCGCTACTACGGCGTTCTGAACATCTATCGTTCCGAGCCGTTTTTCCTTGAAATCATGCCTCCTTTGGTAGATAAGGCTCATGCCCTGGAACGCCTTTTGCCGTCTCTTGGCATTAGCCGGAACGAATGTGTCTGTTGCGGTGACGGTTACAACGACATTACCATGCTGGAGTATGCCGGCATCGGTGTTGCCATGTCCAATGCCCAGTTAGAGGTAAGAGAGGCTGCGGATATCATTACCCTTTCCAACGATGAGGACGGATTGGTTCCGGTCATTGTCACTTACTTTTTGAATGAATAAAACAGAGCGGGCTCGCGCCCGCTCTTTCTTTTTTACCGGTCCCACTTGTCACATAACATGTTAATCTGGTCAGCAAATTTCGCCAAATCTTTATTGGCTCCTCCTTCGTTTCGTTTGATGACACTAAGGAGTCTCTGTCCTGCCGCCAGGAGTCGTTCAAATACTTCCACTTTACGCTTCTTTGCTTTTTCTTTCTTCTTGGCAAAGACAGGTTCTGCCTGCTGTACCCAGGTTCCGTTGATTAAATCAAAACAATAGCCGGAATATGGTGCTTCTGCATCCAGTCCGTACTCATTTTTCAAGCAGTCTGCAAAGGAATCACACACCGCATCTTCCCCGTGTACCACAAATACTTTCTTTGGCTTCTCTATCTGTGTTACCCACTGAATCAGGCCTTCCTTATCCGCATGACCACTGATGCCGTCCAGCTTACAGATTTCTGCTTTTACCTCTACCGGTTCTCCGAACAATTTCACATCCGGCGTACCGTCAAGCAACGTCCTTCCCAGTGTTCCCGCTGATTGATACCCTACAAATACCACCGTACTTTGCGGACGCCACAAGTTGTGCTTTAAATGATGACGGATACGTCCCGCTTCACACATACCGGATGCGGAAATAATCACCTTCGGTTCCGTGTTTAAATTTATCATTTTGGATTCTTCGCTGGTAATGGCAGTTTTCAGTCCCGGAAAAGAAATCGGATTGATTCCCTGCTGTACCAATTCCATAGCCTCTTCGTCGAAGTACCCGTTTACATTTTTATGAAAAATCGTAGTAGCTTCAATAGCCAACGGACTGTCAATATATACCGGGAAACCGTCATGGCCTGTGACTAAACCGTCCTTTTTGATTTTACGGATAAAATACAGCAGTTCCTGGGTACGCCCTACCGCAAAAGCCGGAATGACTACATTGCCGCCTCTGTCCAGTGTACGCTGTATAATTGCCGCCAAATCCTTCACATAATCCACCCGCTCCATACCGTGAGAACGATCGCCGTAGGTGGATTCCATAATGACATAATCTGCCCGGTCGGTAGCAATCGGGTCCTTTAAAATCGGCTGATGCTTGTTGCCGATATCACCGGAAAATACCAGCTTTACCTGTTTCCCCTCTTCCTCTGCCCAGAGTTCAATGCTGGAGGAGCCAAGTAAGTGTCCCACATCCGTAAATCGTATTTCAATTCCGTCCGTTACGGATACTTTCTCTCCGTACTCGCAAGGAACAAACAGCTTCATGGCACCGTAAGCATCTTCCATGGTATATAAAGGCTCCACCGGTGCCATGCCGGACCGTTTCGCCTTTCTGTTTTTCCATTCCGCTTCAAACATCTGAATATGGGCGGAATCCCGGAGCATAATATCACATAGCTCCATGGTTGCACGAGTGGCATAAATCTGACCTCTGAAGCCTCTTGCATACATAAGAGGCACCAATCCCGTATGGTCAATATGGGCATGGGTCAGCAAAATATAATCAATCTCTCCCGGATTTACCGGAAGCTCCTGATTCTCATAGACATCCGCTCCCTGCTCCATTCCGCAGTCTACCAGAAGATGCCGTCCCCCAATTTCAAGAAAATGGCAGCTTCCCGTGACCTCATGATCCGCACCGACAAACTCCAATAACATAACATCCACTCCTTTCCCATGTCACTTAATTTGTTTCTATTTCAATTATAGTATATCCTATTTTCATATTTTTTACAAGTATTCTAACAAATTACTTTATTTATCCTATCGTATGTTTCGGAGAAACACGATTCTTCCCGTTTTCCTTGTTTTTCGCTTTTTCCTATAGTATAATTTAGCAGAAACATACTCTGAGGAGGTTTATTTGACTATGTTACTTGCCTGTAATAACATCACCAAAAGTTTCGGTGATGTCACGATTTTAAATCAGGTTTCATTTCATATTAACGAACGGGAAAAAATGGCCATTGTAGGCATCAACGGTGCCGGCAAGTCCACTCTTTTAAAAATAATTATGCAGGAGCTCTCCGCGGATTCCGGCGACGTTATTACCGCAAAGGGGGCTACCATCGGTTATTTGTCCCAGCATCAGGACCTTGCTTCCAATCGTACAGTTTATGAGGAGATGCTTTCTGTTAAGGCTGAATTACTGAAAACAGAGGCCCGTATTCGCGAAGTGGAGCTTCTTATGAAGGGACAGGAAGGAGATGCCTTAGAAGCCCTTTTAAAAGAATATACGTCTCTGACCCATTCCTTTGAAGCCCAGAATGGCTACGCTTATAAAAGTGAGGTTGTAGGTGTATTAAAGGGATTAGGATTCTCGGAAGAAGATTTTACAAAGCAGATTCAGACCCTTTCCGGCGGTCAGAAGACCCGTATCGCTCTGGGCCGTCTTTTGCTCACCTCTCCTGACCTGATTATGCTGGACGAGCCTACTAACCATTTGGACATGGCATCCATCACCTGGCTGGAGACCTATTTGATTAACTATCCGGGTGCCGTGCTTATTGTGGCCCATGACCGATATTTCCTGGACCGTGTGGTGACTAAGGTAGTGGAACTGGATGCCGGCAAGGCTCAGACCTTCACCGGAAATTATTCCGATTATGCCTTAAAAAAGGAACAGCAACGGGAAATCATGATTCAGCACTATCTGAATCAGCAAAAAGAAATCAAACATCAGGAAGAAGTGATTGCGAAGCTCCGTTCCTTTAACCGGGAAAAGTCCATTAAGCGTGCAGAAAGCAGAGAAAAGATGTTAGATAAAATCGACCGGCTGGAAAAACCTACGGAAGTTCGCAGTAAAATGAAGATTCGTCTCACCCCACACGTTACAAGCGGAAACGACGTGCTGACCGTTACCGGTCTTACGAAATCCTTCGGCAGCCAGACGCTGTTTACCGATTTGAACTTCGACATCAAGCGTGGTGAAAAAGTGGCTATCATCGGTAAAAACGGCACAGGAAAGACCACCATTTTAAAGATAATTAACGGACTATTGCCCGCAGATGCCGGAGAAATCAAACCGGGAGCAAAAGTATACATTGCCTACTATGACCAGGAGCATCAGGTTCTGCATTCAGAAAAGACCTTGTTTGACGAATTACAGGATACCTATCCGTATATGGATAACACCGAGGTCCGTAACGTATTGGCCGCCTTTCTATTTACCGGCGATGATGTATTTAAGAAAATCAGCGACATCAGCGGTGGTGAGCGAGGCCGTGTTTCTCTGGCAAAACTTATGCTCTCCGATGCGAATTTACTCATTCTGGACGAGCCGACCAACCACCTTGACATTGTTTCCAAGGAAATCTTAGAGGATGCCATCAATGCCTACGAGGGTACTGTTTTATACGTATCCCATGACCGATATTTTATCAACAAAACAGCCACCCGAATCCTTGATTTGACGGAACAGCGCTTGCTTAACTATCCGGGCAACTACGATTATTATCTGGAGAAAAAGGAAGTGACCGAGCGGCTTTACTTAGACGGAATCGGATATGGTATGGAAGGGAAAGGAAAGGCCGGCAACAACTCCTCCGGCGGTGCTTCGGCCGGTTTGGGTCAACCAGCTGCTACCGGGCTTGGTGCTTCGGCTTCCGCAGTCACAGAAAACAAGCTGGACTGGCAGCAGCAAAAGGAAGAACAAGCCCGACTCCGCAAACGCCAGAACGACCTTAAGAAAACCGAGGAAGAAATCGAGCGAGTGGAAACACGCATGGCAGAGCTGGACACTGCGCTTGCTGATCCGGCCATTGCCTCCGACCATACGAAGCTTACGGAACTGAGCCGTGAGCGGGATGACTTGGAAGGAAAGCTGGAACAGCTTATGGAACAGTGGGAAGAACTGGCAGAGTAAAACGAAATACAACACGAAAAAAGGCTGTTCATTTCGGAATTCTCATCCGAAATGCAACAGCCTCTTCTACTCACCATCTATTACATGGTATACCCTCTCATGCTCCACTCGCATATCCGTTTTATCACGACTCACTGCTCCCACCGCAATCACTCGTCCTACCCCGTTACAACGTTATCATACTAAATTCTTCCTTTTCTGTCAACATAGTAAGAACGAATCACTTTGTTTTTGGAGCAAATCACTTGTTATCTCCGTTTTCTTATGTTATACTAACGATAGCATTAAAAAAACATATTCTAAAGGAGACTTTATGAACCAGGCAGAACTGACAAAAAAAGCAGTAGCTTTTGTAAAAGAAGGCTATCATAAATACTTTTCCGGTCTCACAGACATGTGGTTTGCAAATCTTTCCAAGGACACCTCTTATATCGGCACTGGAGAGCCGACTTTATTCGGTAGAGATGCCATTCAGGCTCATTTTAATTCCTTTTCTACAGTAAAATATGAAATTTTACACGAAGAATATTTTCCCGTTGCATTAGGAAATGATATATGCCTCGTATTTGGAAAAGACACTGTTTCCTCCTTTCGAAATCAATACCGGATTGTTATAAGCTTTTCCATCGTATTAAAATTGGAAGGAAACGAAATCAAACTACTCCATCAAAACAATTCCTACGAATATTTACACATAGAAAACAATGAGGAAGGTCCTATGAAAGCGGATCTTCTTACGACACAATATGTTCGAGATCTTTTATTGGAGCAGCCTCTTCACCACCGGTTGCCATTCCGTAGCGGCACACAAACCATCTTTGTCAATCCTTATACGATTTTATATGTGGAAAGCATGGGCAAGAAAACAAACATCGTCTGTCTGGACCGCATCATTACCAGCAATTATTCCATGAGCGAATGCAAGGACCTTCTTCCCGATTCCTTTTATCAGGTGCACAGAAGCTATCTGGTAAACACACGGTATATTTCTTCCATTAAGCGTTTTGAAGTTGTACTGCTGTCCGGCATCACTATTCCGGTTCCGGAAAAGGAATATACCAGAATCAAAGCGGACCTGACAAAGAGGATTCAGGCGAGGTAATATGTTTCTTCTACAACAACAACGGGACCTTGCATTTTTGCAAGATCCCGTTTCTTTTATCTTTTAATTCATTTCTTACTTAAAGTACTTCACACCGGAAGCAAAGATTCTCTGATCTTGGTCACCGTAGATGTTCACAGCTACGGAGTTACCGCGACGCTCGGAGTGAGCCATCTTACCAAGAACACGACCGTCCGGGCTGGTGATACCTTCGATTGCAAAGTAGGAGCCGTTCGGGTTGAAGTCTTCGTCCATGGTCGGGTTGCCGTTAAGGTCAACGTACTGGGTTGCGATCTGACCGTTTGCTGCAAGCTTTTCGATCCATTCCTTGCTTGCTACGAAACGGCCTTCACCATGGGAAGCCGGGATGGAGTAAACTCCGCCAAGCTCTGCCTCCATGAGCCACGGGGACTTATTGGTTACAACCTTGGTGTATACGGACTTGGAAATATGACGTCCGATGCTGTTCATGGTAAGGGTCGGGGAATCCTCCTTCTGCGGAGTTACTTCACCGTACGGTACAAGGCCAAGCTTAATAATTGCCTGGAAACCATTACAAATACCGAGAACCAAACCGTCACGCTGCTTTAACATATCGTTTACCGCATCGGTAATCTTTGCGTTACGGAATGCGGTTGCGATGAACTTACCGGAACCATCCGGTTCATCACCTGCGGAGAAGCCGCCCGGGAACATGAGAATCTGTGCATTGCGGATTTCCTTCTCAAATGCTTCTACGGACTCTCTGATGTCCTGCTCGTTGCGGTTACGGAACACCACCGTGCTTACGTCTGCACCGGCGTCACGGAAGGAACGCATGGTGTCGTACTCACAGTTGGTACCCGGGAATACCGGAATAAATACACGCGGTCTTGCTACCTTATTCTTTGCTACATATACAGTCTTTGCATCAAATAACGGATGATTGATCTTTTCTTCCTTTACACCGGATCTGGTCGGGAATACTTTCTCCAAGGTATTGGTCCAAGCATCCAAAGCCTCCTCAATGGAGATGGTCTCGCCACCGAATACGAACATCGGGGTATCGGTTACGGTACCAACAGTCTTATATGCAATGCCGCTCTCATTCAATGCATCCAGACAATCCTTGGAG
This sequence comes from Lachnospiraceae bacterium, assembly GCA_045587325.1. GTDB lineage: Bacteria > Bacillota > Clostridia > Lachnospirales > Lachnospiraceae > SIG307. The sequence continues at coordinate 14,736 of JAZNBY010000065.1, read as the reverse complement.
ATTTCGGCAATAATATCACCGTATGCCGGAGCAAATAACTCTTTCTCGTTTACCGCATCGGAAATCACTGCACCGAGACGGTTACCGAATGCCATCTTGGAAACTGCCTCTGCGATACCCTTTGCACCGAGAGCGTACATGGAAGCAATCTTACCGCTCTGAGCCAACTTCGTAATCTTGCTCATCTGCTCTGCAAATGCAGCGTAATCCGGAAGTTCGTAGGAATCCTTCTTCATAGCAAACTTCACAAGAACATTGCCGGCCTTCTTGAACTCACCGGTTACCACATCGGAGGTCTTTGCCATATCTACAGCGAAAGATACCAATGTCGGCGGAACGTCAATATCCTGGAAGGAGCCGGACATACTGTCCTTACCGCCGATGGACGGAAGGCCAAGCTGTACCTGTGCCTCAAATGCACCGAGAAGTGCAGCAAGCGGCTCACCCCAACGCTTCGGATCGGTGCCTAAGCGACGGAAAAATTCCTGGAAGGTAAAACGAATCTTTGTATGATCACCACCTGCTGCTACAATCTTAGCAACAGAGGAAATTACTGCATAAACAGCACCGTGGTACGGGCTCCAGCTGGAAAGGTACGGGTCGAAGCCGTAGCTCATCATGGAAAACGTCTCACTGTCACCGTCCAGTACCGGAACCTTTGCGATCATGGTCTGTACCGGGGTCATCTGGTACTTACCGCCGTACGGCATGGTCACGGTGTTGGCACCGATGGAGCTATCGAACATCTCCACTAAGCCCTTCTTGGAACAGGTATTTAAATCCGCAAGCATGGAAAGCCACTCGCCCTTTACACCGGTCTTACCGGAAAGCACGGTCTCACCCTTTGCGGTCTTTCTCGTAATACGGGAAGCAGTGTAGGAAGCACCCTTCTTAAAGTAGCTGTCTTCCTTCTTCGGCATGGTAACCTCAGCGGTTGCCTCCTGATGTGCACCGTTAGTATCAAGGAATGCACGCTTCAGGTTAACAATTTCCTTTCCTCTCCAAACAAGTACAAGACGCGGGTCCTCAGTAACTACTGCTACCGGAACAGCCTCTAAGTTCTCTTCTGCCGCGAAATCAAGCATCTTGTCCACGTCCTTCGGGTCAACAACGATTGCCATACGCTCCTGAGACTCGGAAATTGCAAGTTCGGTTCCGTCAAGGCCCGCGTACTTCTTCGGTACCTTGTCCAGCTCTACACGAAGACCGTCTGCAAGCTCACCGATTGCTACGGATACACCGCCTGCACCGAAGTCGTTACACTTCTTAATGATGCTTGCCACTTCTTCTCTACGGAACAATCTCTGAAGCTTACGCTCCGTCGGAGCATTACCCTTCTGCACCTCTGCACCGCAGGTATGGATGGACTCGGTAGTATGTGCCTTGGAAGAACCGGTTGCACCGCCGCAACCATCACGTCCGGTTCTGCCACCCATCAGGATGATAACATCTCCCGGATCGGAGGTCTCACGGATTACGTTCTTTCTCGGAGCTGCGCCCATAACCGCACCGATTTCAAGACGCTTTGCTACGTAATTCGGATGATAAATCTCATCTACAAGGCCGGTTGCAAGACCGATCTGGTTACCATAGGAGCTGTAGCCGGAAGCTGCACCGGTCACAATCTTACGCTGTGCAAGCTTACCCTCTAAGGTCTCCGCAATCGGAAGGGTCGGGTCTGCTGCACCGGTAACACGCATTGCATGATATACATAACCACGGCCGGACAACGGGTCACGGATTGCACCGCCAAGACACGTTGCCGCACCACCGAACGGCTCAATCTCCGTCGGGTGATTGTGGGTCTCATTCTTAAAGAAAATTAACCATTCTTCGGTTTCCTTTTTCCCGTCCGGTCTGGTAATCTCAATCGGAACGATAATGGAGCAGGCATTGATTTCATCGGATACTTCCATATCATCCAGCTTACCGTCGGCACGAAGCTTCTTCATACCAACCAAAGCAAGGTCCATTAAGGAGATGAACTTATCGTCTCTGCCCTTATATAAAATCTCACGCTCAGCTACGTACTTATCATAGGAAGCACGAATCGGAGCAGTGTAATCGCCTTCTTCAAACTTAACATCCGTAAGCTCGGTAAGGAAGGTGGTGTGACGGCAATGATCGGACCAGTAAGTATCCAGTACACGGATTTCGGTCATGGACGGGTCACGCTTCTCATCGTCACGGAAATAGTTCTGAATATGCAAAAAGTCACGGAAGGTCATTGCAAGGTTCAGGGAATCATAAAGTTCCTTTAACTGCGCTTCCGGCATATCCTTAAAACCGTCAAAAATAATCACATCTGCCGGATCTTCAAATACAGATTCTAAGGTCTCCGGCTTCACTTCTGCAGCTTCTCTGGAATCCACCGGATTGATGCAGTAGGACTTGATTGCCTCTACTTCTTCCTTGGTCAACACACCGGATAATACATAGGTGGTAGCGGAACGGATGACCGGTTCCTCCGTCTCATTCAAAAGCTTCACACACTGCTCAGCAGAGTCTGCTCTCTGGTCAAACTGACCCGGCAAATACTCTACAGAGAAAATGGTGTCTTCCGGGGTAACCGGGAAGGTCTCTTCATATACAAAATCTACCGGCGGTTCGGAAAATACGGTGCCGAGTGCACGGGAGAGCGTCTCATCGCTCACATTTTCAACATCATAACGGATTAAAACACGTACTGCGGTTACATTCTGAATGTTCAAATACTCTTTGATTTCATTCATCAGCTCGCCGGCCTTTACTGCGTATTCCGGCTTCTTCTCAGAATAAATTCTTCTGACTTTACTCATTTTAACCATCCTTTCCGATGTCCGACAGAACATCCTTTGCCTCATTGTTGCTTTTAGTATACCATTTCTTTGTTTATAAATAAAATTAATATATATTAAACGTTTTATTAGGAATTCTTATGAAAACAGTTGCGCCATCGAACACTTTCTGTTATACTGGCCGTATAGATGAATAGGCATTCCGACCTATTGCCATCCCTTTTCATCTCAGATACAGAGTCCGCCGTGCCTTTGCACAAGAAAGGAGTTTTCCATGGATGTAAATTACGAATTGTATAAAGTCTTTTATTATGTAGCAAAAACACTGAGTTTTTCCGAAGCAGCCGCTTCTTTGTTTATTTCCCAATCAGCGGTGAGCCAGTCTGTAAAAGTACTGGAACGTCGTCTTGGTCAAATATTGTTTACCAGAAGTACAAAACGGGTTACCCTCACAAAAGAAGGCGAGATGCTGTTCAAGCACATCGAACCGGCCATCAATCTCATTACCAAGGGCGAAAACCAACTGGTCAATTCCAAAAACACCGGCGGTATGCAGTTACGTATCGCTGCCAGTGATACCATCTGCCGTTATTATCTGGTTCCTTATCTGAACCGGTTTCACCAGACCTTTCCGGAGGTTCATCTGCGGGTTATGAATGCAACCTCTCTGCAGTGCGCGGAACTGTTAGCCGAAAATGCGGTGGATTTCATCGTAGCGAACTCTCCGAATCCGGCCTTAAACAATACCATGCAAATCGAAACCCTGCGGGAATTTTCCGATGTGTTTATCGCAAACAAGTCCTCTTATGACTATTCCGACACAGAACTTTCCTTTGCCGAGCTTTCCGCCCTGCCGATTTTAATGCTGTCCAAACGTTCCACCACCAGTGAGTTTTTGCACGAGCAGTTCTTATCCCACTCGGTGGAACTGGCTCCGGCCATTGAACTCAGCAGTAATGATTTGCTTATCGATCTGGCAAAAATCGGTCTCGGTATCGCATTTGTCCCGGACTTCTGCGTCGAAGGAAAAACCGACGACGAATTGTACATTATCAAAACCAAAGATGCGCTTCCGAAACGAAAGCTCGTCCTGGCCTACGACAACTCTTTGCCGTTATCCGAACCTACGGACTATTTCATGAAACTGTTACGGGAAACCCCGACGGATGTGTAGCCCACTCTTGCGATTTGTATACTTGACAAAAACAGTTCCGGCATATAGGTTTGATTTTTCTCAACACGCAACGCTTCATCAAACTTCCTCTAACCGGTTCTAAACGTCTCTCGGGAGCGTCCTCGAGACTTAGAACCGCTAAGAGGTGATTTCGATTCAGCTAAAAACGCGGTCCTTCGGACAAATTCGAAAAATCAAACCTATATGCCGGAACTGTTTAAATTATAGTACTGTTTCATCGCAAGAGTTCGCCACACCCGATGCCGCTACACATCCGTTGGCATTCCACTCTACTCCAAAATACTCACCGTGGCTCCCATAAGGACCTCATCCCATACCTCGTGATTTACAGTAACTTCATAGTTCCCAAGTAACTCCTGATACGCAGCTTCAAACGCCTCGCTCCGTTCCAGTTCATACTTCTCTTCTACCACGGCATCGTAAGTTTCCGTACATTCATCGTCCAGCATACGAATCAGGTAAATTCCGTATTCGGTCTGTACCGGACCGCACAGCTGCCCTTCTGCAAGCTGCTGTGCCGCTTCCATATAAGCAGCCTCTGCCTGCTGGCCTTCCGCAAGAAATGTTCTTACATTGTATACCACGCTCTCCTCCGTAGCTGCAAGGGTTTCAAACAATGCACCTTCTTTTGCCTGCTCATAATAGTCACGCATCTGTGCCATGCGTTCCTCTTTTACACTGTCATCTTCCTGGCACACGTTATAATTCTCATCATAATAGGTGGTGGACAGATACAGATATTCCGTTTTATATTCTTTATAATCTTCTTTGTTTATCGTCTCTCTGACACTGTCTTTTGTAATTCCCAGATTGTCCGTAATCTTACTGTAATACTTTTCTCCGAGCTTAATCCAGCTGCAGGTTTTTAAAAGACTTTCCGCAGTAAAACCACCCCGTTCCGTCTCTTCCGACGTAAGCATCTGCTTTAACCCTTCCACATAGACTACGTTTTCCTGCTGTTCCTCTGTGGTCAGACCCATTCCGCTTTCTATGGCACAATCGTATAACACGGCATACTGAATCAGCATGTCCATGGTTTCTTCCTTATACACGTCCCTGGTAGTGCGGCCTTCCGCATCGTATACCATATTCCAGTAATCCCCGCCAAAGTTGGCCGCATAATACAGTGCATAATTATTGCCCTGTACTTCCATGGAATAGATCAGATACATAGCCTCGCTCATGGATACTTCTATGTCCCCAACGGTGACCGCAATCTGTTTTGCATATGTTTCCGCCCGTTCTTTTACCAACGCTTCATTGGCATCCGCAAACCCTTCTGCTCCCGCCAAAGGCGTGGTCTGTCCCTCATTTCCCGACTGTCCTTTACTGTTCTCCTTCTTACAGGCACAAAAACAAAACAGCAGAAGCATTATGCCGCAAAGTATCCCGTATCTTTTGCAAAATCCCCGGGTATTCTTCTCTTTTTGTTGTTTCCCCTTCATCTTTTTGCCTCCTCTGTCTTCTTACTCAAAACTCATATAACGGTAAAACAAGCCGGAAAACTCCGGTTCATTTGCAGGATTTATTACAAGTCCTTCTGTCCTTATTACTGTATCTTCCTTCCTTAGGAAACGTAGAATTCCTCCGATACAACTGTTGCCCACAAGCATCGTTTTATCCGAGAACTCCCATGGCAAAAGCCCGGTGGCAAACATATCTTCCTTCCTGCAATACCTGCCTGCACTTCCGGCCAGAAACACTTCTTTTATCTCTTCCGGTGTTACTCCCGCACGACCTAACAACAACTCTGTTGCCGCGCGGATTGCCCCTTTTGCCAACTGAAAACTCCGTATATCCTCCTGGCACAAACCATAATAGCCTTCCGTAAAATACGGTTCTTCCAACAGCCCGGTTTCATCCATGACACCTTCCTGCAGTGCCCTTGCAATCAGCGCAAATAAATCCGATGCATAGGCGAAACGACCACCCTCAAAAGCGCAGCCCATGGCCGCCGACGTACCGTACAGCTTCCCGTTTGCAAGCAACAGAACTTCTCCGTTTGTTCCGAAATCCATCAACAGACTGCAGGTACAAGCTCTTTTCAGTTCATCCTCAAGCGGAAACAGCCCGTAGGCTCCCGCTGCCACGTCCCCTCCTACAAATGCGGAAAAGCAAGGAAATACCACAACCTCTGCCTCCCGCACCGAAACCGGCAACCGCAAAAATCCTTCCGTTTTCCCAAAGAGTTCTCGTACAGACAACGTCCTCATCTCCACCGAATATGGCTGAAACGGTGCCCTTGCCAGTTCGTCTACCGGATATCCCAACAGGAAATGTTGCATCGTAGTATTTCCTGCAATTCCGATTCGTACCGTTTTCTGTTTCTCTGCTTCATCCGGTCCGTTCTCTTTTCTTCCGGCCTTCTCAAGTACAAAAAGGAAGCCTTTTACCAAGGCTTCCCTAAGTTCCATCATCAGACGTTCCCCGTCTCCCTGTATTGCCGCATCGATTCTGCCCATGACATCCGCCGCCACCTTACGTTGCGGATTCTCGGCACCATAGGAGGCCAATACCTTCCCGGTCCCATCTGCGCATACCACTGCCAGTGTTGTTGTCCCTATATCCGCCGCCAGTAACATCGCATCCAACGGCTCGTTCGCAGACTCCTCACGCCCGTTCTCCATGGCAAAAAACTCCGTCAGGCCGGTATATTCTACCGTCCCTGTGGTCTTTTTGCAGCCTGCGCAGCCTCGCTCTCCCAAACAACTACCGCAATACATCCTCATCTCTCCTTTACGGATTAGTGACAACAACCACCGCATCCGCCGCTACTGCAATCACAGTCGCCGGACTCATGTACCGTGCAATTAGCCTCTGTGCTGGTACCAAGACTTCCGTCCAGATAACCTGCCACAGCCACATCCACATCCCCGGTGAGACCCGGCACTACCAAAACATCCGCCTGCATCAGGGCCTGCATCGCACCCAAACCGATTCCACCGCAAAGAAGAACCTTTACGCCTCGCTCCGCCAGAACACCTGCCAAAGCCTCGTGTCCGTTTCCGTCTGTTTCAAGCGTGGTCTTTGCCATCAGGATGCCATCGCTGAAGGTAAATAATGTAAACTTCGGACAATGACCGAAATGCTGGAAAATGTTATTATCTTCATCAGTAGTTACCGCCAGGGTGTAATTCCCCTGCTCTGCCGGGGTCTTTGCAGCCGGAAGAAGTTCCTTTAATACAAGGGTAACATCCTCCAACCAGTCACCATTCAGACCTTCGATGTCGCCTGCATCCACTGCCTTTGCAATGTTTGGATTTAACGGAAGTCTGCCAAGCACCGGAAGATTAAACTTACGGGCCGTATCTTCAATATGGCTTTCGCCGAATACATACATCTTCTCTCCACAGCATCCGCACTCTACATAGCTGTAGTTCTCTACAAGACCCAGTACCGGGATATCCATCTCACGAGCCATGTTCACAGCCTTAGCCACTACCATGGAAACCAAATCCTGCGGGCTGGTTACAATTACAATGCCATCCACCGGAAGTGACTGGAATACGGTAAGCGGAACATCACCGGTTCCCGGCGGCATATCCACAAACATGTAATCCACATCGCCCCAAACCACCTGGGACCAGAACTGCTTTACGGTCCCCGCGATAACCGGACCTCTCCAAACTACCGGCACCTCTTCGTTCTCTAATAAAAGATTCACGGACATAATCGCCGTTCCGTTCTTTGTGTACTCCGGCAAAATACCAAGCTCATTGCCCTGTGCCTTCTTGTGTACACCGAATGCCATCGGAATGGACGGACCTGTTACATCCGCATCCAGAACTGCGGTCTTATATCCCATACGCTGCATGAGTACTGCCAGATAGGAGGTCACAAAAGACTTTCCTACACCGCCCTTACCGCTGACAACACCGATTACCTTCTTTACATTGCTGTACTGGTTCATCGGCTCCGCAAACTGGGACTTATCCGGCTTTCTGGAACCGCAGCTTGCTGAACAACTGCTGCAATCATGGGAACAATTCAATTCCTGCTCATAAATTTCTTCGCTCATTACTTTATCCTCTTTCTATTACTTATAAAAATCTGACGCTATCCACCATTATACGCCCTACAGACTTTTTGTCAAGCTTCATAATCCATACAAAGTCTTACTTCCGTATACGGTCTCACATAAGTATTGGCTACCGCCACGTGATCCGGATGGGACTGATACCCCTTTAATGCTTCTTCGCTCTCAAGCTCACTGTCAAGCATCACATCCCCATTGGAGGAAGCAAGCGGCTTCGTAATAATCTCCAGGCGCATAAGTCCCGGTACCTTTCCCACCAAAGCTTCCAAATACTCCTTCATTTCGGACAGAACCTTCTCTTTGTCAGCTCCCTGTACCGATTCCTTTAACTTCCATATAATCACATGTTTTACCATTATACAGCCTCCTGAAATTGATAAAATACTTCTTCCACCTTATCCCGCATCTGCAAAAACACCTTCGCTATCAACGGGTCAAACTGTGTCCCCGCTCCCTGCTCGATAATGGCAAAGGACTCATCCAAAGACATAGCTTCTCTGTAACAGCGGTCCTGGGATACTGCGTCAAACACATCCGCCACTGCAACCACACGGGCGCAAAGAGGAATCATCTCCCCATGCAAACCGTCCGGATATCCCATACCATCCCAACGCTCGTGATGATGTCTGGCTACCTGCCATGCCACGGTAATATACCCCGGCTCCTCTAACGCTGCAAGACTCGCCTTTATCATATCCGCACCTCTTACGGTATGCGTTTTCATCACTTCGTATTCATCCGAAGTAAGTCTGCCCGGCTTCTGCAGGACGGTATCCGTAACCGCAATCTTTCCGAAATCATGCATCGGTGCCGCACGCATCAGAAAATCCAAATATTCGTTGTCAAGATTTTCGGCATAAATCCCGTTTTCTTTTAACGCATCTACAATTATCTTTACATACGCAACCGTACGTTTCACATGCTCACCTGTACTGCCATCACGACCCTCGATGACATCCGCAAACGCATAGATTACTTCCTCATGATATTGAATCAGTTCACCGTTCGCCGCATTCTCCATGGCACAGTATGCCACCAAAATAATCGAAGTAATCGCCAGTGAGGTAATCAGTGCATCCGGAAAAATCATCTGCACAAAAATCGCGCCAATAAACACAGGAACACAAATCAGAAAATTGACCCGGGAACGCTTCGGCAGATTGTCTTTGTTCTTTATCCACACATAATACGCCAATCCCAGATAATAAACAACCGTAACATAGCATACGATTACCGATACACCCATAGAGTAATAGGAAATCGGTCCTTTCACATACTCAATCCACGGAATCCCGATAAGCATTACAAGACTTCCCAAATAATGCGGAAGAAACGCCAGCCGCTGCCACTTCTTCGAGGCAATCGGAACTTCCAACATAGTGGCGACATACAAAAACACATCCAAAAGGCATCGGTCAATTACCCACAAATACAGCAAATGCAGAGTGTTATTCAGCACAACCGGCACCGTATCCGAATGATTTACCGTATACACCGTTACGATATCCAATATGAAATAAACAAAAGAAAAAATAAGCAAACGCTCGAAGCACTTCATGCGCTTCATGTTTTTCTGCTGATGACGTTCTCTGAAATACAGCACAAAAACCAGTAGTACAATCACCATACATCCGATTTGCAATTTATAGTGAAGCATGTATATCACCTCCTATAATCACATTTTACCACGATTTTCAACATTTTTCCATAGCAAAGATGCCTGTTTCCCTCATGTTCTCCGAAAAAACTCACGACAACAGGAACAATCAAAACACGAATTGTACCAATAGCATATAGCATACGGTGCCGCCCCCGATGGAGAGTAACATATTCCTCTTCCATAAGTGAAGCACTGCTACAATCAAAATAGCAAACAGTTCCGGCAATCCGTAACTCCCCGCAAGAAGATTCACATCTTTTAAACAATAGACCACCAGCATTCCGAATATAGCTCCCGGCAATGCCCGTCCCAAATACTGTATAAACCTCGGTGCCGGTTTATCGGCACGGAATACCAAAAACGGAAGGAACCGGGTTATCATGGTTCCTAAAGCACAAAGACCAATGGTTATAAGTTCCTGTACTATTGTCATGATTTTCCACCTGCTTTCTCAATAGACTTACGAAACATCGTAAGAAAACACAGAATGCAAATCATGGTAGGTATCAAAAAGGAATCTGCGCCAAAGAGAATCAGGCACAAAATCGAAGCTCCCACACCGATGAGTTCCGTATAATGCTTCTTCTCCTTTAACCACTGTTCCAAAAAGATCACCACAAACATGGCTGTCATCACAAACTCCAGCCCCTTTGTATCAAACCGGATAAACGAACCCAACAATCCGCCGGCCGTCGCCCCAAACACCCAGTAGGATTGATTTAATAACGTAACAAAAAAGTAAAACCAACCCTTGTCCACGCCTTCCGGCACCTCTGCGGAACAGTTAATGGAAAAACTCTCGTCACACATTCCGAAAATGAGATATAGCTTTTTAAAGCCGGTGCTCCGGTATTTTTCCAACAGGGCGATTCCGTAAAAGAGATGCCTTGCCTGTATCATAAGTGCTACCAAAAAGGTCTGTAAAGGTGCAAACGCCCCCAGTAACATCGTCACCGCTACAAACTCCAGGGAACCGCCGAAAATCACAAGACTCATACAAAGGGGATACACAAAGGAAAACCCTGATACCTTCATATAAATCCCATAGGACATTCCCAAAAACAAAAATCCCATCATAATCGGTATTGTTTTCGGAAACGCTGCAAGAAAATCCCTTGTCTTTTTGCCGGATGATTTCCCGGTTCTTATTTCCTTTTTCCCGGCACTTGTCATTTCTCCTCCGGCCATGGTATCTCCTCCAAATTCTATCGTTCTACTTTATCGATTTCTTTGCGTCTTCCAGTGCCGCAATTACCTTATCGCACCAGGCATCGAACTCCGGATCCTCTGTCTGCAATTCCGGATGAGCCAGTACATGCTCAATGACACGGCGGACGCCGTCCTCAAAGCGCACCGACGGCACAAAATCCGGCACTGCACGCTTCACCTTCGTATTATCAAATACCACGGAGCATGCCTTGTCTCCCAACAGGCTACCGGTAAAATCGTACGGACCTGCTTCCGCCAAAAAGGCAGAGGATACATAATACGGCTTGAACTCCACACCTAACACATCCGCTATGGTCTGATGAATCTGATTCCAGGTCAAAGTCTCATCCGAAGTAATCTGGAATACCTCTCCGATAGCATGGGGATTGCCCATAAGACCGATAAATGCTTTTGCAAAATCACTGTTATGGGTCATGGTCCAGAGAGAAGTTCCGTCACCATGAATAATGACCGGCTTGCCGGATAACATACGCTTTACCACCTGCCAGCTTCCCTTGTCTCCGTGCACCCCTAACGGTATGGAGCGTTCGTCATAGGTATGGCTCGGACGGATGATGGTTACCGGGAAGCCATTCTCCCGATACATCTGCATCAGATATTCTTCACACACAATCTTATTCCGGGAATATTCCCAGTACGGATTGGCAAGGCTGGTCCCTTCGGTAATCACATAAGACTTACACGGCTTGTGATAAGCCGATGCGGAACTGATGTACATATACTGCTTTGTCTTTCCCGCAAACAACCGGTAGTCACGCTCTACCTGACCCTTTCCGAAACCGATAAAATCACATACCACATCAAAGGAATGGTCTTTTAACAACTCGGCAGCTTCCGCCTCGTTATTGATATTTCCTTTGATGATGTTAATATTCTTCGGTAAATCCTCATTTCTCGTCCCACGGTTAAATAAGTAAACATCCCAATCCGTTTCAGCCAGCTTCTTCGTAATTGCCATGCTGACCGTTCCTGTTCCTCCGATAAAAAGTACCTTCATAACATATCCTCCATTCTGATGATCTCCTTAAATTTGTTCTGATTTTATTATAAACCTTTCCGTTTCCGACTTCAACCACAGAATGTGAAAGAATTCTTATTTTAATATCATGATATTATGTTTTTTACTGTTTTTCCTTCGTATACCTCTCCCCCGATGACAATCTGCTCGATAATGGTTGTTTTCGGTTTTTCGATTAATTCCATCAGTTTCTTCGCTGCTTCCGTACCGATGGCCTGGGTATCCTGCCAAAAGGTAGTGAGCTTCGGCTCGATGTGTCGTCCGATGCGCAGGCCGTCATAGCCTGCCACCGAAATATCCTCCGGAATCCGCAACCCCTTCTCTTTGATCACATTCATTCCTCCGAAACAGGAAAAATCATCCGGATATAAAATGCAGGTCGGTGGATTCTTAAGCTCCAACAGTGCTTTTGTTGCCGCCCCTGCTTCCTTGGTACTGCGGTACGCCGCTTCCTTTATATAGGCATCCGGTATGGTAAGTCCCAATTCTTCCGCCGTCTTATAAAAAGAAGACAGACGGTTTCTCGTAACCGCGGAATCATCTCCGTGAATGTATGCAATCCGCCGGTGTCCCTGGCTCACAATATAGGTAAGCAGTTCTCTCATTCCGGTTACATTGTCGGAGATCACCGCCGCCCGTCCGAAAAAAGAGTAGTCAATCGTCACCAATGGTATGTCGCTTTTTACCAACTCCTCTACTTCCGGATTTTCAAAATCCACACAGGCAATGACCACGCCGTCAAACCCCCGATACCGGCAGCGTTCCAGGTAACTCATCTTATTTGCTCCGTCTTTTCCGTTGCTGATAAAGGTAATGTCGTATCCGCCGGCCTCGGCTGCTTCCTTAAAGCTGTTTAACACGTTGGCAAAATAGTCATGGGTCAGACCGCTCTGAGCCGCATCCACAAACAACACACCGATGTTATAGGTCCGTTTTGTCTTCAAGGCCCGAGCGGAGGAATTCGGAAAATATCCCAATTCCTTTGCTACTTTTTTGATTCTTTCTTTCGTATCTTCCCCGATATCGTCATGATTGTTTAATGCCTTACTGACGGTGGCAATGCTGACACCGCAGATATTGGCAATTTCTTTCATGGATGCCATATGCGTCTTCCTCTTCTCTTTCTATTTCTTTTTATTCGTTGCTTTTTGTTGTTTCTCGTTACTTAATCGATTTCGTAACCTAATCATACGCTATTTTTCCTGGTTTTGCAAGCTATTTTTCTCCATTTTTGCCACTTTCTTTGTTTTTCTGTCATATTTTTGTCCCAAAATATCACTGGATGGTTGCTTTTTTTCACAGATATGTGTATAATGCAGATATAGACACTTGATTTGAGTTGTTTTTTGCGTACTTAATCGTTTAACTTATTTTCGTGTCACCATCATTATTAACAAATCTGTAAAGGAGAGTAATTATGAAATTCGGTTTTTTTGATGATGCAAACAAAGAATATGTAATCACCACCCCGAAAACTCCGCTTCCGTGGATCAACTACCTTGGCTGCAATGATTTCTTCAGCCTGATTTCCAATACCTGCGGTGGATATACCTTTTATAAGGATGCAAAGCTCCTTCGTTTAACCAGATATCGTTATAACGACATTCCGGCGGATACCAACGGAAAGTATTTGTACATAAAGGACGGCGATACCGTTTGGAATCCGGGCTGGCAGCCGATCAAGACCGAACTTGATGCTTACGAGTGCAGACACGGTATCGGATACAGCCGTTTTACCGGCAAGAAGAACGACGTAGAAGCTTCCGTGCTTACCTTCGTTCCGATGAACGACACCTGTGAAGTAAGCCAGCTTACTCTTACCAATACTTCCGCTGCAAAGAAGGACTTACAGCTCTTCTCCTACGTTGAGTGGTGTCTGTGGAATGCGGATGATGATATGAAGAACTTCCAGAGAAACTTAAGCACCGGTGAGGTTGAAGTGGTAGGTTCTACCATCTTCCATAAGACTGAGTACAGAGAGCGTCGTAATCACTATGCTGTATATTCCGTAAACACTGCAGTGGATGCGTTTGATACGAGCCGTGATGCGTTCCTCGGCGCATATCGTTCCGCAGCAAATCCGGAAGCCATCGAAAACGGTGCCTGCACCAATTCCATGGCAAGTGGCTGGTCTCCGATTGCTTCTCACCAGATTAATGTATCTCTTAATCCGGGCGAGACCAAGACTTTCATTTTTGTATTGGGTTACATCGAAAATCCGCAGGATGAAAAGTGGGAGTCCCACAACGTAATCAACAAGGCTCCGGCAAACGCAATGCTTGCCCGCTATCAGACCGATGCGGATGTAGAGAAGGCATTTACGGAGCTTGTGGCATACTGGGAGAAGCTTCTTTCCAAGTATACCGTAGCTTCCGACAACGACAAGGTAAACCGTATGGTAAATATCTGGAACCAGTATCAGTGTATGGTTACCTTTAATATGTCCCGTTCCGCTTCTTACTACGAATCCGGTATCGGCAGAGGTATGGGCTTCCGTGACTCCTGTCAGGACTTACTTGGTTTCGTACATCTGATTCCGGATCGTGCAAGAGAGCGTATCATTGACATCGCTTCCACCCAGTTCGAGGACGGTAGTGCATATCATCAGTATCAGCCACTGACCAAGAAGGGTAATGCCGACATCGGTAGCGGTTTCAACGATGACCCGTTGTGGCTCATTGCTGGTACCTCTGCTTATGTAAGAGAGACCGGCGACATTTCCATCTTAAACGAGACCGTGCCGTATGACAACGACATGTCCGTAGCAACGTCCTTAATGGAACACTTAAAGCGTTCCTTAGACTATATTATCAATCACAA
>JAZNBY010000064.1:0-22866 GCA_045587325.1 Lachnospiraceae bacterium | reverse complement strand
AGACAACGCACCGCATATACTATTCAATTTCAGTAACGAATATAAAAAGCTTTACAAACAATCTCCGACTTCTCTCACATTACTGGCGCAAAACAGTCCGAACGGTTCTTTGAAGTTGAGCGAATGGAAACAGCAAAAAGGTCTATTATAAACTAATATGCTCGCTGAGCTTATCAATCATTCCGGCAGCAAACTTACTGGATTTCGATAAATGATGGCAAACAAAAACCGTCGTAGCTATGTGTTCTTTTACATAACTACGACGGTTTTATCATTCACCTTCATTTTTTCGTCAACGGCAGTTATTAAGTATTTCTTAATAACTGAATTTTTTTATAGCATATGATCCCTCAACGCCTTTCTTATATGACAGTTCATCGTCGGAATCTCTATAGAGATACTTTTGTCAAGACATATCCATCATAGTTCTTCTACTCTTTCTCCCCCCTCTCCTCTATCTTCCAAATCCGCTCTTCCATCCTCCTGCGCACATCCTCCTGGATGTCATCAAACTTCTCCAGAAGCTTATCCCATTCCCGTTCCGTATAGGACTCCCCACCAATGGGATACTCTACCTCCGTCTCTCCATTCCGAAGTTTTTCTAATATCTCCTCACTCTTTTCCTTAAGAAACGCCATGCATTCAGCGGTTTTATCCTTCGACTCCGACATCGTCATCCCTAAAAGTTTCTGCTTTTTACTTCCCATACCACCATTTCCCGAAACACCGCCGTATCCGCTCTGTACCATACCGATTTCCATTCAAAACACTCCTTTCTGCAATTCCGACCATTCCGACTTGCTGATTCCGCAAACATCTTCTGCTACAATAGAGAAAGCGCTACAGCCCCAATACACTCCATTGAAACCATAACGCTGTCCGTAAGTTCGTATTTATTTCCTTTGTAATATATATCGGCACAAATCGTCGTAAATCTGATATACTTATTTCCAAACACTAAAAAACTTTTACATAGATATGTAAGATTTTCCTTTTTCTTACGCAGTAATAAGTGAATCGATTCAATACAAATAGGGAGGCTTACGATGCAGGACGATGAATTAATAAATATACTAAAGACCTCTCCCAACACCGGTATGGCTCTTTTACTGGAACAATATACCGGGCTTGTTTACTCCATTGTAAAACATAAGTTGGCTGGTCAGACATTTTGTGAATCAGACATTGAGCATTGCGTCGCAGACACCTTCAGTGAGTTTTATTGTGATCTGAATAAATACGACAAAGCCACGGGAAGCATTCGCTCCTGGCTTTGCGTCATCGCTCGGAATAATGCTTATGACTGTCTGCGCAGATACAAAAAAGATGCAGGAACTCTTTCCTTGGATAACGAAACCGTTGCGGAACCTATGGACGACAATCTGTCTATAGAGGAGACGCTGCTCACCAAGGAACTGAGAGCAGAATTACTGCAGGAGATTAAATCCCTTGGCGAACCGGATTGTACGATTCTGCTACGGAAATATTACTTTAACCAATCTTCCAAGGAAATCGCAACAAAGCTTAATTTAAGCATATCTGTAGTAGATACACGGACCCACCGGGCAATTCAAAAATTACGAAACAAATTCGGAGGTAATTGCTTATGAAAAAAGATTTATACCATATGTTAGATGATTTAACACCGGAGGAGTTGGATTCCTTACCGGAGGAACTCTTTAAAGAAGAGCTGCCGGATGATGTCACACTGCAACATATTCGAGCTGCAGTGGCGGACAAAACCGGCTTATCTTTCATCACTACACACAAGCATTCGCAACACAACGAGAAAGCAACAAAGGCCGTCTCCAAAAGATCTGCCTTTAAGGGCTTCCGACTTGTTGTTGCCGCTGCCTGTCTGGCATTGGTTGCCGGTATCGGTGTAGGCACCTACTCCTATGCTGCCGCAAGAAAAGAATACAACAACGCTTTGGAATTTTTCTACGAAAACAACCTGTCCACGGCTGGTCTTACAAAGAGTGAAATCAAAGAAGTATACCGGGACTTTTCCACCCACTCCTTTTCTGACTCTTTGACCACAGAGGTAATTACAAACAGCAGACCGGACCTTCTGCAAGGATATGAGATTGTAAACAGCGACTGGGATACCTCCCTACCGAGTATTTCCCTTTCTGACTACAAACCATCCGTTTCTTATGAATACTTTTCTCTTTATAACGATCCGGAGGGTACCGTTCTTACAAACGAGAACAACAGTATCTTTATAAAATATGCGGACGGTGAAAAGGTTTGGGAAGTTACTTTTACTGACCTAATGGTCCATGGTTTTTACAACAACCCGAGTTCCAAGGAAACGCCGGTTCTTGTCTATGGTTACACTCCGTATGATTTGATTGCAAACGGCCAGACAGCCTCCCTGATTGCGTTGGACGCCGATGGCAATATTGTATGGAGAACCGAGCAAGACAATGGGGACAATTTCGACCAGATTCAAACCCTTCTCACCGATAAGGACGGTTCCTACGTTGCATTTGGACGGTACGAGGACACGTCGGGAAGCCACCTTTCCGTCAACAAATATTCCAAAAGCGGCAAACCGTTATCTTTTACTCCAATTGACCTGGAATACAGCGGTATCGAAAATGCTGCATTGGCAGAAAACGGATATTTGGTAGAGGTATACAGCTATGCCAACATGGTCCATTCCCTTATTCTCAAACTGGATGAGGACGGAAATCTCGTCAACAGCTTCCAATACGAAAGTGAGGATTATGACCTTTATGTTACCGATTTTTGTGAACATAACAATAAGGTCTATATCTCCGGGTACACTACCCCGAAGGGTCCGGGCGGATATGTTTCTTTTCTGAACGACTTTTTCGCGCTGAGGGAAGAAATTTTAATGGCTACCCGCGACGGAAACACCTTAACAAAGGAAGATCTTCTTGCAATGTACCGGAAACAGTCCACCGCTGTCCTTCTTATTTGCGAACCCGAGTCCGGTACTCCGAATGAATTTTATACCATTGAGGGTTCTCTGGGAGATGAAGTGTATGTAAATAATGACTCCGTTTGCTGGTTTACCAGGAATATCATCGAGGCTTCCTACTCTCCTGAGGAAACAAAATTGGTGGGTAATGTACTCCATACAACAAAACATGCGAATTACAGTATGCTTTGTCGCTTCTATGCCAATACATTTGATATGGACGGCTCCTTCCTCGAACAGAAAAAGCTAGATCTGATGTCTGAAAAATCATGGAGATAACACAAACATCATAGGAATGGTGTGATTCCCACAAAAACAAACGTCGCGGTTATGGAAATGAAATCATAACCGCGACATTCTTATATTTTTACCACCAACTCACACCGTTCCTTCACCCGCATCACATCAAAATACCTCTGTTCCATCGGTATCCATTCTTCAAAGAACCGCTTTGCAAGCTCCGGCGTGTTCCGCTTTTCGATACGTTTCTTCTGTAATTCCGGTGAAGTCTCCAGAAATACAGACAGATTGTAAAACTCTGCCAATTCCGGGTGCATGCTGTAGGCCCCTTCGATTACAGTAAGCTTTGTCGGCGTAATCATCATCGGTTCTTTTAATGTAAAGGTACTACAGTCAAACTTCCGGTACGCTACCGGTTCCCCCTTTGATAACGGCAGCAACACTTCTTCTAAGAAACGCTCTCTGTCCACATTGCCTCCCGGCTCTGCAAACCGTTCCGGAGTCCGTTGTTCCGGTTGCAGGAAGAAATCATCCATGTGAAATACGGTACAATCATATACCGTTGTAAGCAACTCCCCTAAGGTGGATTTTCCTGCCGCACTGCCTCCTTCCACTGCCAGTGTCACCGGCCCTGCCTGTAACATGCGGTCAATCCGTAAGAATAACGGTAGAAACAGGGCATATTCTTTCCTCATCAGACGATAGGCCGGCGCATAAGCCACCCGGAATGCTTCCGAATGATGGCAGGCCGGATATCCCGCCTCACGCCACTTCTCTACCGCATCAGTGACTACCTCCATTGAAAAAGGAAGTAACCCTTCCTCCACCGCTTCTACCAATGCCGCTATCTTTTCTTCCAATCGCTCCCTGCCGTCTTCCACATGACCGGCAGACAGGAAAAATAGCTTCGCTAAAGTTCCCGGGTGCAGGCCCTCTCTGATATAGCCCAGATGTACTCTGCAATAATCCCCATCCAAAGATTCCGCATATGCTTCCGCAGCAGAGGCACACTGCTCCGCTTCTTTTCTGATATACTCCTTGGCCGCCTCCGGGCTGGAAATCAAATGCTCGCACCCAAAGGCACTCTGAAACATATATTTAAATAAGTCCTGTAACCGTAGCTTCGGATATTTCTTATAATGCTCCACCAGAGCACGTTTTGTTGCTTCTCTCTTATTCATTCCGTTCTTCCTATTCTATCGAAATACTCGCGCTATTACCAATTCTTTTCAAACTGCATTATCCGTTCCGCTCCCATCACAATAAGCGGAACCAACACAATCTGGATAACGATGCCCGGCAGTGCCTCCGCCACCGCACCGGCCCAAAATGCCGATATACCAAAGCTTCCGCCCTTCACGCCCATGCAAACCAGCATAGCAGCCCCCCATACAAGACGTCCTACAATCATTGCGGATAGCAGCGAAACATAAATAAATCCTTTCTTTCTCGGCAAAAGCTTGTAAAAGAGTCCCGCCATAACACCGTAAGACGCCAGTTCAAATGCCATACAGGTCGCCACCGGAAATAGCGGTGGCATGCCGGCTATCAAGGAACGAAGCAGCGGCGCAACAAAGCCTACCGCCAGCCCCCACGGCCATCCGCAAATAAATCCGCACAAAAGAACCGGGATATGCATCGGGCAAAGCATGGAACCGATTTGCGGTATCTGCCCCGTCAAAAACGGCATAACATACGCCAGTGCCAAAAACATCGCTGCTAAAACCATTGTAAAAATACTGTTTCTCTTTCCCATCAGTTTCTCCTTTTCCATGCGATCCACTCAGAGCTTTTTTGATTTATAGGAAATTACGCAATTTCCTATAAATCAAAAAAGGTGCTACTTTCCCTACAGGGAAAATAACACCTTCCTAGTGTTACTATCGTTTTTATCCTTATAACCTTGCGCCATGCGCAGATACTTGCAACCTCTTTCTTACGGGCTTCTGCCCTACGTTATCCTTCTGAATAACACAGTCAGTATACCATACCGCACTTGTGCTTTCAACATCATTTGATATTAATTTTTTAATAATCGTTCCAGTTTTTTTAGCACACCTTCTACCATTGCTGTCATGGTGACGTCTTCTACGCCTACCACCACATTCTCGCAGCGGTTCATGGGAATTAGGATGCGTGTCGCATCTGCCTGGCCTACTGCCACGGCCATCTTCGGGGTAATCTCTCCGTACATGGAATCCGCAATGACAATACCGATGGGTCCGATAATCACATCTGCCTTCCGGCATGCCACCAACACCGGATTCTCTCCCGTAGCAGCCTGCTTTGCGCCTGCCTTTAACATGGTTCCGGTGGCCGTTGCATTGGTTCCTACCGCAGTAATCTGTACTTCGTCATAACGCGCTACAATCTCTTTTACCAATTGGGCACCCAACTGCCCACCTTGTCCGTCAATAATTAAAATATTCATAAGGCCCTCATTCCGTAACTGGTTTTCACTGAGCAAAGCCTTGGAAATCATGATTTCCAAGGCTTACATGCCCATTTATGAATATTATACCATACAACATTGTCAAATGCTACCGTTTCCGAGAATAACGCTGTATACTGCTTGCTCTTATCCACCTATTCGTAATCTACCACATCTACCCAACTAAGCAGAAATTCCCGTTCTTTCTCGTTTCCCTTCACGGACTGAGAAGCCGCAACAATCGGCATCCACTTCTGTACATACTGCTTTGCGGTATCACTCTTTTTACAGAATAGATCGAGATACTTCTTTGCACCTTCGATATCGCCCTCCAAACAGAAGAGAAGGTAAGTTCTTGCCGCATCTGCGGATGCATTTCCCTGGGTTACGTGGGACCAGTCAAGGATATACATGGTTCCGTCTTCCTTCACAATGATGTTGGACGGGTTGAAGTCACCGTGGCACACCTTATTGTGCTTCGGCATCCCCTCTAAACGGGTGTGCAAATCGTAACGAGTGGTAGCATCCAGCTCTGCCTGACTGATTTTTCCGTTCATCTTATCCTTTAACTTATTGAGAAGCGGACAGGTTGCCCTGTGTACCGTTATCTGCAGTTCTACGAACATTTCCAGATACGCATCCTTCTTTCCCGGATTCTCCTGCATCAGCTGTGCCAGGGTCTTTCCGGCAATATATTCGGACACAATGGCCCACTTACCGTCCACCATGGTTACTTCAAAGATCTTCGGAATGTTTAAACCGGTCCCTTCGATTCTCGCCTGATTCAGGGCCTCATTTAACACATCCGCCTTGGAATAATTCTCATCAAATACCTTAATACACTTATCGCCGTCACGATAAATCGTCTTGTTATTTCTTACTGCAACTACCTTATCCAGTTTCATAGTCTGTTTCCTCCTTACTGATTCTTATAGGTGCCGTTCTTTCCTTCTACTTCATCTCGGTTTTCTTACCGTAATATGCATTTAAATACATCTGCTTGATTTCGCTCATGAGCGGATATCTCGGGTTTGCACCGGTACACTGGTCGTCGAATGCCTGCTCGGTCATCTCATCCAGTCTATTAAGGAAATCCGCCTCATCTGCTACGTATTCTTTAATGGTTGCCTTGATGCCTACCTTTGCCTTTAACTCATCCAGTGCCTTAATGAGATTTTCTACCTTCTCGGCATCATTCTTACCCTTAAGACCAAGGTAATCGGCAATCTCAGCGTAACGAGCCAGAGTGTGCGGGTGGTCATACTGGGAGAAGGTACCCATCTTCACCGGAGTTTCTGATGCATTGAAACGGATTACTTCGTCAATCATAAGCGCATTTGCAACACCGTGCGGCAAGTGGTGGAAAGCACCCAGCTTATGTGCCATGGAGTGACATACGCCAAGGAATGCGTTTGCAAATGCCATACCTGCGATGGTAGCCGCATTTGCCATCTTCTCTCTTGCCTCAACATCGGTCTGACCATTATCATAAGCTCTCGGAAGATACTCGAAAATAATCTTCAGTGCCTTTAATGCAAGGCCGTCGGTATAGTCGGTTGCCAACATGGATGCGTACGCTTCCAATGCATGGGTTACCGCATCAATACCGGAAGCAGCAGTCAGGCCCTTCGGTGCGGTCATATGGAAATCCGTATCAATAATTGCCATATTCGGAAGTAATTCGTAATCAGCTAACGGATACTTTACGCCGGTCTTCTCATCGGTAATTACCGCAAACGGCGTAACCTCGGAACCGGTACCTGCGGAAGTCGGGATTGCGATAAAGTATGCCTTTTCCCCCATCTTCGGGAAGGTGTAAATTCTCTTACGGATATCTACAAAACGCATTGCCATATCCATGAAGTCAGCTTCCGGATGTTCGTAAAGAACCCACATAATCTTTGCTGCATCCATTGCGGAACCACCGCCCAGAGCGATGATACAATCCGGCTTGAATGCCTGCATCTGCTCTGCTCCTGCCTTTGCGCATGCAAGGGTCGGATCCGGCTCAACATCAAAGAAAGTTGCATGCTGGATACCCATCTCATCTAACTTATCGGTAATCGGCTTCGTGTTGCCGTTCTCATAAAGGAAGTTATCCGTTACGATGAAGGCTCTCTTCTTGCCCATTACATTCTTTAACTCATCAAGAGCTACCGGAAGACAGCCCTTCTTCATATAAATCTTCTCAGGTGCTCTAAACCAAAGCATATTTTCTCTCCTCTCAGCCACAGTCTTAATATTCAGCAAATGCTTTACACCAACGTTATCGGATACGGAGTTACCGCCCCAGGATCCGCAACCTAAGGTAAGGGACGGAGCCAGCTTGAAGTTATAAAGGTCACCGATACCACCCTGGGAGGACGGAGTATTTACTAAAATACGGCAGGTCTTCATACGTGCACCGAACTCAGCAAGCTTTTCCTTCTCGGTAATTTCATTTAAATAAATAGAGGAAGTATGGCCATAACCGCCGTCTGCGATTAAGTGCTCTGCCTTCTCGAATGCATCCTTGATGTCCTTTGCCTTGTACATAGCAAGTACCGGAGAAAGCTTCTCGTGGGCAAATTCTTCAGAAAGTTCTACGCTCTCTACCTCACCGATTAAAATCTTAGTTCCCTCCGGAACGGTTACACCGGCCAGTTCCGCAATCTTTGCTGCCTTCTGGCCTACAATTTTTGCATTTAATGCGCCGTTAATAAGAATGGTCTTACGAACCTTTTCAGTCTCATCGTTATTCAAGAAATAACATCCTCTTGCCGCAAACTCTTTCTTCACCGCATCGTACACATTCTTATGAACAATTACGGACTGCTCGGAAGCACAGATCATACCGTTATCAAAGGTCTTGGAATGAATAATGGAGTTAACCGCAAGCAGGATATCTGCAGTCTCATCAATGATAGCCGGAGTATTTCCTGCTCCTACGCCCAAGGCCGGCTTACCGCTGGAATATGCTGCCTTTACCATACCCGGGCCTCCGGTTGCCAGAATAATGTCTGCTTCCTTCATAACCATATTGGTCATCTCAAGAGACGGTACATCAATCCAGGCGATGATGTCTTCCGGCGCCCCTGCCGCTACCGCCGCCTCAAGTACAATCTTAGATGCTGCAATGGTTGCATTCTTTGCCCGAGGATGTGGGCTGATGACAATACCATTTCTGGTTTTAAGAGCAAGAAGCGTCTTAAAGATTGCGGTAGAAGTCGGATTTGTGGTCGGGATAACCGCTGCAATTACACCGATCGGCTCCGCTATCTTTTTGATCCCGTAAGCCTTGTCTTCTTCTACCACACCACAGGTCTTGGTGTCTCTGTACGCATTATAAATATATTCGGAAGCATAATGATTTTTAATCACCTTATCTTCCACAACCCCCATACCGGTCTCTTCCACAGCAAGCTTTGCGAGAGCGATGCGCTCTTTGTTTGCAGCAGAAGCTGCGGCTAAGAAAATTCTGTCCACCTGCTCCTGTGTGTAGGTCGCAAATACCTTCTGCGCCTCTCTTACACGAGCAATGGCTTCTTCCAACTTCTCAACGCCATCCACAATCTCATACTTCTTCGCCTTCATAACTCATCCTCCTATATTGTTATTTTTTTAACATACTCTTGTTTTATTTTTGCCTCATTCCTGAGGCTGTTATTATTTTAACAATCTTTTTTTGATTTGAGAATAACCAAAAAAGTATAAAGGGTTATAAAAATTGATATAACCCTTTATTGCCTTCTATTTCATATACGTTCTCTTTGCCTTATACAGTTCTGTTATGAACCGGTCATCCAACTCTGTCAACTTATAGTCCTTCTTATAAATCAGTACATCCTTATATACTTTTTGATTATCCGTACATTTTCTCTGTACAAGACCGTACCGCTTAAGCAGGGTATCCGTCACCGGAGATACCCACATGAAGGTGTCCGTATTTTCCGATAACAACTCAAATTGGCTGGCACGTTCAAATACAAAAATCCGCCGGTCAATGTTATCCGGCAGTTCTTCTTTCTTTACTTCTGCCAAAGCCAGAGACGGCACATAGGGATCTGCATGAGCAATCTCTATGTAATCACATAAATCCGGGTAATGAATCTCCTCTTTCTTACCGAGTTCACTGTTCTTATTCATAAGAAGCACATAACTGAACTCCGTAACCAATTCATAATTTAACCCCTTCTCCTCAAATACCGCTTTGAAGTACTTATCGTAGTTCTCCGCATACCGGATAATTCCCAATTGATAATCGGAATGTAGTATATAATCTATGACCCTTTTTGAATTTGTTTCCTTATAAAAAAGCTCCGCCGGTTCAGTTCCCAAACTTTTCGAGAACTGTGCAAAGGCATCTGCCACATAAGTGGCTCTCGGGACGCATACGGAAAACTGTTGCTTTGCCAATGCACCCGTTCTATACATAGTTTCTACTTCATCTATCTGCGCAAGAATCTTCTTCGCATACCCTACAAAACGCTCTCCCTCTTCCGTCAGCACCATTCCTTTGGCAGAACGGTCGAATATCATAATGCCCAGATTCGCCTCCAATTCTTTTATGGAACGGCTCAAATTCGGCTGGGCAATCAATAACACTTCGGATGCTTTATTAATGGAGCCGGCCTTCGCCACCTCTACCGCATACTTCATATGAAGAATATTCATTTTCGTTCCCCCTTCCAAAGCAAAATCCGTACATATTTTACCATAATTCACTCCCACCGTCAATTTAGGCCAAATTTCCCACTCATTTTTCCTGTTTTCTCTTGCTTTTTAAAAATACATGTGATAGTATCTTCTTAGACATAATGTAGTTTTCAAAACTACGTATAATATTTTTAAAGAACTGAACATATGATATTGATTAATATTGTTGTTGTGTATGACGTTTTTCGAACTGCGTACACTATTACAAAACAAGTTATAGGAAAGAAAGGATGGGATTTATGGAACTGATTACAACAAAGGAATTAACTCTGCAACAGCCGATTGATTTATCGAAGCACCGGATTATCCCGCGGCAACCGGGGAGTGCCTACACGCACCTTGCCGGTATCGTATTCGCACTTTTAGGTGCTGTTCCGTTAATCAGAAGAGCCGCAGGCACTTCGGGATTGTCCCTGTTCTCCTGCATCACCTTCATCGCCGGCATGTTTCTGCTTTACAGTGCCAGCACCTTATATCATACCTTCGGGCGAACCATAAAAGGTTATCTGAGACTCAGGAAACTGGACCATCTGATGATTTATGTCCTCATTGCCGGCACCTATACTCCGGTTTGCCTGTTGGCACTGACCGGAGCCACCGGCATATGGCTTATTTCCCTTGTTTGGGGCATTGCCATTATCGGCATCTTCCAGTGCCTGTTTTTCATCAACTGTCCGAAGTGGGTGTCCGCCATTATTTACATTGCCATGGGCTGGTGTTGTCTGCTAGCCTTCCCGCAACTTCTCCGCAATGTACCGGCAGGTGGTTTTGCCCTTTTACTGGGCGGCGGTGTTCTGTATACCATCGGCGGAGTTATTTATGCCTTAAAGCTTCCGATCTTTGATAACAGACATCCGAACTTCGGCCTCCATGAAATCTTCCACTGCTTCTGCCTGGCCGGAACTGTGTGCCACTATTTATTTGTATTCTGTTATCTGGCTTAATAGAGAAATTAGGCTCTCAGAGAGTTCAAAAAAGGTTAAGGTGCCCTCTATAGTAACAAGGGCACCTTAACCTTAATATGTATTATTTATCAATAAGCGAAATCAAATATATAAACGGCGAATTCCAGTAAATGGTAATCTCGTTGGTGGAATAACTTTCTTTGTGGTCTAAGTAGCGTTTTGCCGTCGGCACATCCGCTAACTTCGCCTTTGCGGTCGGATCTTCCAGATTGGAATTTACACCTCCGGCCAACATGCCCACCATTGCCTGTTTTTTCGCCATGGAAGGTCTGTGGTGCGGATTTTGCGGCGATACGGTACCATATCCGGATACGAAACAGATATCTACCGGGTTGCATCCCAACAAGTAATTTTTATTCGCCTCGGCTGCCGTAAGATATGTTTCTTCCCCGGTCAGTTCATATGCCAATCCTAAGATTACACCTGCATTGGAAACCGTCATATTACTTCCCCAATGGAACGTCGTAATAGCCACGCCGTAAGCACTGCTTGACGTTGTCTGCTCGTACCGATTTGCCTGGTTCACAATCGCATTGTAAGCTTTGCTATATGCCTTGGATTCTTTATCTGCGCCTTCCATTGTAAGTATGGCAATGTTTCCATAATCACCTACCGTACCCCAATCCAGTCCGGTCTTGGAATTCATAGCCTCAAATGCACTGAGATACTTCTCATCCTTTGTAGCACGATACATTTGTGCCGCTGCCCAGTATCGCTCATCCGTATCATTTCCGTCGTTGTATGCACCGGTAGTAATTGCCGCCGGATTTTCAAAAATAAGCTTCGGGTTTGCTTCCAAAAATGCCCAGGCTCTCTCAGCCGCTGCCAGACACGTTTCCGCAAACTCCTTATCAATGTCATAATAGAACTCATATGCCATTGCCATGGATGCACAAAAATCTGCAGTCGCCGTTGTAGATACCGGAGTAACAAACAACTGCCCCGTTTCCCGTTCCGGCATCACATAGCCCGGGAAGCTTGCACAACTTACTTTATGATACACGCCTCCGTTCGGAGCCTGCATCTTTAACATCCATTCCAGTTCATACCGAACTTCGTCTAACAAATCCGGAATACCGTTTCCGCTTTCTGTGATACCGATATCATCTCTGTCGGCATCTTCCATAGTATCATATGCGTACAACAAATCCGCTACGGATTTTGCAGCCGCTACCACATATCTTCCGTAGTCGCCTGCGTCATGCCAACCGCCGGTGACATCAATCATCTCATCGGTACCGTAGATTTTAGCCATGCCGGTATGACATGCCACATGACCGAAGGTCTCATCCGTCACTTCACAACCGCATCGCTGCAGATAGAACATCCGGATCATATCCTTTAATAAGTCATCATACACTGTATCTGCGATTTCAAAGGTATACGATTTTGCGGTTCCGCAGGTGAGATAATAGCTTCCGGCTTCCGTTACTGCGGAAAAATCGCAAAAGCTGTTGATTTCCTTCGCACTGCTGTTGTATCTTTCACCGGACACTTCACCGGTATATACAACGGTATCATTTTCTGCATTTACTACAGAAAATTTAGTTTCACCTGGAACATCACAAACTACCGCAACTTTTTCATCCTCCTTAAGGTACCCTACCTGATTTACCCGAATTGCAGGTTCGTATTCCGACGGGTCTTTTCCGTAATCTGTGTTTTCCAGAGGTGCAACCACCACATTATCAAGGTAAATGGTATGTGCCGGAACATCCGTCCCCTGGGTTCCGCAGTTTAATACAAACTTCGTATTGGTATCGGTAGGACTCGTCATGGTAAAGGTATAAGACACATGTTGCAGCGTTGGCTTTAAGTCTACCTTTTTCCAGGTATAGGACTGATAGTTTCCGCCGTTTTTCTGAATCATTATCTCAATACTGCGCTTCTCCGTACAGGAAATGTCATAGCTGACACGATATTCTCTTCCCTGCTCCAACTCTATTACATCTTCCGGATAAATTTGTACCGCATAATTAAGCGTACCAAGAGCGGTTATATTGAGTGCCAGCTGTCCGTTCTCAACGGATACGGTTCCCTGTCCGCCGCTTTCCTTATAAAGGCCCCAGCCCGCAGTATCCTTATCAAAGGTTGCATTCTTTACAATGTTATTCTCCGGAATCGGTTCCGGAGTCGGCGTCGGTTTCGGCGTCGCCGTCGGACGCGGTGTAGATGTCGGACGCGGTGTGGACGTTGCCTTCGGGGCCCCGGTCGGTTCCGGTGTCAAAGTGGCCGGCGCCCCGGTCTCCCCAGGAGTCTCCGTCGTCACAGGAGCCGTGGTATCTTTTGCCGGATCACTGCCTTTGTCCGCGGAGCCGCACGCAGTTACGCCAAAAATCATAGCGATAACGGAAACCAATGCCAGACTCTTCGTCAAACACAACTTCTTCTCTTTCGTTCTTTTCATAGAAAATCTCCTTGTAAAAAGATAATTTTTCCCACGGATTCATTATACCAAAATTTTCACATCAAAACAACTCTGTAGAAAAATATCTGTCGCCGCTGTCCGGCAATACCGCCACTACGGTTTTTCCTTCAAATTCGGAACGTTTTGCAACCTTCACTGCCGCTGCCAACGCCGCTCCTGATGAAATTCCTACCAACAGACCTTCCGTCTGTATAAAAGTTTTCGCATAGGAGTATGCATCCTCATCGGATACGGTAATCACTTCGTCATATAGCTTCGTATCCAGAACCTCCGGTATAAAATTCGCCCCGATGCCCTGAATCTTATGGGCTCCTGCCCGTCCTTCGGATAACAAAGGCGAAGATGCCGGTTCTACAGCCACCACACGAAGTCCCGGAATCCGTTCCTTCAAATAACGGGCGGTACCCGTCAAGGTTCCGCCGGTACCTGCCGTTGCCACATAGGCATCTACGCATCCTTCCGTATCCCGGAAGATTTCCGGTCCCGTTGTCTTATAATGGGCTGCCGGATTGGCCGGATTCTCAAACTGTCCCGCAAGGAAACTCCCCGGAATCTCTTCCACCAAACGCTTTGCTTCCGCTACAGCTCCATGCATTCCATCCGCCCCCGGCGTCAGTACGATTTTCGCCCCATAGGCCGCCAGAATCTTTCTGCGTTCCGCACTCATGGTATCCGGCATGGTCAGAATCACCTGATAGCCTTTGATTGCCGCCATAAATGCCAGACCAATCCCCGTATTGCCGGAGGTAGGCTCCACAATGGTAGCTCCCGGCTGTAACTTGCCGCTTTTCTCCGCTTCCTCTATCATTTCCTTCGCCACCCGGTCCTTTACGCTGCCCGCCGGGTTAAAATACTCTACTTTTACAAGCAATTTCGCCTTTAAGCCGTAAGCCGCCCCGAAACGGGACACCTCCACCAAAGGCGTATTTCCTACCAGTTCACTAGCATCCTTTACTAACATACACATTCATCCTTTCCTTATTCCGTACTACATTATTCCACACAAAAGGCCTCTCCGTTTGTAAATGCATAAATCATTTTTTCCTTTACAGGCTTTCCGGTTATCTGGGAAAGAGCCATACTGTAATACATCAGCTGTGCCTTGTAACGCTTGGTCAGTTCCCCTTTTACATCCTCTTTTACGGAATCGGTTTTGTAATCCATCAGAATAAGCTGCCCCTCTTCCTCAAAGTAAGCATCAATAATTCCCTGCACCATCACGGTCTCTCCGGTATCTCCAATGCCGTCTTCTTTATATACCTCTTCATACGGAATTCCGATGACAAAGGGCTGTTCCTTCATTAAACGGCCTTCCTTCGCCGCCTGACACATACGCGCACCCAGTTCGCTTCGGAAAAAGTCTACGATTTTTTCCACGGAAACAAGCTGCATGGCATCCTTTCTGATCCGCCCCTTATCTATGAGCTCCTGTAACTGCGCCTGTACCGCCTCCATTGTATCACACGCCGCGCAAAAATCCAGACACTCCATGACCCGGTGATACAACGTACCCCGTTCGCTTCCGGACACACCTTCCTCTACCTTCCCACTGATAAAGCGCGGCACCGTTTTCTCCGGCGTCGTCTCCGGAAACAGTTCTTCCTGTACCTCATCCTGATAAGCTGCTTTTTTCAACTCCGACACGGACAACTTCATCTTCCCCTTGCATACCGGATACGGATATACATAGGATTCCCGCTGTCGTATCTCTTCATCCAGGCCTTCATCCTGTACCGTATCCCCGGACAGACCGATTAAGACATCATAACGATCTCGGTTACTCTGTCGTGTCGCTTCTTCTGTCAGCACAGCATCCTCTGTATCTACTTGTGCTTTCTCTTTTTCTACAAGTCGGATGCTGCCTGTCTCCAGGCATTGTCTGAGTGGTAACTTTAAAAAATCCAAAAGGGAATGGGCCTGCAACAAAGTAGAATATCCTGCTCTGCCTTCCTGCAACACCACATTATTCACACTATCAAAAAACTTCTCGGGAGAATCTACCGCTGCCGATAAAATCAGCTTTTCTCTTGCTCTTGTCAACGCCACATAAAGCACCCGCAATTCTTCCGACAGCATATCGTAATTCAAATGCCCGGCAATCACTTTTTTATACAAAGTCGGTGCTTTTACCCGCAATACCTCATCCCGGTATTCCATACCCATACCAAGTTCCGGATGCAGCACCAGATTTGCCGTCATATCCTTTGTATTAAATTGTTTTGCCAATCCAGCCACAATGACTACGGGAGCCTCCAACCCCTTACTCTTATGAATACTCAGCATCCGCACCGCATTCTCACCGGAATCAATCTGTGCCTCGCCGATTTCCGTGTCATAGGTCTTTAACCGCTCAATGTAACGGACAAAATCAAAAATGCCGGAATAACTTCCTTCTTCGTAGCTCTTTGCCTTTCCCACCAGCATAGCCAGATTTTCCGCTCTGCGCAAGCCACCCGGCTTTACCCGGACAAACGCCGGATAATCCGTCAGGCGGTATAGCTCCTCCAGCACTTCCGGAACTCCCGCATACAGCGAAAGTTTACGCAACTGCTCCAACTGTGCAAGAAAGCATCGTAATTTCTCTGCCGCACTTTCAAAAAACACATTCTCTGAACTAATGGCCGTCCCTTCCTCTGCTTTTGCAAGGAAAATACCAATGGCCTCGTAAAAAGAAACTCGATACGGACGTTCTTTTCCCTCTTCCTTTCCCTGCTCCTTTTCCTTCTCCTTTGCTTCGATACGGACAAGGGCCAGTTCTTCTTCTGTCATCCCCACCATTTCCGAGCGAAGCACGGAAACAAGAGGAATGTCCTGTCTTGGATTATCGATTACCCGCAGTACATTTAACACCACATTCACTTCCTGGGCATCAAAATACCGGTTCTGTTTTTCCACAACCGACGGAATCCCCAGTTCAGAGAACACCTCCGAAAACACCGGTGCTGTGGTGCCCGGAGACCGGAACAATATCATAATATCCCGGTAATCCACCGGATGAAACTTTTGAATCACATTACCTTCTTCATCCGTCTCTTCTCCGTCATAAATCGGCAGTCCGCTCTCAATCAAACGGCGAATCCGCCCTCCTACCGTCATGGCCTCTCTGGCGGTTTTATCTAAATCTTCGTCATCCTCCGGACTGCCTTTTGCTTCCGTAAGCAGCAGCTCCGCCACATAAGCTTCTTTTTCCTCCGATGCCTCCGTATCCCATGGATAGTCAGCTCCCGGATTCAATTCCGCTTCCGTATCGTATTCGATTCCGCCGAATTCCTTTCGCATCAGGCAGGAAAACACCTCATTTACCGGAGTGATGACTGACCTTCTGCTTCGGAAATTCCGCCCGAGAATAATTTTACAGTTCTTCTCGCCTGGTGCGTACTTCTTATAAGTATCGTATTTTTCCATAAACAATTCCGGCTTTGCCATACGGAATTTGTAAATACTCTGTTTCACATCCCCCACCATAAAACGGTTCGGTCTGCCTTCGTCTTCCCCTGAAATGACAGAAAGCAGCAATTCCTGAATTTCGTTGCTGTCCTGACATTCATCTATCATAATCTCATCAAACCGTTTGCGAAGACGAAGGGCGGTTTCGGTGGCTTCATACCCCTCTTCCGTCTCCTTTACAAGGAGTTTTACCGTCAGATGCTCCATATCATTATAATCCACCAGTCCTCGCTCTGCCTTCTTTTCGCCGTAGCGTTTTCCGTACTCCATGCAAAGCTCGATCAGTTTCTGCATCAAAGGAACCATAGCTGCCATATCAGCACACATCTGCTCCTCTTCTGCAAAGAAATAATCACTTTTCAGCTTTTTAAGAAGATTCTTATACACATCTCTAAGGCCCTTTACCTGCGCCTTCTTTTCCTCTGTTGTATCGCATCTTTTTCTGGATAAATCTTTATAGGAAAGAGCTGCAAAAGCCTCTCCTAACTCTTTGTAGGTCTTCTTCGTGCTCAAATCATCTAACAGCTTTTCATCCGCTTCCAACGCATCCATATAGACAGATGGTCCCTGGGGCGCCTGACACAACCCCATAGCTTCCCGAAGGATGGTTCGGCTCTCCTGCAATATAATCTCTACTTGCTCCTTAATGTAACAAACACAGTCTCCGTCCTCCGGCAGACTTTCCTGCTTGCCCTGCTCCTCCAGATTTTTGCTGATTTCTTTTAACCAGCTTTCCGGAAATGGTGCACTCTGGGCAAACTTATACAGTTTTAACAACTGGTCTTCCAGTCCCTGGTCCGTCTTTCCGCCGATGCACTCTGCCAACCGAAGAAACGTCTCGTCTCCCTCTTCATAACAATCCTCTAACAGTTCCTCCATTACGTCTGCCTTAAGAAGGGTCAGCTCCGACTCCTCCGCCACACGGAAGGTAGGATCAAGATCCAGTTCATAGAAAAACTCCTTTAATACACTCATACAAAAGCTGTGAA
Organism: Lachnospiraceae bacterium; assembly: GCA_045587325.1. Taxonomy (GTDB): domain Bacteria; phylum Bacillota; class Clostridia; order Lachnospirales; family Lachnospiraceae; genus SIG307. Next base: position 4,721 of record JAZNBY010000064.1, on the reverse strand, counting down.
TCGTGGTAATCTGAGCGTTCTTAAGAAGCAATACCTGCTTTTGCAGATGCTCGTTTGACGCATACTTTTCCTGTGCCAGATATTCGTTTAACCGCTTTCCGATTCGCTCCCGCATCTCCGCCGCGGCAGCCTTGGTAAAGGTTACCACCAGTAACCGGTTAATATCCGTAGGAGTGTCCTTATCAATTAACTTTTCAATAATACGCTGTACCAGTACCGCGGTTTTACCGGATCCTGCCGCCGCCGACACCAGAGTGGTACAGTTTTTTGCAAAAATAACTTGTTCCTGTTCCGGCGTAAAATGAAATCTACTCATGGCACTCCTTTCTGAACTCCTCCCAAAGTTCTTCTTTCTTCATTTCTTTCAACTCACGATAAGAAAATTCCGGCAACCGGTTATCAAAGCCACATACATTTTTATATGCGCAGTACCCACACGGATTGCTTTTCTTATACCGGTACGGATTCGCCGAGGTCTCCCCGGACAATATTTCCTCTGCTTCCTGTTCCAATTTTTCATATACATACTCTGTCAGACGGTCAAAATCTTCTCCGCCGATTCCGTGGGCAGACTCCTTTAGGCCGCCATCCTTGTCGGTTTCTGCATGAATGAGCGTGGACTTTTCCGATGGCTTTAATCCGCCGTTTGCGGCCGCAAGGGACGTATCCAGCGCCGTTACCGCAGACAATTCTCTGTTAAACAACCCGTCCGGACGGAAATTTTTCTTTACTTCCACTTCCGAATATTTTTCTCTGTCGATAAACGGATCATCCACATGAAAATAGAACATACCCGCCGGTACGATTTCCGTTTCATTCTCTCTGCCCGCCTCACGCAATGCCGCTGCCAGATATACCTCCAGCTGCACCTGCAAGCCGTAGTACAGTTCCGTTAAATCAAACTTCTTGCTTCCCGACTTATAATCAATGACCCGCAAATACCACTTATCTCCGTTCCGACACAGGTCGTACCGGTCAATTTTTCCCCGCAGGGCCATGTACTTTGCCGTATGTTCGAATACCGCCTCGCATTTTTCCGGTTCAAACAAGCTTCCCTTTATTTGCTCCTGTAGCATTTTCACGGTTTTAAGCAGCACACGTTTTGCCTTTGTCACAAGATAAAGGTTCCGCTTCGTATCATCAAACACGCCGTTTTCAAAGGTGCTTACCGCCTCTGTCAGGCTTTCCGCACAAAGTGTCTCCTTCTGCTCCTCTGTCAAAGTATGCCAAGACAGGTCGTTTTCCTTTACCTTCCGGGTAAACAATTCCAGTGCCATGTGATAGAGATTTCCCATCTCCGGTGCCGCCACCTTATACTGCGCCCGTTCCTCTAACGACAAGCCGTATTGCATAAAATGTGCAAAGGCACAGGCCGCATATTTTTCAAGTCTTGTAACACTTCCGTACAAAATCGTCCCGTACAGCCGCTTTGCCGCCTCTTCGGAAAGACTGCCCGTAGGATTACCGAAACAAGCCGTTTTCAACAAGCGTCTTGTCGTTTCCCCGTCCTGCAGCAGATTCCTGCGGTACAATTCCCACACCATGGTATCATTTATCTCTCCGGTATGAACAAACTCCCGGATTCCGTCTAAGAAATAATGATATCCACCGTCATTTTGCAACACATCTTCGTAAGTATCCGTTTTGTCCTTTATGGAAAAATCAGTAAAAACATCCCCGATACGCCCCGTAAAGTGGGACGGTTGCAGCACGGCTCCTTCCCCCGAGAGCCGGCTACAGGTAAGAACCAGCTTCTTTCTCGGTTTGGTCAGCATGGAATACAAATAAAACTGCTCCATGTAGGCCGTTTCCTTCCGGGTCGGTGCCAGTTCTACGCTCCTGGTCTTTAAAAATTCCCGTTCCGTTTCCGAAAGCAGACCGCCTTCTCCGGATGCCCCCGGCGTTACGCCTTCATTGACTCCCGCCAGATACAATACATCGATATCCGCCAGTCTCGTTCGGGTAATATCGCCGATCACCACGCAATCGGTGCTTGGCGGTACAAAGCCCACCTTACATTCCTTAAGGGCCGTTTCCATCAATTCGATATACTCCCGTAACGGCACCTCTTCCGTATCCAAAAGCTCCGCAAAATGATCCAAAATGTCCATGACCTTTCGGTACACCTGCCGATACTCCGCTGCTCTTACCGCATCTCCCTTTTGTTCAAACTCCTCTTCCATGGCCCGCAGCTTCTCTTCCACACAAAGGCGGTCCAAAAACTCATACAACACCCGGGTTCTCTCCCCTGCAGTCTTTGCCGTAAGAATGGCATCCCCCACGGTTCCCAGTTCCGCATACACCCGTTCCCGCAATTCATTTAAATATTCCAGGTTCACCTCTCTGGCCGTACGATAGCTCCACTTCCACCTAGACTTCCACATCCGCTCGCCCCGGATGCCGCAAGCCAGACAATAGTTTTCCAATACCGATATCTCGTCCGTGGTAAACTCCGTAAGTCCGCATTTCAAATACCGGAATACGGCATCATAAGAAAACCCGGTAAGGGCATTCTGTAACACCGCCCGGATCAGTCCGATACACGGGTTATGGTATAACTTCCGTTTGTGGTCCAAAAACGCCGGAATTCCTGCCTTACGACACTCCGCAAGAAGCAATTCCCCGTATCCTTCCACATCTCCGGTAACCACCGCGATTTTTCCGTAACGGTTTCCTTCGCATCGTACCGTCCTTGCTATGTCAGCCGCCACAAAGGCCGCCTCTTCCTTCCGGTTCATTTTGGCAAAAAACGCCACCTTATCCTCACAACTTCTCTTTTCCGGAACCGGATAGCGGAACAACCCTCTCTCCAGTGCCGCCAGTGCAGGATTGTCCGCAAAACGAGGCAATCTGCCGTCTCCGCCAAGAGAAACCTCACCCACATCACAACCGGCATTTTTCGCCAGTCTTGTTACCACTTCTTTTGTTTTTAGGGTCAGTCCGAACAGACCGTGTTCCGCCCCACCATTCCCCGTCATCACAGGGTCCAATGTCAGGGTCATATAACTTTCCCCGGCATGTTGCAGCAGTTTTTCAAGCAACCCGTACTGGGACGGCGTAAATCCCGTAAATCCGTCAAAAAACACATCACAATCCTTTACCAGGGCGGATTCCCCAATTACCCTTGCCAGCACATCCGACACAGTCTCCGTAGCCAGATATTTTCCTTCGATGCTTTCTGCAAACCCCTGATAAATAAGTGCAATGTCCTTTAGTTTTCTATGTAATTCCGGCTCATCTTCCGCCATGGCAAGCATAGCAGAAAGTGCCTCCGGTGTAATTCCGTATTGATAAAATTCCGAAATCAGGGACTTCATTTCATCAATGAAGCCTGCCTTTTTCACATTTGCGGCAAATGCCCGCAGTTCTCCCGCCAGGCGGCCCGTCACCCGTTTCACTAAAAGGCTTTTTCCTACGTCACTAAGCAATTCTCCCGGTTCCATCCCCAGTTCTTCAAAAATGCGGTAAGAAAGGCGCAAGAAACTAAGCACCTCAATGTTTGACATGCTCTTTGTCCTGCTCCGCACAATCAGGTCCTTCATGGTCTGCAGGGAAAACTGTTCCGGCACAATCACAAACACTCTGCGTTCCGGTTTTTTTTCTGCCGTTTCCAATATTTTTTCATAAAGCCATTCTGTTTTTCCGGCGCCGGATGCGCCCAAAATAAATGTTAGTGACATACGAATAAATACCCCTTTTTTCGAATACCTTGTAATAATAACGCACGTTTCGTGCAACCTCAGGAGGCTTCTATGGCAAAAACACGAATCATCGTATTAAAGTTAAAAAAAATTCTGCATATTGCCATCCCCGTTACCATTTCCCTTGTGTTCCTGCTTTTATTGTTCCTTTTGTTCCGTCCGTCGGACTCTCCGGACAAATCCGGAAATCCGGTAACCGCTCCCACCTTCTCTACATACCGTGCCGGAGTGTATACCTCCGTCATTTCCTTAAACGATTCTCTTCTTAACCTGGAAGTCGTTGTAGACAGTGACCATATCAACTCCGTCCGCCTGGTGAACTTGGACGAAGCTACCGCTGCCATGTATCCTCTCATGGAACCTGCCACTGCCGATATCAGCAACCAGCTTGCTTCCGGCATTCCCCTTGAGGAAGTGACCCTGTCCGAAAGCAGCAAGTACACCCAGATGCTACTGCTGGAGCATATTCAGGCGACACTTGAGAAGGCGGCAAATACAAAAGAATAAATCTTGTGCAACCGCTTGCGTGCAGGCGATGCACTTCGTGCTTTGCCCACAACTTCGCGACACTGTCGCTCAGTCGTGGGCGCGTTCGCATGACTGCGCAACTGCATGTGAGCAAGCTCACGCAGTTTGCTCGCATGCTCACTTTGCCTGCACGGATAAAAAGAATGCCGCGCAGATAACTGCGCGGCAATTTTCTCATTCGTATTTCACCATGTTCTTTCGTAATTCCCGGGTTCTTATGTACTTTATAACGCTTTTGTACTTCACTAATTCTTTGGTACCTTATAAGCTTTTGTACTTTAGAAAATCCTTTGTACTTTACCGAGTTCTTTTGTAACTATCCCGGAATGCCGTTTCCTGTATTTTGACTCCTAGCTAGGCTAGGTGGGTAACCGCACACAGGCTTTTGCAGTCCACTCATACGGAGGCATTGCAGCGACCTGTAAATATAGGAATCCCTTTTAAAGTAATGTAGGTTCAAAATAACAGGGAGTGTCGCACATCCTAGGATAG
>JAZNBY010000063.1:0-3389 GCA_045587325.1 Lachnospiraceae bacterium | reverse complement strand
ATATGACGGAGAAGACAGGAAAGTCAAAATTTACGAGGACGAAACGAACATTTATTATTTTATCCAACCGATTAACGATTATGTGACTGTAGTTTATGAGGATGATTCGACACAGCGTGTGCCGGAGGCATTACGGGACGGCAGAATTGTGCCGGAGGATTTGGAATACTACGGTGTGGAGTATTGTACGGAGTCAAAAAAGGTAGACAATATTGTAAACATGGCATCGGAATATGGAATTGCTACCGCGTGTGCACTGGGATGGTTTTATTCCGATGACCGATTCAGTTATTGTTTCCCGTCGCTGGAGAGTGAATATATTATTGTGCATTTTAAAGACGGGACGGAGCAAAATTTTGTAGATGCTCTTGAGGAAGGAAAAGTGATTGTCAGGGATTTGGAACAGTTCGGAATTCAGTATTATGCACAAAAACACGGTAAGAGCAATTATATTAATCATCCGGGTAAATAAATTAATTCCTCATTATTGACAAATAAACCACAGAATCTTATAATGGACAATAGCTATGTGCGCACAGAAAAAATGCAGCGCACGAAAGGAGATAAAAACAGTGAAGAAGCACGGTTTGAATGATTTGAGAAGAATGTATTTGGAGTTTTTTGAGAGCAAGGATCACCTTCGTTTGAAGAGCTTTTCCCTGATTCCGCATAACGATAAGAGTTTGTTGTTGATCAATTCCGGTATGGCGCCGATGAAGCCATACTTTACCGGACAGGAGATTCCGCCGAGAAACCGCGTGACCACCTGTCAGAAGTGTATCCGCACCGGTGATATCGAGAATGTAGGTAAGACTGCAAGACATCTTACCTTCTTTGAGATGCTTGGGAACTTCTCCTTCGGTGATTACTTTAAGACCGAAGCAATCAAGTGGTCCTGGGAGTTTTTGACCGAGCACGTAGGCATGGAGCCGGAGCGTTTGTATCCGTCCATTTACTGCGAAGATGAAGAAGCTTTCCGCATCTGGACCGAAGAGGTAGGTGTACCGGCAGAGCGTATTACCCGTTTCTATCGTGATGAGAACGGTGACTGTGATAACTTCTGGGAGCATGGTGCAGGCCCGTGTGGTCCGTGTTCCGAGATTTACTATGACCGTGGAGAAAAGTACGGCTGTGGCAGCCCGGATTGTAAGGTGGGCTGTGAGTGTGACCGTTTCATGGAAGTTTGGAACAACGTATTTACCCAGTATGAGAGCGATGGCAATCACAACTACACCGAATTAACCCAGAAGAATATCGATACCGGTATGGGCCTTGAGCGTCTGGCAGTAGTCGTGCAGGATGTGGATTCCGTATTTGACGTAGATACCATGAAGGCAATTCGCGACAAGGTTTGTGAGATTTCCGGTGTAACCTATATGACCGATAAGAAGAAAGATGAGTCTATTCGTCTGATTACTGACCATATTCGTTCTGTTACCTTTATGACTTCCGACGGTATTATCCCGTCCAACGAAGGCCGCGGTTATGTATTAAGAAGACTTCTTCGTCGTGCGGCACGTCACGGAAGACTCCTTGGTATTCAGGGCTTGTTCCTTGCAAAGCTTTGCGAGACCGTTATTGCAGAGTCCAAGGACGGTTATCAGGAATTAGAAGAAAAGAGAGAGTACATCTTAAAGGTACTTACCTTAGAGGAAGAGAAGTTTAATAAGACCATCGACCAGGGACTTTCCATCTTGGCAGAAATGGAAGAGGCAGCAGCACAGACGAAGGTTCTTTCCGGCGACGATGCGTTTAAGCTTTATGATACCTATGGATTTCCGATTGACCTTACTGAAGAAATTCTTGCAGAAAAGGGGTTTACCGTAGATATGGAAGGCTTTAAGAAGGCAATGGAGGTACAGAAGGAAACCGCAAGAAATGCCCGGGCAGTAACCAACTACATGGGTGCAGACGCTACGGTTTACGATGAAATCGATGCGGCTGTGACCAGTGCCTTTATCGGATATGACAAGAGTTGTGCAACTTCCAAGATTACGGTTCTCACTACTGAGACCGAGATTGTAAAGGAAGTAGTGGCAGGCCAGAATGCAACCGTTATCGTAGACGAGACCCCGTTCTATGCTACCATGGGTGGTCAGATTGCAGATTTGGGACAGATTACAAAAGACGGCGGGGTATTTACCGTAACCGATACCATTAAACTTAAGGGTGGCAAAATCGGCCATGTTGGCGTGGTAGAGAGCGGTATGTTCGCAGTAGGTGACACCGTTACCCTGACCATTGATTCCGCAAGAAGAAATGCCATCGGTAAGAATCACAGTGCAACCCATCTGTTACAGGAGGCACTCCGTCAGGTTCTCGGCTCTCACGTAGAGCAGGCAGGTTCTCTCGTTACTCCGGATCGTATACGTTTTGACTTTACTCATTTCTCCGCTATGACAAAGGAGGAGATTGCAAAGGTGGAAGCTATCGTAAATGAGCAGATTGCTGCAAATCTCACGATTGAGATGAAGGAAATGACCATTGACGAGGCAAGAAAGACCGGTGCAAAGGCACTGTTTGGTGAAAAGTACGGCGATGTGGTACGTGTCGTATCCATGGGTGAATTCTCCAAGGAATTCTGTGGCGGTACCCACGTTGGTAACACCGGTGTGATTTCCGTATTTAAGATTTTATCCGAGTCCGGTATTGCGGCTGGTGTAAGACGTATCGAAGCAATTACCGCAGACGGCGTATTTGCATATTATAAGACCATCGAAGAAGAACTTATGGCGGATGCAAAGGCAGCAAAGACCGAGCCGGCATCCCTCCTAAAGAAGATTGAGGCAATGCAGGAAGAACTTAAGGCTGCTCATTCCGAGAACGAGAAGCTTAAGGCAAAGATTGCAAACGCTTCCCTTGGCGATGTGATGAACAATGTACAGGAAATCAATGGTGTGAAAGTGCTTTGTGCAAAGGTTCCGGAGATGGATATGAACGGTATCCGTAATTTGGGTGACAGCTTAAAGGAAAAGCTGGGCGAGGGCGTTCTCTTACTGGCATCCGCTTTTGATGGCAAGGTAAACCTGATTGCCATGGCTACCGATGGCGCAATGGCAAAGGGTGCTCATGCAGGCAACCTCATCAAGGAAGTTGCGGCATGTGTCGGCGGTGGCGGCGGGGGTCGTCCGAACATGGCACAGGCAGGCGGGAAGAATCCGGCAGGCATTGATGATGCAATTGCAAAGGCTGCTGAGGTATTAAAGGGCCAGATTAAGTAAAAGTTTTCAAAAAAATTCCAACAATTATAAATTTCTTATTGACGAATGGAATTTTTATGATATAATCTATGTAGTGCTATTATAAAATACCCAAACAGTTGTATATAGGCACAATACACAACTGGAGGGAGGTTAGGTGAGAAGATGTCGAATGTTATCGTAAAAGAG
>JAZNBY010000062.1:0-7036 GCA_045587325.1 Lachnospiraceae bacterium | reverse complement strand
TGGGAGCTGTGTTGATTCTCGGTTCCATGCTGGTGAGCGAATGGAAGGGAACTGAAAAAGAATAAGGAAATAGGATAATGTAATGAAAGCCGGCCGTGGAGCCGGCTTTTTCTTTGCTTTATAGGAAATGTTAAAATGTCGTGAAAGAGTGAAAAAAGACAAAGTCCGGGTGGCTTTTTATAGGGGCCTATGATAGAATAGAAGTTAGACAAGACGAAGGGAGGTGTCAGAATGTTCCGGAATAGCAGAACGATTCTTTTTTCAAAGGTAAAAGAGTCGCTGGCGTCGGTTGTACCAATTGCGGTGATTGTGTTTGTGTTGTGTTTCTTTGTGATTCCGGTGCCGACGGACTTGCTGATGACCTTCGTATGCGGTGTGGGCATGGTGATTCTGGGGATGGGCATGTTTACCCTGGGTGCCGACATTTCCATGACACCGGTAGGCGGACATATCGGCTCGGCAGTAACAAGGTCGAGAAAATTGTGGTTTATCGTACTAATGTGTTTTATGGTAGGCGCGATTGTTACCATTTCCGAACCGGATTTGCAGGTGCTGGCGGAGCAGGTTCCGAATATACCGAATCAGGTGATTGTATTTTCCGTGGCCGGCGGTGTGGGATTGTTCCTGGTGATTGCCATGTTGCGTATTTTGTTTCGTCTGAAGCTGTCCTATTTGTTGATTGCTTTTTATGTGACGACTTTTGTGTTGGCTGCTTTTGTGCCGGAACAGTTTCTGGCAGTGGCATTTGACTCCGGCGGTGTAACCACCGGTCCCATGACAGTACCGTTTATTATGGCCCTTGGTGTGGGTATTGCGTCCATCCGAAGCGACAGTAACGCACAGAACGATAGCTTCGGCTTGGTAGCGCTTTGTTCCGTAGGACCGATTTTGGCGGTCATGCTGCTCGGTATGTTTTTCCGGGTGGAGGGAGGAAGCTATACGCCGGTGGACATTCCGACCGTGGAGACGTCCAAGGATTTATGGCAGCTGTTTTCTCATGAAATACCGGAGTACATATTAGAAGTGGCAAAGGCATTGCTGCCGATTGTTGGTTTTTTTGCATTGTTCCAGTTGTTTAAGTTAAAACTGAAGAAGGAGAATGTATTCCGTATCAGTGTCGGTTTTGTTTACACCTTTATTGGGTTGGTGTTGTTTTTGTGTGGTGCCAATGTGGGTTTTATGACCGTGGGAAATTACATCGGAAGAGAACTGGGGACACTGTCCTACAGTTGGATTGTGATTCCGCTGGGAATGTTAATCGGATATTATATTGTAGAGGCAGAACCGGCGGTGCATGTGTTGAATAAACAGGTGTATGAGATGACCTCGGGTTCCGTTCCGCCAAAGGCGCTGAGCCGGAGCCTGTCCATCGGTGTGGCCATATCCGTGGGCCTTTCCATGCTTCGCATTGTGGCGGATATTCCGATTATGTACTTTTTGATCCCGGGATATTTTATCGCCATTGTGTTGTCCTTTTTTGTGCCGCCGATTTTCACGGCAATTGCATTTGACTCCGGTGGTGTTGCGTCCGGTCCGATGACGGCGACCTTTTTGCTCCCGATGTCCATCGGTGTATGTACCGGTGTAGGTGGCGACGTGGTATCCAGTGCTTTTGGTGTAGTTGCCATGGTAGCCATGACACCGTTGATTACGATTCAAATACTGGGACTTGTGTATAAGCTTAAGTTACGTAAGGTAGAGGAAGATGTTCCGGTACCGGCAGCAGAGCCGGAGATTGAGATTTTTGACAACGAAATCTTTGAAATGGAGGGAAGCGATGAGTAGTTATCATATGGTATTGACGATATTGAATCGCAGCTATGAAAAAGATTATGTGGAATTTTTCCGACAAAACGGTATTGTACACATGTCGGAGATGTTAGGTCACGGTACTGCCAGCAAGAGTATTCTGGATTATCTGGGAATCGAGAAAAACGAAAAAATTATTATTCAGACCGTGGTGGCGGCCGGAAAGGTAGAGTCATTGTTTGCCGGACTGGTAAGCCGCATGGGCATCAATCTTCCGGGAACGGGAGTGGCGATGTCGATACCTGTGGAAAGTATAGCAGGAACCTCGAGTATGAAATATTTAACGGAAGGTCAGGAAGCACAGAAGGCGGAGGAAGTAAAGATGAAGGAAGCGGTTTATTCTTTGATTACGGTAATTGCGGAAAACGGGTGCTCGGATATGGTAATGGATGCAGCGAGAGAAGCCGGAGCACGGGGCGGTACGGTAGTTCATGCAAAAGGTACCGCGAAGGAATCGGAGCGTAAGTTCTTCGGAATGTCCATCAGCCCGGAGAAGGAAATGATTTATATTGCAACCAGAAAGTCCGATAAAGCGGATATTATGCGTGCCATTATGGAAAAGGCAGGTCCTCATACGGATGCAAAGGCAGTGGTTTATTCTCTGCCGGTAGAGGATATTGCAGGTCTTACGGCACTTATGGATCCGAAGGAAGAGGTGTAGAAGAAATGAAAAAGGCATACCGGAAGTTTGAAGCCGGGATGCCTTTATTCCTTGTTGCCTAAAGCAGGTTCATTTTCCAAAAAGCAAGCCCGCTTTAAGGAAGAGGCGCCGTATTTGGTGCGGATTTCGTCTACGGCGGCGTTGAGCTTTGACAGCTTTTCACGGCGTCCGGCGTCAAACAGGTCGAACTGGAAGCAGTCATCATTTGTGACGTGACCGGTGGAGACACCCAAAAGGCGGATGGGAGAACCATCCCAAAGCTCGTAGAACAGTCTGCGGGCGGCAAAATAGAGTTGTTCGGTTGTATTGTCCGGAGCGGTCAGTTGTCCCTGTCTGCTCCGGCTTTTTAATTCGGTATCCTTAATGGTGACGGATACCATGGAAACATAGGCTCTGTCTTTGCGGATACGGGCGCCGACTTTTTCGCAGAGAGCAAGCAGTACCCGTTCTGCATCGGCCCCGTTGGTTACGTCCGACGGAAGGGTAGTGGAGTTGCCGTAGCTTTTGGCGGCGTCCGGCTCGTCACTAACCATGGCGGTGTCGATACCGTTGGCAGCCTCGTGGAGGAAAATGCCTTGTTTTTTGAAATGAGAGATCAGGATCTCTTTGTCGGTATGGGCCAGGTCGCCGATGGTGCGGATGCCGAGCGCACGCAAACGTTCCGCGGTGGAACGGCCCACGTAGAGCAAATCTCCTACCGGGAGCGGCCAGAACTTGGCCGGCAGTTCTTCCGGAAACAGGGTATGTACCAAATCCGGCTTTTTAAAGTCGGAAGCGGTCTTGGCCAGCAGACGATTTACGGATATGCCTACATTTACCGTAAAACCCAGCTCATCCCGTATCTCATCCTTTATTTTATGTGCAAAGGCCACCAAATTGCCGTATAAGCCTTCGGTGCCTGTCATATCGCAAAAGGCTTCGTCGATGCTGAACTGCTCCACCACCGGGGCATAACGACGCAGAAGCTCAATGAAGGCCCTGGAGCGCTCTACATAGAGGGAAAAGTTGGGCTTTGCAATGTAAAGTCCCGGACATTTCTGTAGCGCCTTTACGATAGGCTCACCGGTGGTAACTCCGCATTGCTTGGCAAGGGTGGATTTGGCCAGTACGATGCCGTGACGGGCTTCCCTGTCTCCGCCGATGATGGCGGGAATCTCCCGGATGTCTATGGTTTCCCCTAGGTCGTGAAGACGATGGTAGGCCTCCCAACTTAAGAATGCGGAATTGACATCGATATGAAAGATGACCGGTTTTGTCATAGGAAGCCTCCTTTCCGAGAAAAATGTGTCCTATCTACCTTGCACGACGTCGGATATGTTACAATGAGATATGATGACGGGAATGCTTGTTCGATTCTATTATAGCAGAAAGGAGAACAGTTCGCAAGGGTGCCGGAGCGGGTTATGCAATTCAGGACATATAGGGAAAGATGGAATGGAATGAGTAATCTTTCTGTTTTTTGCACATACTTCCAATAACAAGAAAATTGGAGGTGCCTATGGCAGTAGATTTTAAAACCAGTGAAACGAAGGATAACTTGATGCGCGCTTTTGCGGGAGAGAGTCAGGCGAGAAACCGCTATACTTTTGCGGCAGATCAGGCGAAGCAACAGAAGCTCCATGTGGTGGAGGCGGTATTTACTTTTACGGCAAATCAGGAAAAGGAACATGCAGAAATCTTTTATAATCATTTATCGGAACTTGCGGGAGAAACCATCCATGTGGACGGCGGATATCCGGTGGATATTACGGACAGTATTACAGAGCTTCTCCGTATGGCACAGCACAATGAATACGAAGAGCATGATGATGTGTATCGTCAGTTTGCCGATAAGGCAAAGGAGGAGGGCTTCCTTGCGGTGGCGGCTTCTTTTGAAATGATTGCAAAGATTGAAAAGATTCACGGAAACCGGTTTGGGGCTTTGGCGGAGCTTATGGAGAAGAACCAGTTGTTTATTTCTGACGTAAAGACCGGCTGGTTCTGCTTAAATTGCGGTCATGTCTTTGAAGGAACGCAGGCACCGTCCCAGTGTCCGGTATGTTCCCATGACAGAGGCTATTTTGTGCGTTTAGAGCTCGCTCCGTATACCGGGGATTGTTGCATAGAGGGCATTTTGGAAAATAAATAAAAAATCATGATAAACTTTGAAAAAGGGGTTGTGTGCCCCTTTTTGTTTTGCTATAATAGCAATAGAGGATTTTCTGAGCTGTCGGGGATGGGGAGAAATTGTCGGAGAGAGAAATCACGTTGTATCCAACTTGATTTTTTTTTGCAATTTATTTCCATTTTTTGGGGATATAAAGGGCGGAAATGCCGTTTATATAAATAAAATCACTTTAGGAGGAAGAGCGAATGAAACTAATCTACAATGTAGAAGACAGAATGGGCTTTGGCAAAATGATTGTCTTTGCCATTCAACAGCTTCTTGCAATTATGGCGGCAACCCTTGTGGTTCCGATGATTGTCGGAAACGGAATGAAGTCGGAAGCAGCGCTGTTTGGCGCAGGTGTGGGAACCTTGGTTTATATTCTTTTTACGAAAAGAAAGAGTCCGGTATTCCTTGGTTCATCCTTTGCATTCTTAAACTCCATGGCGGCAGCCTTCACCGGAGCAACTTCAGTGGCACTGGGTTATCTCGGATTAATTATCGGTGCTGTATTTGCGGGACTGGTGTATGTAGTAATTGCCCTTATTGTGAAAAAAGTTGGTGTAAACTGGATTAACAAGTTAATGCCGGCAGTCGTTATCGGACCGACGGTTGCGATTATCGGTCTTTCTCTTGCAGGAAATGCCATCGGCGATTTGAAGTCCGGCGAGGTTTTTGCAGGTAAAGTGCAGTTGGCGTCTCCGCTTGCAACCATCCTATGTGGTTTGGTGACTTTGTTTGTAACGATTCTTTGTTCCACTTACGGTAAGAAGACATTAAAGCTGATTCCGTTTATCATTGGTATATTGGCAGGCTATGTAACTGCATTAATTATGACGGTAATCGGAAATGCAGCAGGCATTGATGCAATAAAGGTAATGAGCTTTGATTCTCTGAAGGGGCTTGTGACAGATGCAGAGGGCAATTTCGCTATTACTGCAAGCACCTTCTTTGCGGTACCGGAGTTCACCTTCACCACGGCGTTCGGTGCATTCGGCGAGTTGAGCGGTTCATACATCGGAACCATCGCAGTGGCATATATTCCGGTAGCATTTGTAGTATTTGCAGAGCACATTGCGGATCATAAGAATATTTCTTCCATTATTGAAAGAGACCTTTTGGAAGAGCCGGGTCTTTCCCGTACCCTTCTCGGTGACGGTGTAGGCTCTATGGCAGGTGCATTCTTTGGCGGATGTCCGAATACGACTTACGGTGAGTCGGTAGGTTGTGTGGCGATTACAAAAAATGCGTCCATTGTTACGATTATTACAGCGGCTTGCGGTGCGATTTTGATTTCTTTCTTAAGCCCGTTTGTTGCATTCGTGAATTCTATTCCGTCCTGTGTTATGGGTGGTGTGTGTATGGCTCTGTACGGATTTATCGCTGTCAGCGGTCTTAAGATGCTGCAGAAGGTGGATTTGGGACAGAACAAGAACCTGTTTACCGCATCCGTAATCCTCATTGCCGGTATCGGCGGATTGTCCGTAAGCTTCGGTAAAGTAACCTTGACTGCCATTGCATGTGCATTGATTCTTGGTATCATTGTGAATGTAATGCTTTCTAAGGAGAAGACAGAGGAGACGGAAGAATAAAACAATGTAAATAGTTCAGGTGGTTCTACGGGAGTAGAACCACCTGTTTTGTTTTATAGGGAGACGTTGGAACTGCCGGGAGGGTCCGGTGTGGCATGAGGGAAAGCTTACCGGGGGTTGCAGAGAAAGATTTTCTATAAAGTAGCAATATAAGGGCGTTTATACCCAAAATAATAGCCGGAGGTGAGAACTAGGACGTTGCGAATGCATTTTGCAGGGGCTATTTTCTATAGGAGGCAGGTATTATCCGGATTATAGAAAATCACGAAGGTGTTTTGGGTAGAAAGAGGCGAATTCTGAGAGATTGTAGAAAATCGTTGTTGTCATCGGGCCCGAAAGGGCTAATTTTGCTGCTTTGGAAAAGAACTGTGGGTATAGAAGCATGAGAAAATGCTTTTTATAGAAAATTGTAAGTGGGAGAAAGCTGAGAGAAAGCTGGAAAAAGCCGGGAGAAACAAAACAAGGCGCTATCGTATGCGATAACGCCTTGTTGATTCTAAATATCATCTGTCAGGGGAATAATCCTAACGAAAAGGTCGTGTTTAGCTTCTACTGAAGTGTAACTGTCACCGGTTCGTCATCGGAAACAGAAAGTGTCAAATCTGCCTTCTTGTCCCCTGCAACAAGTTCGTAAGTACCCTTAAAGCCTTCTACGGTAACGAAACCGTTTTTGTCGGTGGTAACGGTGGTATCGGTCCACCATTCGCCCTTAATCAGTTCCATCAAACGGGTATAGGCCGGTTTTACGCTGTTATCTTTTCTTAAAATACCGCTCGGTGCATTCAGCCACATACCGTCGGTGAAATCCCAGCCGGTAATGCCCTCGAT
>JAZNBY010000061.1:0-5566 GCA_045587325.1 Lachnospiraceae bacterium | reverse complement strand
ATACGGAATTGTGTAGGTAAGCAGCATTTGTATACATGGCAATCCTCCTCATTGTATTACCTTTATTATGCATCCAAAGTATGGGGAATGCAAGCACATTTGTATCATTTTGTGCATGTTTTGTTGCATTGTGTTTATGTTATTTTTGCAGATTCGGTGTTACAATGAATACAAGATAATGAAGGAGGTACATAGTATGGAACCTACACTTGACTGGTTGGAAAACCTGGAGGTATTCGGGGTAAACCGTATCCCGGCCCATTCGGATCATTTGATTTATAATGAAAAGGGATTGCTCTGTCAATCGTTAAACGGAACCTGGAAGTTTTCTTATGCAAAAAATCCGGAGCAAAGAGCAATAGAGTTTTATTGTGAGGAGTTTTCGGAAGAAAATTGGGATGAGATACAGGTACCGGGGCATATACAGATGCAGGGCTACGGTCGGTGTCAGTATGTGAATATGATGTACCCGTGGGATGGAAAAGAAACGGTGGTAGCACCGGGGATTCCGAAGAAAGAGAATCCGGTAGGAAGTTATGTGACTTACTTTGAGGTGGAGGAGCGTTTAAAAGGCAATGAAATCTATTTGTCACTGCAAGGCGTAGAAGCAGCATGTTATGTTTGGGTAAACGGAGAATTTGTAGGGTACAGTGAGGACTCTTTTACACCGGCAGAATTTTTCATTTCTCCTTATTTAAAGGAGGGCAATAATAAGTTAGCTATAGAAGTTTATCGTTTTTGCAGCGGCAGCTGGCTGGAAGATCAGGATTTCTGGCGGTTCTCCGGGATATTCCGTGATGTATTTTTATACGGAGTGCCAAAACTCCATATACAGGATATGAAGATACGGGCAGAGTATGACTATAAGGACGGAAGCGGCAATTTTTCGGCAGAGCTTTTGTTAGTGGGAGACAGAAAAGAAGGAAGCAGGGTCACTCTTTCTTTGCGGGATGCAGTGGGAGGACTTGTATTTAGCGAACAAAAGGAATGCCGGGAGGATGTTCTTTCCATAGAACGCCGCTTAGAGAAGGTGTGCCCGTGGAGTGCGGAAGAACCGACGTTGTATACGTTGCAGGCGGAGATTACGGACGAATCCGGAGTAATTATAGAGCAGGCTGTTACAAAAGTTGGCTTTCGAACTTTTGAATTAAAAGACGGACTAATGTGCCTGAACGGAAAACGGATTGTATTTAAAGGGGTGGACCGGCACGAGTTTTCCGCCGAACGGGGACGTTCCATTACAAAGGAGGATATGCTTGCGGATATCCTAATGATGAAACGAAATAATATCAATGCGGTACGTACCAGTCATTATCCGAACCAGTCTTACTGGTATGAGTTATGTGATAAGTACGGAATCTATGTAATCGACGAAACTAATTTGGAAACCCACGGAACGTGGGGGACTGACAGAGGATCGGAACATAACCTTCCGGGGTCCCTGCCGGAGTGGAGAGAGGCAGTGCTTGACCGGGCAAAGTCCATGTACGAACGGGATAAGAATCATGCCTGCGTACTGATCTGGTCCTGCGGAAACGAATCTTACTGCGGAGATAATATAGCGGCAATGGCAGAGTATTTCCATAGTGTAGATACGGGCAGGCTGGTGCATTATGAAGGTGTAACCTGGAACCGTGCGTATGACCATATTACAGATATGGAGAGTCGGATGTATGCAAAGCCGGCGGATATCGAGGCATATCTTACGGATAATCCGAAAAGGCCTTATATAAGTTGTGAGTATATGCATGCCATGGGAAATTCTGTGGGCGGCATGAAATTATATACGGATTTGGAAGAAAAATATGACGGCTACCAGGGCGGATTTATCTGGGACTTTATTGACCAGGCATTGTATCGTGAGACAGAGGACGGCACGAGAGTGCTGGCCTACGGCGGCGATTTCGAGGAACGTCCGGCAGATTGGGGCTTTTGTACCAACGGTATTGTGTATGCGGACCGTAAAGCATCCCCGAAAATGCAGGAGGTAAAAGCGCTGTATTCCAATCTTAAGATGGAAGTAAAAGACGGAATCCTTATGGTGAAAAATAGAAATCTGTTTGTGGATACAACCCGTTATAACTTTGTGATAACATTGGAATCGGATGGACAGGTACTGGCACAGGAAGTGCATAAGCTTACGGTATTTCCGGGCGAAGATGCTTCGGTAAAGACGGGACTTGCACTTCCGAAGGAGCCGGGAGAATATGTGTATACCGCATCCGCACAGTTGGTGGAGGATACTTTGTATGCACCGGCCGGTTACGAAGTATGTTTTGCGCAGGAAGCAAAAAAGGTAGCGGCTTTAGAGGCGGAAGCCTGCAACAGAGCTAAGATGGTTGTGAAACGTCCGGACATTGTTTACGGAGATTTTTGTATCGGCATACACGGAGAGAACTTTTCTGCATTGTTTGATAAAGGACAGGGCGGCATTGTATCCTTGGTATACGACGGGAAAGAATACATTACAAGAACCCCTCAGGTAAGTTTTTGGCGGGCGTACACGGACAATGACAGAGGCGCCGGGTATCAGAATTTTGCCGCATGCTGGGAGGCAGCAGCCAAATATGCAAGGTATCGCAGGGATTTGATTTCCTGGGAAGAAAGGGAAGAGTATCTGGAACTTGTATTTCCGTTTGAGGCGGCCATGACCCCGTCTTTCCTTTATAAGGTGGTGTATCGTGTGTTCTTTGACGGAAGAGTGTTGGTACGGGCGGAGTATCCGGGTGTGGATACGGAAGTGGATTTCCCGGTATTTGCCATGGATTTTAAATTAAAGAGGGCCTATGACAGAGCACAGTATTTTGGCATGGGGCCGGAAGAGAATTATTGTGACCGAGTATTCGGTGCTAAGCTTGGCGTATATAGTTTTACCGCAAAGGAGAATTTGTCAGGCTATGTGAATCCGCAGGAATGCGGGAACCGGACGGGGGTACGTTATGTAAAAGTAACGAATTCGGCAGGTACGGGACTTCGTTTTTCCTGTACAGAGGAGCCGTTCGAGATGAGTGTACTGCCTTACAGCACGGCGGAATTAGAGACAGCCATGCATCTGGAGGAGTTGAAGGAGCCGTCTTATACCTGGGTACGGCTTGCTGCAAAGCAGATGGGTGTGGGCGGTGACGATTCCTGGGGGGCACCGGTACACAAAGAGTTTAAACTGAACCCGAAGGAACCGATGATTCTGGAATTTGTCATAGAACCGGAAGAAAAGAGGATATAAAAGATGAACAGGGAAGAATGGAAGCAAAAACTTGTGCAGGATGGATTCCAGCCGATCTTTGAGCAATTATACGGTACGAAGAAGGAAGTGCTTTTGGCACAGAAGGAACGCTACAGGAAGGCAATCGAGAGCTTTTCCGGGCTGTATCCGGAACGGGAGGAGATCCGGGTGTTTTCTGCACCGGGCAGAACCGAAATCGGTGGCAATCATACGGACCACCAGCATGGTTGCGTACTGGCGGCAGCGGTGCAGTTAGATGCCATTGCAGTAGTAGCGTTTCATGAGGATAAGGTCATCCGAATCTACTCCGAAGGGTATCATCCGTTTACGGTAGATTTGACGGATTTGTCGGTACAGGAAGGGGAAAAAGGTTCTGCGGCGATTGTACGGGGCATTGTAGCGAAGTTTGAGGCGCTGGGGGTAACTGTAGGTGGCTTTGACGTATACAGTTGTTCCGATGTGCTTTCCGGCAGCGGAATCTCTTCTTCGGCAGCTTTTGAGACCTTGATCGGAACCATTATTGATACGCAGTATAATGATGGGAGGGCCGGTGCGGTAGAGATTGCGAAAATCGGACAGTACGCAGAAAATGTGTATTTCGGGAAAAAGTGCGGTCTCATGGACCAGATGGCAAGCTCGGTAGGAGGACTGGTATTCATTGATTTTGAAGACACGGGTGTGCCGGTGATTGAGCCGTTTGCTTTTGATTTTGAACAGGCAGGATATTGTATTTGTGTTACGGACACCGGCGGCAGTCATGCCAACCTGACACCGGACTATGTTGCGGTGAGAGAGGAGATGGAGTCGGTAGCGGCGTACTTTGGAAAGGAATATTTGCGTCAGGTGGAGGAGGAGGACTTTTACAGAGAGCTTCCGAAGCTTCGTGGGACTTGTTCTGATCGGGCACTTCTTCGGGCGGCACATTTCTTCGGAGACAACCGCCGAGCAAGGGAAGAGGCAGAAGCCTTACGCAGAGGTGATACAGAACTTTTTCTTAAACTGGTGAAGGAGTCGGGAGATTCTTCGGAGACGTTCCTTCAAAATCTGTATTCCGCATCGGCACCGACGGAACAGGCAATACCGCTTGGTATCATGCTCAGCAAGCGTGTCCTTGCGGGAAAAGGTGCAGTACGTGTGCACGGAGGAGGTTTTGCAGGAACCATTCAGGCCTTTGTGCCGACTTCACAGGCGGAAACATATGTAGCGGAAATGGAGAAAGTTTTTGGTGCAGGTTCCTGCTATGTATTCCGAATCAGGCCGGTTGGCGGTGTCAGTGTGGAAGAGGCGTAGTCGTACGTAATAATTTTGACAAGAGCAGAAAATAAGAATAAATCAGAAAAAGTGCTTGACAATGAAAAAAGAGCGTGGTATACTTTAAGAGCTGTGTAAGCAAAAGCAGAGTATCCGCTCTCACCTTCCGCGTACATTGTATTGCAAAAAGGTCTGATTATGTTGAGTTCCCGATATGGGATTATTTTTGAGCGGATAGTTTGTAAAGTATCCGCTCAATTTTTTTATATTATTTCACGGAGGTACAAAACCATTAGCGAGTTAATGTTGAACGAGCAAATCAGAGACAAAGAAATCCGTTTGATTGGTGAAGACGGAGAACAGCTTGGCATCATGTCTGCAAAAGATGCAATGAAGATGGCAAAAGAAGCCGGTCTTGATCTGGTAAAGATTGCACCGACTGCGAAGCCGCCGGTATGCAAGATTGTTGATTACGGTAAGTACCGTTACGAACAGGCAAGACGTGAGAAGGAAGCCAAGAAGAAGCAGAAGGTAACCGAAGTAAAGGAAATTCATCTGTCTCCGAACATTGACGTGAACGATTTGACCACCAAAGCAAATCAGGCACGCAAATTCGTGGAGAAGGGCAATAAGGTAAAGGTTGCACTTCGTTTCCGCGGTCGTGAGATGGCTCATATGGCAACGGGAAAGGAAGTGCTGGATACGTTCTTTGAGAAGCTCTCCGATGTTGCCGTAGTAGAGAAGCCTGCTAAGTTAGAAGGCAGAAGCATGATTATGGTTCTGGCCGAGAAGCGGTAAAAGATGCATGAACGCACAATATAGTGCTTCAGACAGATAATAATTATTATGACGCATGTCATAAACAATGAAGGAGGATTTACCATGCCGAAGTTAAAGACAAATAAGGCAGCAACAAAGCGTTTTAAAATGACGGGAACCGGTAAGTTAAAGAGAATGAAGACCGGTAAGCAGCATATCTTAACCAAGAAGTCTTCCAAGACGAAGAGAGATTTAAGAAAAGCTACCATGACCGATAAGACGAACGAAAAGAATATGAAGAAGATTTTACCTTATCTCTAAGATTTGGTGTAA
>JAZNBY010000060.1:0-4156 GCA_045587325.1 Lachnospiraceae bacterium | reverse complement strand
AACGAACGAAATTCCTCGGCAATCTCATAATTTAATACGTTATCCATAACAGTACCTCCTAACCAGAACAAATATTCTCGAACATCTGTTTATAATATAGCATGCGAACAATTGTTTGTCAATAGGGTTTTGTAAAAATTTCGAACAAAAGTTTGACAAACGGGTGTTCAGTGTGATATACTGTGTTCAGATAGAAAATGTATGTACGATTTTATAAGGAGGTAACGTCATGGGTTATGGAAAGATTACTGCAAAGCAGCAGGAAATTTTAGATTTTATGAAAGAACGTATTTTAAATAAGGGGTATCCTCCGGCAGTTCGTGAAATATGCGAGGCAGTTAATTTAAAATCTACATCTTCTGTGCATGCGCATTTAGAGAGTTTGGAGAAGAACGGTTACATTCGTCGTGATCCGGCAAAGCCGCGTGCAATTGAGATTGTGGATGACAATTTCAATATTACCCGTCGTGAGATGGCCTATATTCCGGTTGTTGGTACCGTGACTGCAGGACAGCCGATTTTAGCCGTAGAGAATGTAGAGTCTTACTTCCCTATTCCGACGGATTATTTGCCGAATGCAGAGACCTTTATGCTTCATGTAAAAGGTGACAGTATGATCAATGCCGGTATCTTTAACGGCGATCAGATTCTGATTAAGAAGCAGAATTATGCAAAGAACGGTGATTTTGTTGTGGCTCTGATTGAAGATTCTGTTACGGTAAAGACTTTTTATAAGGAAGACGGCTACTATCGTCTCCAGCCGGAGAATGATGCCATGGATCCGATTATCGTGAATGAAGTGGAGATTTTAGGTAAGGTCATCGGATTGTTCCGTATGTTCTAGGATTATCTAAGTTTCATAATTATGTGGTGAAATGACAAGGAGAAGGTTCCGAACGGTGCCTTCTCCTTTTTTGCATCCACTTATTTTAACATATCCTTGGTCCACTTCTTGGACGGAAGTATCACTGCCTGCTCTCCCACTACTTCCTTTACAATTCGAAGTTCCAGCTCCTGGCGGTGTGTAAGGTGTTCAATTAAGTCATCAAAGCTTCCCATCCCGTGCTTACTGCCATAAGGGGAATGCTTCAGATATTCCAACATCATCGGAAGCCACAGCGGATTTCCGGCAATGTCACTACGTTCTTTGCTAATGATGCGAAGGTTTTCTTCGATATCGTCACTGTATAGATACAGCAGGCGGAATGTTTCTTTATCAAGTGCAGCAAACAGTTCCCGATATAAAGCGAGAATCTCATCGTCACTTTTCTCATGGAACAAAATCAAGTCTTCCGTAAGATTCTGTAAAAAGGAACATTCGAATACATAGCCGGTATCATGAAAAGCAGCATAACGTGAAGAAACGATTTTCTTTACTTCGTCAAAGGGTTTTCTTCCGTTGTATATCTCGTACTGCTCAAAATCCTTATGAAATCCCGGAATATCCGTAAGGATCTGTGTATACATCACAATGAAATGGTCACCTTCCTGTACCGTATGTTGCTTTATTCCCTCTGAAATTGCTTTATAACGGGCCAATACGGCATTGTACGTTGCTTTATCCAACCAGGCACACCAGGCCAGTTCTACGGGCGAATAATCGCCTTCGCGGCAGAACTTGTAATCCGGTTGTAAGGTTACGATTTTTTGTAATAATGTTGATTTACCTGCCCCTTGCAGACCTTCAATCCATATATTTGTCTTTACATCATTTGTCACAGTTTAAACCACCACCCTGTTTCTTCCGCTTTTCTTACCTATGTATAGTAAGGCATCGGCTTCTTTAATCCACTCTTTTACTTCCTTTTCTTCTGTCACAAAAGTCAAACCGATGGTAACGGTAATCGGTATCTCTGCTTCTTCATAGAAAAGTTTATTATTTTCTATATCTCTCCGGATTTGTTCAAAAAGGCCGATAACTGAGGTGACATCCCCGTCATAACGATACAGTGCAAGAAATTCTTCTCCGCCCCAACGGCTGACCCAGAAATCATTGTTGTTTTCGCTGAGCGACTTCAAATGCTTTGATAAATGTTTTAATGCCGTATCACCTGCATCATGGCCATAGGTATCATTTACCGATTTGAAGAGATCAATATCAAACATTGCAAGTGCATAAGTTGCGTTTTTCTCCTTGTTTAAGCATTGTTTTAAAATTTGTAACATGGTTCTCCGGTTGTATAATCCTGTTAACGGATCTCGTTCCGCTGTTTGTAACAGTGTGGATTTCATATGATAGATCGCACTGTAATACATCATTAAAAACATTATTAAAAAGCCGAAGCCTGCTAGAGAATTAATAATATAAAATACTCGAATCGTGATAGCGGAATTTATATGATAAACAGGTGAATACAATTGACTATCCAAGTACAAAAGTACATAAAGAAGTACATTAAACAGACTGAAAATAATTTTTTTCTCTTTGGAATTTGATTTTGTATTTTGATAAAAGTCAACAAACAAAAAGGAGGATGTAAATGCGATACAATAATTCTGGAATCCGAATTCCCACCCCAGACAAACGATTGAAAGAATTGTAAAAAGATACATCTCAACAAAGATTGTTATAATATAAATTTTTGAGTTTTCGTAATTCCACTTATTTAATAACATAAAAGAGCATAAATAGACTAAAATACTGACAAAATTGTAAAAGAAAATAAGCTCTGCGGAATTCATCCAAAAAAACACAGCAAAAGAAACATGAAAAATCAATAATCCGATATTGATAATCCATGTTGTTCTTTTGATATAGCGTTCACTTAGCTCCTTGGGCAAAAATTGTTGCGCATCCATAAAATACCCCTTCTCGTTTGTTGAAAACTATTTTCGCAGGATCCTTACAAACTCTCCGGCGCAAGTTCCTTGCCGTCTCTCCAAATACGCTCCAAATCGTAGAATAAGCGGTCTTCTCTGGAAAAAATATGGATAACAACATCGTTATAATCCATCAAAATCCAGCCGGAAGAACGGATTCCTTCAATACGTTCCGCATGAATCTTATTTTTAGACAAGGCGTCGGTCACTTCGTCTACCATGGCCTCTACCTGAGAAGAATTGGTACCGTTTGCAATTACAAAGTAATCCGCAATTACGGAAATGTCGGAAATATCAATAATCTTAATATCTTCTGCTTTCTTCTCGTCTAATGCCTTGTATGCAATTTTTACAATTTCCTTTGCTCTGTCGGTCATTTTATATTCCTCCGATGCTTCATTAATCTTTGTTTTCATAGTATACCCGGTATTCGTGATAGGTTTCTTCTGTGGTCAGATCCATTTCCATGCCGGATTCGGATAAATACCGTAAGGTGTTTTTTAATGCCAGATAAACGGCTTTATTAATATCTGTAAAAGCGATTTTTCTGATTTTGTTTAACGTCGGAATCGTCGGTTGGGTACGAAACGGTTCCAGATAATCTGCCAAAAATACGACTTTTTCAAGGTCCGTCATCCCGGGACGTCCGGTCGTATGATAGGAAATGGCAGACAGTATTTCATTGTCCGTAATATAATACTTCTCTTTCGCGTAAAAGGCTCCCAGTTTTCCGTGAAGTAAAAAGCCGTTTCTACGCTCCACTTCCGTAACCGGAATCTGATAACGGTCACAATCCGTCACCAGCTGCTCATCAGGATATGCCTTTGCACAATCGTGTAAAATGCCGGCAATCAAAGCCCGTTCGGGCGACAATCCGATCGATACCGCATAAGCTGCCGCTAAATGGGCAACTGCTACCGAATGAAGATACCGTTTTCTTGGCAAAATCTGTCTCATTTCTTCCTCCAGGTCACCATAGCCGATGCCGGAATATAGCTTGTGCTCCGCAAGAAAGTTCCATACCTTCTCCGGTAATGCATTTTTTACGGATTCGCTCTTCCCTGTATAAAATGCTCTGCGGATTTCACTGGAAGAAATCGGATAATCAGGAAGAATGATTGTACCGATCGTTGCTTGCGGAAATTGCTTTTGTAAGCTTTCCGCAGCTTTGTTTACCGTGTTTTCCTCATACCCCGCTCTGCCGGCACCGAGAAGTGTCGCAAGTTCTAAAATCTGTTCCGGACGGCGCCAGTGCGTAAATTTTATAAGAGAATCCCCGCCTACAATAAAGTAAAACTTTGTATCGGGATATTGCTTTGTCAAAAGTTCCAAGGTA
>JAZNBY010000059.1:0-11174 GCA_045587325.1 Lachnospiraceae bacterium | reverse complement strand
TTTGTTACGGTCATCGGATCTCTTGTAATGATGCTGATTATTTCGCCGCCTTTGGTTGTGGTAATGTTTTTTATGATTCCTCTTTCCGTGTTTTATACCCGGTTCATGGCAAAGCGTACCAGACCGATGTTTCGGAAGCGTTCCGCCAAGGCAGGTGAGTTAAACGGTATGGTGGAGGAGCTGATTACCGGACAGAAAACCATCCAGGCCTATGCCAAGGAACAGGTAATGACGGACCGGTTTGATGAGAAGAACGAAGAGGCGGTGTGCGCCTATTATGATGCGGAATATTACGGTAGTATGATTGGACCTACCGTGAATTTTATCAATAACTGTTCCCTGACAGCGGTTACGGTGGCGGGTTCCGTGTTGTATTTGTTAGAAAAGTTGAGTTTGGGAGACATTTCTTCGTTTGTACTGTATTCCAGAAAATTCTCCGGACCGATTAACGAGCTGGCAAACGTAGTCAGTGAAATCCAGTCGGCACTTTCCGCTGCGGAGCGAGTGTTCCGTGTCATTGAGGAACCGACGGAAGCGGAAGATGTTTACGGAGCGGTTACGTTGGAGAAGGCGAAGGGTCATGTAACCATGGAGCATGTGAATTTTGCTTACGAACCGGAAAAGCCGATTATTAAGGACTGGTCCATGGAGGCAAAGCCGGGAGAACTGGTGGCTATCGTAGGACCGACCGGTGCCGGAAAAACCACAATCATCAATCTTCTTATGCGCTTTTATGATCCACAGGAGGGCAGTATCCGGATTGACGGAACAGAGCACAGAGAGATTACAAGAGAAAGCCTACGGGCAGCCTATACCATGGTGTTACAGGATACCTGGGTGTTTGAAGGTACGGTGCAGGAAAATATCGCCTACGGAAAAGAAGGAGCCACGAAAGAAGAAGTGGTGGCTGCGGCAAAGGCGGCGGGTGTTCACGAGTTTGTAAAGCGTTTGCCTGAAGGATATGATACGGTCATTACCGAGGACGGAGTGAATCTGTCCAAGGGACAGAAGCAGCTTTTGACCATAGCAAGAGCCATGCTTTCGGGTGCTAATATGCTGATTTTGGATGAAGCCACCTCCAATGTAGATACCCGGACAGAGCTCAGAATCCGGGAAGCGATGTTAAAGTTAATGGAAGGAAAAACCTGTTTTGTCATTGCCCACCGGTTATCTACCATACAGAATGCGGATAAAATTATTGTGGTAAACGGAGGAAAGATTGAGGAAACGGGGACCCATGAAACACTCATGCAAAAGAAAGGGTTTTATTATAAACTTTATGCTTCACAGTTTCATTAAAATGTGATAGAATGGATTAAACTATAATACGCAGGATTCGTGTGCTTAGGGGAACGCAAGCACCTGTGGATAGAGAAGGAAGGATAACATAATGAGTAGATTTTTTAGTTCGGAAAACAAGTTCTTTTCCACCATGAGTAAGATTTTCGATATGATGATGTTAAGTCTTATGTGGATTGTGTTCAGTGCCTCGGGGTTGTTGTTTATCGGAGTTATGGTGGGCAACAAGCTGGTAACGTCGGGAACAGGCGCATTTATTGTTGTTCTCATTGTAGGTGGAATTCTTACCGGATTGCTTGGTCCGGCCAGCACGGCATTTTACTATACCACGGTAAAGGTAATCCGCAGAGAACGCAGCTATTTGTTTAAGGAGTTTTTCCGGTCGTTCCGGTTAAACTTCAAGCAGGGCTTCACCATCGGTATTGTTTATGTGGTATTGGCATTTATTGCATATTTTGACTTTTCTTATGCACTGGAGATTGCCGAAAAAGGAGAAAAGATGGGAAGTATGATGTTCGGTGCATTTTTGGTGCTGACCTTGTTTGCCGTATTTTCCATTATTTATATTTTCCCGTTGTTATCCCGTTTTACGGTGACTACGCTCAATCTGATTAAGTGGTCGTTCTTTATGTCCATACGTCATATCGGATGGACACTGGTGCTGACGGTATTGTTTGCAGGTTCCGCATTTTTATTATGGGGTTCCATGAATTTTATGCAGCCGCTTGTTATTTTTATTCCGGGTATTTATACTCTGGTTGCGTCCTTCCCGATAGAGCGTATCTTTAAAAAGTACATGCCGGTAGAAGAAGTGCCGGATGAAGAGTCGGGAGTGGACCACTGGTACAACGAATAGGAACATGGAATAGAAAGAAAATCGGTCGAAGCAGTTGTTACGGACAGGAGGGTTCTATGGAAAAGGTGTTATACGACAAGCTGCACTGGGGCAGAATCGAAGCAGTTGTGTATGGAGAAGAGGACAAGCCTTACGAGTTCCTTGGTGCGAAGAAGACGGATGACGGGACACTTGTTCAGGCGTTTTTCCCGGATGCACTTTCTGTCAGTGTGATGTACGGTTCCAAGGAGTATACGATGGAGCGTGCGGATGATGCAGGTTTTTTTGCGGTGCTACTGCCACAGAAGTCTGTGAAAAAGTATCGTTACCGTGTGGTATACGAAGGCGGTGAAACCATAGCAGAGGATTGCTACCGGTTCGGACCGACCTTATCTGCTGAGGAAATGGAGTTGTTTTCTAACGGAATTCATTACGAAGCCTATCGTATGTTAGGTGCACATCCCATGACCATAGACGGAGTGGAAGGTGTGCGTTTTGCAGTGTGGGCACCGAATGCCCTTCGGGTCAGCGTGGTAGGCGATTTTAATTTCTGGGACGGAAGAAAATTTCCGATGCACCGCCATGAGAAGTACGGCATTTTTGAGTTGTTCGTACCGGGGGTGAAGCAGGGAGATATTTATAAGTATGAAATAAAAGTTAAAGGTGGTCTTACGGTGCTGAAAGCGGACCCGTATGCCTTTGAGGGCCAGAAGAGACCGGATACTGCTTCTGTAGTGTTTGACAGCTCGGATTTTGTATGGAAGGATGAGGAGTGGCAAAAGGAGAAGGCAAAGAGCCATTCGACCGAAAAACCTATGTCAATTCTGGAACTTCATCTCGGTTCCTTTGAAAAACCGACGGAAGAGGATGGCAGCTTTTACAATTACAGAGAACTGGCGGTTAGGGTAGCTAAGTATGTAAAGAAAATGGGATATACCCATGTGGAGCTGCTTCCGGTGATGGAGCACCCGTTTGACGGTTCTTGGGGCTATCAGGTAACCGGATATTATGCGCCGACGGCGCGGTACGGTACTCCGGCAGATTTTAAGTTTTTCATGAATTATATGCATGAGAAGGGTATCGGCGTGATTTTGGACTGGGTGCCGGCACATTTCCCGCGGGATACTTTTGGCCTGGCTGAGTTTGATGGCACTTGTCTGTATGAGCATAAGGACCCGAGACAGGGCAGTCACCCGCACTGGGGTACGTTGATTTTTAATTACGGCAGACCGCAGGTGTCCAATTTCCTCATTGCCAATGCCATGTACTGGGCAGAGGAGTTCCATGCGGACGGTATCCGCATTGACGCGGTGGCTTCCATGCTGTATCTGGATTACGGCAAGGAAGACGGCGGTTGGGTAGCGAATCAGTACGGCGGCAATGAGAACTTAGAGGCCATTGAGCTGTTTAAGCATCTCAATTCCATGATGAAAAAGAGAAATCCGGGTGTGGCAATGATTGCGGAGGAGTCTACCGCATGGCCGATGGTGACCCATTCGGTGGAGAACGGTGGCCTTGGATTTGATTATAAGTGGAACATGGGATGGATGAACGATTTTACCAATTATATGAAGTCTGACCCGATTTACAGAAAAGGAAATCAGGGGGCTCTTACCTTTAGTATTTTGTATGCCCACAGTGAGAATTTTGTTCTGGTGCTGTCCCATGATGAGGTGGTACACGGAAAAGGCTCCATGGTCAACAAGATGCCGGGTACCTATGAGCAGAAGTTTGCAAATCTTCGTGCGGCCTATGGCTATATGATGACCCATCCGGGAAAGAAGCTGTTGTTTATGGGACAGGATTTTGCCCAGTTTGCGGAGTGGAACGAGGCAAAGAGTCTGGAATGGGAATTGACTGAGCAGTATCCATCCCATCGTCAGATGCAGGAGTATTATAAAGCATTAAATACGTTGTATACGTCTCACCCTGCTATGTATGAGGGGGATCATCGTCAGGACGGTTTTGAATGGATTGACTGTCAGGATGCGGACCGCAGCATTATTTCCTTCCTGCGTCGTTCCAAAGATGGCAAGGAACAGTTGCTTGTTGTATGCAATTTTACTCCGGTGCCCCAGACGAATTACCGCGTGGGAGTGCCGTTTGTAGGTAAGTTTAAGGAGATTTTCAACAGTAATAAAGAGAAATTCGGCGGTACAGGAGAAGGCAATCCGAGGATGAAGCATTCCAAGCCGGTGAATTGGAACAATAGAGACAATTCCATGGAGATTACCATACCGGGGCTTTCCATGCTTGTATTTTCCTGTGAAGAAGAGCAGGTAACGGAGAAGAAGGTTGTTCAGAAAAAGAAAAGTAAAAAGAATTAACAAAGTTTAGGAGGAACATAAGATGAACTGGGAAGTATTGGATACATTTTGGCAGGCGGCATGGCCGAAGTTGTTTGATTTCGGAAAGACACTTTTGATTGCCTTGTTGATCTGGATTATCGGCAAGAAGCTGATTAAGATGGCCATAAAGGTAGTAAAACATGCCTTTGATAAAGGAAATTTTGATGATGGTGTTGAGACCTTTTTGTTGTCCATGATTCGCATTCTGCTTTACGGCATTTTGGTTGTAATTTTGGCAGGTACGGTTGGCGTGGAAACCGGATCCATTATTGCACTTTTGGGTTCTGCGGGACTGGCGATTGGTCTTGCCCTGCAGGGAAGTTTGTCGAACTTTGCCGGCGGTGTATTGATTTTGATTTTAAAGCCGTTCCGCATCGGAGATTACATTGTTGTCAACGGAATGGAAGGTACGGTTATCGGTATTGAGATTTTTTATACCAGACTACGTACGGCAGATAATCGTATCGTAGTGCTTCCGAATGGTACCTTATCCAATAGCGATTTGATTAATGTATCCCATGAGGATACCCGTCGTCTGGATGTTACCATTTCCGTAGATTATGAAAGTGATTTGCCGAAGGTGAAAACGATTTTATTTGACATCGGTTCCAATTTGGAGTATTCTTTGAAAGATGAAGAGCATCCGATTACATCTTTTGTAAGTAATTATGGTGCCAGCGGGATTGACGTGGTGCTCCGTTTCTGGGTAAAGTCGGAGAATTACTGGGATGCGAAATGGACGGTAAACGACCGGTTAAAGGAAGTATTTGACAAGGAAGGCATCGTGATTCCGTACAACCAGTTGGATGTTACAATTAAGAATAAGTAAAAGATTATCAAAGTCAGGGGAGATTACCGGTATGTCAGAAAAGGTAACGGATATTTTCGGAATTGACGTGTTCAATGACACGGTGATGGCGGAACGCCTTCCGGAGGAAACATATGCAGCACTGAAAAAGACAATTGAAAACGGGGAAGAACTGGATGGCCAGGTGGCAGAAGTAGTAGCAAACGCCATGAAGGATTGGGCGATTGAGAAGGGTGCCACCCATTATTCTCACTGGTTCCAGCCTATGACCGGTATTACTGCGGAAAAGCATGATGCGTTTATTACGCCGGCACCGGGAGGTAAGGTACTAATGGAGTTTTCCGGAAAAGAGCTCATTAAGGGCGAATCCGACGCTTCCAGTTTCCCGAACGGCGGACTTCGCGCCACCTTTGAGGCAAGAGGTTATACTGCATGGGACTGCACCTCTCCGGCTTTTGTCCGTGAGGATGCGGCAGGGGTGACCCTTTGTATTCCGACGGCATTTTGTTCCTATACGGGAGAAGCCCTGGATAAGAAAACACCGCTTCTGCGTTCCATGGAAGCACTGAATACCCAGGTGCTTCGTATTTTGAAATTATTCGGAAATGATGAGGTAAAGAGCATTTCCTGTTCCGTTGGTCCGGAGCAGGAGTATTTCCTTGTTGACCGTGCTAAGTTTTTAAAGAGAAAGGACCTTATCTTTACGGGACGTACCTTATTCGGTGCTATGCCGCCAAAGGGCCAGGAGATGGATGACCATTACTTCGGGACCTTAAAGGAAAAGGTTGCTTCCTTTATGAAGGAGTTAAATGTAGAGCTGTGGAAGCTTGGTATTACCGCCAAGACCCAGCACAACGAAGCAGCTCCGGCACAGCACGAGCTGGCGCCGATTTATGATATTGCCAACATTGCTACGGACCACAATCAGTTGATTATGGAAGTTATGAAGAAGGTGGCAAACCGTCACGGTATGGAATGTCTGCTCCATGAGAAGCCGTTTGCGGGAGTAAACGGTTCCGGTAAGCACAACAACTGGTCCATGGTGACGGATACCGGTGAGAATTTATTCAACCCGACCAAGAAACCTCACGAGAATATCCGGTTCCTGTTGTTCTTATCCGCTATCTTAAAGGCTGTGGATGAGAATGCAGAGCTTTTGCGTTATTCTGCATCCTGTCCGGGCAACGACCACAGACTGGGAGGCCACGAGGCACCGCCGGCCATTATTTCCATTTTCCTCGGCGAACAGCTTGAGGATATTCTGGCACAGATTAAAGAAAACGGTGAGGCAACCGAGTCCAAGCGCGGAGGTAAGCTGAACACCGGTGTACATACCCTTCCGGCTTTAAAGAAGGATGCAATGGATCGTAATCGTACGTCGCCGTTTGCATTTACCGGAAATAAGTTTGAGTTCCGTACCGTAGGTTCTTCCATGTCCATTGCGGATGTGAACTCCGTATTGAATACCATTGTGGCAGAAGCTCTTTGTGAGTTCGCAGATGAGCTGGAACAGGCAACGGATTTTGAATCTGCAGTGAAGGAGCTTATTGCAAAGACCGTGCGAAAGCATGAACGTATTGTGTTCAGTGGCAACGGTTATTCCGAGGAGTGGGTAAAGGAGGCGGAGCGTCGCGGTCTTCCGAACATCGCTTCCATGGTAGAGTCCATTTCAGCCCTTGTCAGTGACAAGACGGTTCGCATTTTTGAAAAGCATCAGGTGCTTTCCGAGGCAGAGTTACATTCTCGTGCCGAGGTCAGCTATGAGATCTATTCCAAGGCCATCAATATTGAGGCAAGAACCATGGTGGATATGTCTGCAAAGCAGTATATCCCGGCGGTTATCCAGTACACTACGGAACTGGCGAATTCCATCAATACCATCCGCCAGGCAGTGCCGGATGCGGATGTATCCGTACAGGCATCCATGCTGTCCGAGATTTCCGAGCTTTTGGTTACAGCAAGAGCCGCACAGAAGACATTGGAAGCCTGCATCGAAGAGGCAGGAAAGAAGACAGCAGGAAAAGAGCAGGGCTTATACTTCCGCATGTCGGTAGTTCCGGCGATGGAAGCACTTCGTGCACCGATTGATAAGCTGGAGATGCTGGTAGCCAAGAAGGATTGGCCGGTACCGAGCTACGGAGATTTACTGTTTGAACAGTAAGTGAGGATGCATTAGGAGGATTGCGGAGATTGTCCGGAAGGGATAATCTCCGTTTTGAAAGTATAAAGGAGAACACGGGATGAAGAGTACAAGACAGAAAGTGTATATTGCGATTGCGGTTGCAATGATTGCAATTAGTGTAGGATTGATTATCTATCAGAATGCTACCGGCAAAAATATTGTGGGGGGCAAGAGCGGGACTATGGTGTTTCCGGGACCGCTTACCGAGATGACGTTTGACATCGGAAATTGTGAAATTGATGTGATAGAGGCGGATACGGCGGATGTTACCGTTACTTACAGTAACCTTTCCGGAAGGCTGTCCGATCATTACGAAGACGGCAAATTATCCATAACGTATGATAGCAATATCTCCGATATTATTTCGAGCCTGTTCGTAGGAAGCAATAAAAACAGTAAAATTACCATAACCATACCGAAGGATGTTTGCTTTGAACGGGTTGCATTTGAGTTTGGCGCCACGGAGGCGGACATCAGCGGTTTGCATGCAAAACAGCTACAGATATCAGTAGGGGCCGGTGAAGTAACGGCAACCAATGTTTATGCAACGGAAAAAGCAAAACTGGAGATAGGAGTCGGTGAGTTTACGGCAAAAGGGGTAGACCTTAAGAATGCCTCCTTACAGTGTGGTGTAGGCTCCATGGAAATCGAAGGTCTGATTGAAGGAAAGAGCAGTATCGACTGTGGTGTCGGTTCGGTGGAAGCAACCATTCGGGCAGAGGAAAGCAACTATAAGGGGACTTTGGACTGTGGCATCGGAAAAGTAGTCTTTGGTTCCACAACGATTGATGGGATTGGTTCTGAAAAGATCGTAGCCGCCGATGCGGAACATAGTTTTAATATCGATTGCGGAATCGGTGATGTTGAGGTATATTTTAGAAATAAGTAGAAAAGGAACTATCACACTTGCGAGTGAAATCGTGAGTGTGATTTTTTTGTGATAGGAAATTTCACAAGTGAGATTCTTTGTTCTTCCTGTATTTAGTTGATAAAATAAATAGTTGACAAAAGCAACTATTTGAAGTAGAATGATGAAAAGATTCGGAAGGAGAGAAGAAAATGGATTTGGTAAAGCAGTTTCGTGAGTATACAAGACAGTTGGAATGTCATCTGGGGAACATGAATCAGTCGGATTGTTGTTGCTGTGGTGTGAGTCAGACCCAGTGCTTTCTAATTGTGGAGATCGGGCGACGACCGGCAATTTCCGTAAAGGAACTGGCAGAGATACTTCATACCGACAAAAGCAGTATCAGTCGTTCGGTGGAAGAACTGGTGCAAAAGGGATTTGTGGAACGAAAACCTGCCAAGGAAGACCGGCGCTACGTAGAACTGAGCCTATTACCAAAAGGGCAGGAGCGGTTTGAAAGGATAGAACATGATATGAATTTAAAGTTCAAAGAAGTATTGGATCATATCCCAGTGGAAAAACAGGAAACAGTAATAGAAGCATTAAAACTATACAATGAAGCATGTGAAAAGGTGGAGAAAACAGATGAATAAGGAAGAACAAATGACAGAAAAGCAACAGACAGCGGTAGCTTATTTTAATAACAACTTTAACTGTTCCCAGGCAGTATTTACAACCTTTGCAACTGAGATGGGAATCTCAGAAGAACTGGCACTAAAAGTTGCAACGCAATTCGGCGGCGGAGCAAGAAAAGGAGAAATGTGCGGTGCGGTTTCGGGAGCATTAATGGTACTTGGACTAAAATACGGTCACTATCATCAAAACGCACCGAAGGAGAAGGAAAATGCGTACAAAATAGCGGAAGACTTTATGAACCGTTTTATAGCAAAGAAGGGAACCGTAGTATGTCGGGAACTGTTGGGATATGACTTGACAAAACCGGAGGATAAGGAAAAAATAAGAGAGCAAAATTTATTTAAAACAGTTTGTCCGGAAATGGTACGCTGCGCTACAGAAACTTTAGAGGAGATGATGAAAATTTTTCCAAACACTTGTACTTTTTAGTAAGGTGTGATATGCTAGAAAGTGGGTTAAACTTAAAATTAATTTTTGTCAGCGACAGAAAGGGAAGTACAATGAAAAAGTTGATCGATATGATTGCCGAAGATGTAAAAGATGCGTTTTTGGCTTGCGGATATGATGAAAAGTACGGCATGGTAGCTTTGTCCAATCGTCCGGATTTGTGCCAGTACCAGTGTAACGGTGCCATGGCAGCTGCGAAGCAGTATAAGGTGGCTCCGATTGAGATTGCTAAGGCGGTTGTAGAGCAACTTGCGGAAAGCGACACCATTTCGGAAGTGAATGCGGTAATGCCGGGCTTCATCAACATCAACGTAGATGAGGAGTTTCTTGCAGCATATTTGCAGGAGATGGCAGAGCAGGAGCGTTTCGGTTATGATGCTGCAGAGGATCCGCTTACCATTATCGTGGATTACGGCGGACCGAACGTGGCAAAGCCGCTTCATATCGGTCATTTACGTTCCGCGGTTATCGGTGAAAGCATTAAGCGTATTTGCCGTTATGCCGGTCATAATGTCATCGGTGACGTTCATCTGGGGGATTTGGGCCTGCAGATGGGTCTCGTAATTGAGGGCGTTCGTGAAAAAGATGCATCTCTTCCGTATTTTGACGAATCTTTCACCGGCGAGTATCCGATAGAACCGCCGTTTACATTGTCTGAGCTTGAGCAGATTTATCCGGCAGCATCTGCCCGTTCCAAGGTGGATGAGGAGTTTAAGGAACGCGCCCATCGTACTACATTGGAGTTCCAGTTGGGAAAGCCGGGCTACGTAGCATTGTGGCGTCATATTATGAATGTATCCGTTCCGGATTTGAAGAGAAACTATGAGGACCTCAATATTTCCTTTGATCTTTGGAAGGGTGAAAGCGATGTACAGCCGTACATTCCGGCTATGGTACAGGAGTTGATTGATAAGGGTCTGGCTTACGAGAGTCAGGGTGCTATGGTAGTAGACGTACAGGAAGAAAGCGATACCAAAGAGATTCCGCCGTGTATCGTGAGAAAGTCCGATGGTGCTGCACTGTACGCAACCTCCGATTTGGCAACCATTGTGGAAAGAGAAAAGCTCTATGAGCCGAATCGTTATATTTATTTGGCAGACAAGCGTCAGGAGATGCATTTTACCCAGGTATTCCGTACCGCCAAGAAGGCAGGTATCGTGGAGCCGGAGAAGGATATTATGTTCCTTGGATTCGGTACCATGAACGGAAAGGACGGAAAGCCGTTTAAGACCAGAGACGGTGGAGTTATGCGCTTGGAACAGCTGATTTCCGATACCAACAACGAAGTACTGAAAAAGATGATGGAAAACCGTGAGATGGAAGAGGCCGAAGCACAGCAGATTGCAAAGACAGTAGGTCTGGCTGCCATTAAGTACGGTGATTTATCCAATCAGGCAACCAAGGACTATATTTTCGATTTAGACCGCTTTACTTCCTTTGAGGGCAATACCGGACCGTATATTTTGTATACCATGGTTCGTATTAAGTCCATTCTGGCA
Source organism: Lachnospiraceae bacterium (assembly GCA_045587325.1). Lineage (GTDB taxonomy): Bacteria > Bacillota > Clostridia > Lachnospirales > Lachnospiraceae > SIG307. The sequence goes on along the minus strand of JAZNBY010000059.1, from coordinate 213 downwards.
AAGATTAAGTCGGAAGGCGAGAAGAAGCCGGTGGCAATCAATGCCAGCATTAGAGAGTACGGAAAGGATGAACTGGCACTGATGTTGTTGACCGCTCGTTTCAATGATGTGATGGAGCATGCTTATGATGAGGTGGCACCGCATAAGATTTGCCAGTACATTTACGAGTTGGCAGACGCATTTAACAGTTTTTATCATAACAATAAGATTATC
>JAZNBY010000058.1:0-20702 GCA_045587325.1 Lachnospiraceae bacterium | reverse complement strand
AGCATTGCTTATTGTAGACGAACATGCGATGCGTTGGACCCTGACTTACTGGGATGAAGCACTTGGAGAAGCTACAACGGTCGATCTGACAGTCGGTGCTGATACACTGTTCTCAGCAACGGAATTGGAAGACGCGACGTTACGAGGTACTTGTGCCCGGGAAGGAAGAGACCCGTTGGTAGGGCCGTGTAGTTATTATGAATGCTACGGAGGTTATGACAGTACAAGTGACAAGCCTGCAAGTGATTTCTTTACTTATAGTGAAGATTTAGGTGGCTACGTGTTTGTGGGACCGACGGAATAAGCATTCTACATAAAACGTGATGGATATAAGGAGCGATTCATGTTAAAAAACAAATGGGTATCCCGGGGACTGGCATTGTTTGCGGTAGTTATATTGGGGCTGTGTTCCAATGTAAAGGCCGTGCGGGTGCTGGGACAGCAAGTTGCGGATAGGATTTATTTTACCGATACGCGGAAGGTAGATAACAGAATAAAAATTATTACCATTGATGAGGCCTCCGAAGCAGTTTACGGAAACTACGAAGAATGGGGACGAATCCATGCGGCAGAGTTGGTAGAAGCGCTGAATCAACCGGGAACGGAACCGGCGGTCATCGGGTTTGATATTAACTATATTACGGAGAGAGACACGGAAGGGGATGCGGCTTTTGTAAAGGCTGCACAAGAAGCAGGCAATGTAGTGATTGCTTCCCGTGTATTGTTTGATGCCAAATCGGAACTGCAACCGGATGGTTCCTACAAGGTTAATACCTATCATGTGGCGGGGTACGAATATCCTTATGAGGCTATGAGAAACGTGTGTGAATACGGGTTTTCCAATACTCTTCCCAGCACCATGGACGGTTCCATTCGTCAGGGGCTTTTATCGGTGACAGACGACCAACAGGAAACCATGTACAGTTTTTCCTATCAGGTATATGCAAAGTATGCAAAGGCGCAGGGGAAGGAACCTTATGTACCGAAGGTGGATAATGCCGGCTTTTACGGCATCCGTTACATGGGACGACCGGGATCCTATGAGACCTACTCCTGGTCCAGTGTGGTAAATGGTGATGTGGATATGCGCCCATTCAAAGACAGTGTGGTGTTGGTGGGTGCTTATATGCCGGGTATGATGGATGACTATCCGGTGCCGATTGGACAGGGGGCGAAGATGTACGGGGTGGAAATCCATGCCAACATCATTGACTCTTTGAACCGGGGGTATTCCTATGACCTTGCTTCTTTGGTGATGGTAACATCGATCAACGTTGTGTTATGTGTGTTGTTTTTCCTACTATTGCAGAAGACCAATATTTTTATAAATATTGTTTCGGCAGTAGTAATGGTGGGTGGCTATACCATTGTATGTAAGGAATTGTATGAACGGGGCAGCTATGTATATCCATTCGGCTTTATGGGATGCATCGTTATTATTCTCGTGATGCATATTTTGTTGAAATATGTTACGGAATGGCTCAGCAAACGCCGAATAATGAAAGAGTTTCGTAAGTATATTGCTCCTCAGGTATTGGAGGAGATGAATAAGAACGGAGAACTGTCTATTAATCTGGGCGGTGAATCCAGAGACGTAGCGGTATTGTTTGTTGATATCAGAGGGTTTACTACCTTGTCGGAGGCTTTAGAACCGGAGCAGGTGGTGGAAATGCTAAATGAGTATTTGGCGCTGACCACAGAGTGTATCTTTGCCAACGGCGGTATGTTGGATAAGTTTATCGGAGACGCCACCATGGCGGTGTTTAACGCACCGGTGGATTTGGAGGATTACGAGGCGAAGGCGGTACAGGCGGCACTGGATATTGTAAAAGGTGCGGCAGAGGTAAATGAGCGGATAAAAGATAAAATCGGCAGGGAAGTGGCCTTTGGTGTGGGTGTCAACTGCGGTCCGGCAGTCGTGGGAAATATCGGTTGTGAAACGAGAATGGACTATACCGCCATCGGTGACACGGTAAACACTGCAGCCCGTCTGGAAGGAAAGGCGCTGGGCGGTCAGGTTGTTATCAGTGAGAACTTGAGAAAGCGTCTGGAAGGACGTATTGTGACAGAACCTCTCGGTGAGATGGAATTAAAGGGCAAGGCAGAGCCTCTGGCGGTGCATTCCGTGCTGGGATTTGTGCAGGGACAGGAGAATGTCGCCGATAAGACAGAGACGGAACAAGAAGCAGAGTTACCGAAACCGGAAGAACAATAACAGACACCGCTTGTGAGCGGAAAGAAATCGGAAGAACAAAGGATAAAAGGAGGCACGGAAGGTGTTAGATGTAAATAAGATTCTGGAGATGAGTATCACGCTCACTTCCGAACACGATTATAATAAGATTTTGAAAAAAATCGTTACCTGTGCAATGGATTTGACCAATTGCGAAGGCGGAACACTGTATCTTCATCGGGATAATCGACTGGAATTCATGATTATGCGGAACGTAGATCCGGAGGTGCAGCGCAGAGGCGGTGCGGTACCGCCCCTTGAGATGGATGAATCCAAGGTATGCGCTTATAGCGCTATTCATCGTAAGCTGGTAAATGTGCCGGATGTATATGCGGAAAATACGGACTTTGACTTTTCGGGACCAAGGAAGTATGATAAAATGTTCGGTTGCCATACCATGTCCATGCTGGCGTTCCCGTTAATCAATCACGAAGAGAAGCTAATCGGTGTGGCGCAGTTGTTGAATGCAAGAGATGAGAACAATGAGTTGATTGCCTTTACGGAGGAGCATGAGACGTTGATTCAGGCATTGGCTTCCATGGCCGCAGTGTCTCTTTCCAACATGCAGTATGTCACCCAGATTAAGCAGTTGTTGCATTCCATCGTAAATGTATTTACCAATGCAATCGACGCCAGAACTCCGTATAATTACTACCACTCCAAGCATGTGCATGATCTGGTGGTGGATTTTGTGGAATACAGTAATGAGAATGCAAAGACAAGTGAAGAGAAGGAACGGTTCAGTGCGGAGCACAAGGAAGAACTGGAGCTGGCTGCACTGATGCACGACATCGGGAAGCTGGTGACACCGCTTGATGTTATGAATAAGGAAACCCGCCTGGCAGGTCGTCTGGAGATGGTGCTTGCCCGGCTAAAGTACATTCGTGCACTAAAGCAGATTGATTATTTTGAAGGAAGATGCACCAAGGAAGAGTATGAAAAGGAAGCAGACTACATAGCACAGATTACGGAGCTGGTGATTCAGATTAACGGGTCCGGCTTTTTGGAGGATGCAAAGGAGATTCAGGTAAAGGAACTGGCAGAAAAGCTGTATACCGATACGGATGGAACAATACATCCGTACATTACACCGGAGGAAACCGTGTGCCTGTTGATTAAGAAGGGAACACTTACGGATGAAGAACGGGAGATTATGAAGCAGCATGCGGTGTATACGGAGCGTTTCCTTGCTGCCATGAATTTTGACGACCATTATAAAAATGTGCGTACCTGGGCAAGTAAACATCATGAGCTGTTAAACGGGACGGGATATCCACAGGGACTTTCCGGAGAGGAGCTTCCGTTTGAGGTGCGTCTTCTTACCATTGCGGATGTGTTTGACGCCCTGACCAGTGACGACAGACCGTATAAGAGGCCCCATTCCAAGGAATCTGCATTTCATATTTTGACCAGAATGGCAGCGGACGGAGAAGTGGATGAGGCTATTTTGAATGAGTTTAAGGAGTCAGTAGCATGGAGCGAAGACAGGAAAAGGAAGGACGGGGAGAAGAAATGACGAAATTTCATATCATACCGGATTTGACCTGTCCGGAAGAAACACTGCAGTTTTCCAGGGAACAGAATGTATTTTTTGAGTACAATGATTTCATTTTTCCGGATATGTTGGATGATACGAAGGGAGTGGAAGAGCGAATCGCCCTATACCGGAGCCTGGGTAGAGATATGTCAAAGGATACCATGCACGGCGCGTTTTTTGACGTAACGGTATTCAGCTATGATGCAAAAATACGGCAAATTTCTCGTCTGCGCCTACGCCAGTCCATGGAGATTGCAAAGAAAATGGGACTCAGGGGGATTGTGTTCCACGGAAATTATCTGCCGTTTTTAAAGAGAAAACAATACGATGCCAACTGGCTTTCTTATACGGAAGAGGTATTAAGGGAGTTGGCTGCAGAGTATCCGGAAACGGAGATTTATCTGGAGAATATGTTTGAGGATTCACCGGAACTTTTGGGAATATTGGCAGAGCGACTGGAGGACATTAATAATTTCGGAATCTGTCTGGATTATTCCCATGCGTTGCTTAGTTCAAAAGACGGGGAACCATGGTTTGCCCGACTTTCAAAGTATATCCGTCACATTCATGTAAACGATCATTGTTTTGACGGGGATGTACATATGGTGCCGGGAGAAGGACAGACAGACTGGGAGGAGTTTTTTCGGTTAAAGGAAACGTATGCAAAGGATGCCACCATCCATTGTGAAGTGTCCGGACTTGCGGCGGCAAAAAAAGGTATTGCATTTTTAAGGGCGACCTGCAAATAAAAATGTATCTCTATAAAATCTACCAATTTATGTGAAATGATGAAAAATAACTGTAGATTCAGAGAAAAACGCGAAAAATGCTGTACATTTTCGGGCAAAGGTGGTATAATATCTTGTAGAGACAAGGAGTTCAGGCAGGGGCTGTGCAGAACAGTCCCTGTATTTTCCCTTTATAGGGAAGAGAAATAGAACGAGGAGAGAACAATATGGATAAAAAGACAATGAACAAGAAAAAGATACTTTGGATGGCCGGAGCTGCAGCCCTTCTGGTTGTGGTGGGTGTGGTACTCTTTTTTGTACTGGGAAAAGACGAAGAGGCCTATCGTAATATCCGTGTCACTGAAGTGGTAGGGGATGTTACCGTAAACAGGGAGGATCTGGATAACCTGAAGGTAAAAGAGAACATGAATCTGGAATCCGGGGACGAAGTGCTGACGGGAGAAGGAGCAAAGCTGACACTACGTCTGGATGATGATAAATATGTGGTGTTGGATGAAAATACCAAGGTGGTATTGGTGGCAACCGGTACCAAGGAGGACAGTAAAACCCGTTTGGAACTGGAATACGGAGCAATTTTTTCTGATATAAAGACAAAGCTTTCCGAGGACAGTGACTATCAGATCTGTACACCGTCTTCTACCATGTCTGTCCGGGGAACCCAGTTTGAGGTGGCATATCGTAAGCTCTTGGATAATGCCGGTAATTATATCGGTATGGAAATCAAGGTCCTGACCTTCGATGGTGCGGTGGCAGTGGCACCGGAAGGAGAGGAAGAGGAACGTGTATCCACACCGGGCACCATGGAGGTATTGGTGGAGAATAAAGACGGTGAGGCAGTATTTGAAGGCGAAACAAAGCAGATAGAAGCAAAGGATTTAAGTGAGATGAGTGCTACCTATCTGAAGGAGGATATTGAGAAGAATCTGGATAAGATGTCTGAAGAGGAGAAAGAACAGAAGGAGAAGTTGCTTAATCTTGCGGACGAATATTTAGAGGAAATTTTGCCGGAACTGGAGAAACAGGAAACAATCGGTGGCGGATCTGACTATTTGGAAGAAGAGTTCGATGTAAGTAAGCACGGGTATCAGTTTATTCCGCTTAACGGAAGGTCCTGGGAGGAGATAAACGCATATTGCGAAGAAGCCGGCGGACAGCTTGCTACCATTTTGAGTGAAGAAGAGAATACATACTTATATGAAAAAATGATAGAGGAAGGATGTAAATTTGCCTACTTTGCCTATACGGATGAGATAACCGAAGGAGAATGGTTCTGGGTATCCGGTGCAAAAAAAGGATATGAGAACTGGCATGAGGATGACTTGGATAATTTCATGGAAGAAGATTATGCCATGCTTTGGCAGCAGCGACCGTATTACTGGAATGACGGCGGATTGAGGGAAAGTGACGGATACTTTATCTGTGAGTGGATCTTGGAGGATGGATCATCCTGGGAACAGCCGGATCCGACGCCGACCCCGGCTCCTACGGCTACAGTGAAGCCGACGTCTACTCCGACACCGCGTCCTACAGCAACGACGGCACCGACTGAGGAGCCAAAACCGACGGCCACTGCAAAGCCGGCACCGACGGAGCGACCGAAGCCGACGGTGAAGCCAAAGCCAACGGAGGCACCGAAGCCGACTCCGGGGCCGACACCGACGACGAAGCCGAAGCCGATTGTTGGACCGAAAGGAACCGTACAGTATGTGGCACCTCGTGTAATCCGGGATATCGGAGCAATCAATGCGAAAGATACCAAGCAGTTATTGTTGTTTTTGGAGAACCATTATTATTCCGATTCTCTTATAACGGTAGAAGTATCGGTAAATGAAAAAGTGAATGAGCGGCACGATACAATTAATAATACCTATATAGAAAGAGGATGGGTATATGAAAGCGCAAAGGATGAATATGGAGAGGATGCAGTGCTGACTTGTGACGGATTCTATGGTTTAATAGATCCGAAGTTCTATAGCATGTACGAGCCGGGAAACTTTGCGGATATCGGGCTGAAAGACAAAGGTTTGCTTGATATGTATGGGGTATATACCGTACAGGCAGCATCGGGGACTGACCGGTACATGCCTTGTATTCTGACGGTGAAAGCCGATGGGGCCGAATATGTACACATGGTAGCACTTCCGGTAGGAAAACTTTTGGAATGCCCGAAGGTGGAGGGACGTACCTTGCGCTGGCAAGGCGGAGCAAGTTATGACGGTGGCGTAACAATGATGGTTCAGGATGGATGTGTAAATGACCTTGTTCTGATTGTAGAGTGATAAGAAGTAAGGAGGATGGCATGGCAAAAAAGAAAAAAAGAAAAGCCGGACGTGTATGTTGCGGTATTTTGTTGGCTGGTCTGCTGATTGCCGCAGGTGTTATCCTTTTTACAAAGTACGGAAAGAAAGAGGAAGCAGGACGGATAGCCCGTGTGGCGGCAACCAAAGGAACTGTTGCGATACAACGTGTACGAGCAGAAGATACGGAGGCCTATGCCTCTATGGAATTGGAGTCCGGAGATATTATTGTGACAGGAGAAGATTCCGGAATCACGATTTTACTGGATGAAGATAAGCATATTGTTCTGGATGAAAACTCAAAGCTGTTGCTACAGCTGTCCGGAACAGAAAAAAACGGAAAGACAGGTCTTTATCTGGAATACGGAGCTGTGCTTTCGGACATAGAAGAGAAACTGACACCGGAGAGCAGTTTTGAGGTGATAACAGAAGCTTCCACCATGTCCGTCCGGGGAACCCGGTTTGAAGTGGTATATCGTGAAGTGTGGGATGAAATGGGCAATGTTTCCGGGGTGGAAACGAAGGTACTGACCTTTAGCGGTGCTGTATATGTGGAACCGGAGGGGATTGCGGCGCCACGAATGTCCAGAGCCGGCACTATGGAAGTGCTGAAGGAAGCAGAACCGGGACAATATGAATTTTACGGAGCTACCAAGGTGATAGAAGCATCCGATTTGCGTACATACAGTGCGGAATATTTGAGACAAAGATTGGAAAATGGTCAGGAAGCTTTATCGGAAGATGAGAGAAGACAACAGGAATATCTGTTGGAAGAGATTGAAAAATATATGGAAGAGGTTTTGACGGAGACGACGGAATGGCCGGACGTTACGGATGAAACTGTGACACCGGAATCCACACCGAGTCCAAGCCCAAGTCCGAGTCCTTCACCGAGTCCGACACCGAGCCCGAGTCCGACACCGAGTCCGAGCCCGACACCGAGTCCGAGCCCGAGTCCGAGTCCTACACTGAGTCCGAGCCCGACACCGAGTCCAAGCCCAAGTCCGAGTCCGACGAAGGAAGCTCTTCCGACACCGACAGCCAGACCGGTAGTGAGCCCGACACTTACACCGACAGATAAGCCGGAGCGGATACCGAGTCCGACACCGGTACCGAAAGTGTCACCGACTTCAAGTCCGACACCGGGAGCGCAGGAAACGCTGACAATTCGCTATTTTATTCCACTTGTGATGCGGGATTTGGATACCATGGTGGCAGGTGATGTGTTTGACGTGATGTCTCAGTTATCTGCTTATGAATATCCGAAGAACGGCACAAGTTCTGAGACGGCGTTTTTGCATATGGAAGCAGGTCATGTGTTGATGAAGGCAGCTGCTTCTTATGTGAATAACGGAAGGGTGCAGGATAGTGCCGTAAATGCCTATGGTGCAGGCACCACGGTGGTGTGTGACGGATTTTATGATACGAAGGGGAATTTCTACAGTAGCTCGGAGGAAAACTCTTTTGGAGCATACGGATGGAAAACCGGAGATACGGTAGACTTATATGCAGCATATACAATATACAGTCCGGAAGGTACTTATTCGTATGTTCCGTGTACATTAAAAGCAGATATAAAAGTGCTGTTTATCAGTTATAAGAATGATTATATGATGGGAATGCCGGTGGGAAAGGTTATTTCACTGCCGGAGGTTGATGGTTTTACTTTGAGTTGGCAGGCCGGACCGAATCGGTCAGGAGACAGTATACGGATTGAAGGAAACGGAATCAACAGTGCCCATTTGACAGTGAAAATGAAATAAGATGGGGAGCAGACCGAAGAATCGGCGCGTAAGAAAAAAGAAACCGCGACACTTGCTGGTGTCGCGGTTTTTGTATGTTTCTTAATCTTTTTTGTAATTCTTCTCTATGTATTGGTTGATAAAAGCATTGTCTTCTGACATACGGCATCCTACAATGTAGGTACCATTATTATCGGTAACACGAATAATGTTGCCCTCCAAGGTCTGCTGTTCGGTCGGTGCAAATCCTTCGATAACAAGACGGATCTGTTTGCCCTTTGCTTCCCGAAGTTCCGCTGAGGTGGAGAAGAATGCATAGCCGCCGGCACTGATGTTAACCATTGTACCGGAAAGTTGCTTGTCAAAACCTTCCAAATCGAAGTAACACGGATGGAAAATCGGAATGCGACGGTATTTTCTACGATTGGTAACCTTCGGATTTCCACTTACGATGATGGAAACCGTATTGCCTGTTTGCGGGGTGACCTGAATGTTCTCCCAACGATAAATACGGTTATCTACAACAATGGCAATATGGTAGGATGCCGAAGAAGAAGCAGAGAGAACACCGCCTAAGGAAGTGGCCAAAATCTTATTGCCCTCTACCTTTGAAATTTGATAACGGAATTCCTTTGTTGCAGATCCTTGTACCTCTTCTAGTGTGAGGTACATACCGGATTTGAGATCCTCCGGAGTCATAAATCCGCCTTCGCCCAATTCACTGATCAGCTGGCCTACAATGGTGCTGATAGAAGTGATGTTATTGGAGGTTTCCAAATACTTGCTTCGCATGATGCGGGTATTGCCATCCGCTTCTTGGATGCTGGTGGTCATTAATTCCATAACATCGCTGATTTGGTTCATGTTGTCTACCATGTGCCGGTTGGAAATTTCCACTTCATGCATGGCGGAATCGATGACCTGGACATTTGCACCGAGTTTGGTAGCATCCTCGGTAATGTGTGTAACACTGGTGTCTACTTGGCTGATCTTTTCCAAAGTGGTTGCGATTAACTGAAGTGTGCGCGTAATGGATTCCGTCATTCTGTCGGCGGTAACTTCCAAGTTTGCTAAAGCATTCATAATACTGGTAGACGAGGTTTTGGTTCCGGTACTTAGGTCGCGAATCTCGTCTGCAACAACCGCAAAGCCTTTTCCTGCTTCACCGGCCCTGGCCGCTTCAATGGAAGCATTTAAAGCCAAAAGGTTGGTCTGGCCGGAGATTTTTTCAATGGTGCCGGTTTCTGCCTTTACCATCTCGAATTCCGTTCGGAAGTCCTGCAGAATCTGTTCTACTTCTGTAGACAGCGAAGCCATTTCGTTTGTGGAATTCATTACATCGGATAATTGTTCGGAACTGATTTTGGCGTGATTTACAGATTCGTCCACTAATCCTACCATTTCCTGCACCAATCCGGCAACGTTTTCTACCTGAAGATTAATCTTGTTTGTCATATCCAGAGAAGAATCGGTTCTTTCCTTGAGAACTACGTTGTTCTGGGTAAGCTGCTCCATATTGGATACAACATTGTCCGCACTGTCTCTGTTTTCATCAGAAAGTTCGCTGACAACGGTAACGCCATCTACGATGGAATGGCTGGCAGTTTTTACTTGTTGAATGGTCAATACAACCCGGTTTAAATCCGCTTTCACTGAACCAAGCATGGCATCTTCTGTTTTAGTCATATGGCGAATGGCGATGTCATAGGCAACATAACACAACACAGTAACACCAATCTGAATCTCTGCATCGGTAATGGAATGAGCTGTGAATCCGGTGGTTAATCCGGTTTTTGCCAGGTATGCCAAAAGGATGAGGACGTTTAGGATTCCCCAACGAATCAGCATCTTTCTCTTCTTATATAATACCAAAAGACTGGCAACCGGAAATATATATCCGTATGTAACGTTTGTTTTGGTAGTCATAAGTACAAACAGATAGAGCAGACCGTATCCGGCAGAAACAATCTCACAGTACACGGCAGTACTCATACTTTTAATCTTTAGAACGATAAGTCCTGCAATATACGGCAACCAGCAGATGGAAAGAAAAATGACAAGATATTGTAGGGTTCGTCCGCCTTTTAACATTTCCAAAATGTATAAGACAGTAAAGATAACATTTAGTGCGGTCCACATAAAGAGTGTGTGTTTGTTTGCCTGTTTCTTAAAATGTGACTCTTCATATCCCATAAGTGTTAACCTCCATAAATAATATGTTCTCCATAGACTATAATAACATAAATGTATGTGTTTTTCCATAGAAAAATAAAAAAATAAAGAAAATTATGAAAATTTATACTTTTGGCAGAATGCATAGGCGTTGATATGGAAGAGAGGTTTTGCCATAAAGAAAAAACCGCCGCATATCAACGCGACGGTTTTTATTGTTTTTACGGCGATTGGATGTGACGCCGGTTTTCTCTTTATTAACCCTGTAAGAGGGAAAGTACACCCTGTGTGGACTGATTTGCCTGAGCCAGCATGGACTGGGAAGCCTGAGAAAGGATGTTGTACTTGCTGTATTCCACCATCTCTGCTGCCATGTCCACATCGCGGATACGGGACTCTGCCTGCTGTAAGTTCTCTGCGGAAGTATCCAGGTTTGCAATGGTGTGTTCCAAACGGTTCTGAACAGCACCGAGGGTGGAACGCTGTTTGGAAACCTTTTCGATAGCTGCATCGATTACAGTGATTGCGGAGGAAGCACGATCCTGTGAGTCTACACGAACGTTGTTGCCGCTGACACCAAGTGCGGTAGCGCTCATGTCGCCGATGTTAAAGGTCATGGTCTGTCCTTCGTTTGCGCCTACCTGTAAGGTCATGCCACCGGCAGAAGCAACACTGTCATAATTGTTCTGGGTCAGGAATGCATCATCATCACCGAGACCGGTACCATTGCTAAGCTCCACTGTAGTGTTTGTACTGGAGTCGGTAACGAAGAGTGTGTTCGGGTCATCAGTACCCGGAGATGCGGTACCGCTTAACTCTACGTTTACGTTAAGGCCGACTGTGGCTAAAAGGTCTTCAATATCTTCGGCGGTGTATTCTTTGCCGGATTGTAAGTGAATCTCGTAGCCGGCATTTGTAGTCATGGCATCCGCAATAGAGGTGGCACTCATGGAATAAACCGGAGAGGTGGAAAGTTCCACTTCTTCTTCTCCTGCGTCCGCATCGAACATAAACTTGATGTCAATGTTATAATCCGCACCATACTTGTTGGATGTAATCTCGATGGTGTTTGCACCTACAAAACTGTTTCCGGTAATGGTGCTGGAACCGCTTGCTTTTGCGCCGGCTGCAGTACCTGCACTTGTTGTAACAGAATTCGCAGTGGCGGTATAAACGCCGGTTGCCAGCTTCACGGTTACATTTGCCGGAGTATTCTGAGCAGAAAAGTCTTCCTGCTTTGCATTCTTAATTAAACTGTCAATATCGGCCTGGGTGTAGGTCTTGTTGTCCGCAAGACTGATGGTTAAAATCTTACCGGTGCTGTCCCAAATAGCAGACTCGCCGCCTACGGTCGCACTGGTGTTGGTGGAAACTTGTACACCAACGATGTCAGAGGTAATGAAAGCACCCAAAGTACCGTTGTAGTCGGAATACTTTGGTCCTGCAGTCGTGGTAGAAGTGTTGGTTCCGTCGAAGGTACCATCGAGAAGCTTCATGGTGTTGAACTCGGTGGTCTCTGCGATACGATCGAGTTCATCCTGTAACTGCTCGATTTCATCCTGAATATTATCACGATCGTTGTCTGTTTCGGTGCCGTTGGCAGCCTGAACAGCCAGCTGACGCATTCTCTGTAAAATACTGTGGGATTCGTTAAGTGCACCTTCTGCGGTCTGAATCATGGAAATACCGTCTTCCGCATTGGTGGAAGCCTGTGTGAGGCCACGGATCTGGGAACGCATCTTCTCAGAAATAGCTAAGCCTGCTGCGTCATCAGCGGCACGGTTGATGCGATAACCCGAAGAAAGTTTCTCTGTAGATTTTGCCTGCTGGTTCGATACGATACCCAGCATACGATTGGCATTCATTGCCTGCATGTTGTGTTGAACGATCATTGCCATAGTCGTTACCTCCCGATAGATGAATTTTGCTCTTTATGCATGAGCATGTTTTTGTTTGCGATAGGTTGTATTTTTACGATGAATACAGGCCCCTCGAATCCATTCGGGTGATAACTGAGTCCTTTCAGTGTGGCTGTGTTTCATTCACTTGTAAGGTATATCGGCAATGAAAATAGATTTCTTTAGAAAAAATATGAAAAAATTACAAAATATAGAGTGTTTTTGTAGATTTTACGCAACAGGTAGTGAAAAAAGCATCATTCGCAATCCGCTTCGCTCCTTGCTCATGAAAATAGACACGACTGCGTCGTGTACATCTGCTCGTAAACTCGCAGATGACAAAAGCGTCTGCAGAAAGCAGACGCCTTTGTCTATTTTCAACCTATCGGGACACAGTGAATCTTGCAGATGTCAACATGAAAACGATAAGGTGAAGTAAACTTGGATTAATTAGCCCTGTAAGAGGGAAAGTACACCCTGAGTTGCCTGGTTAGCCTGTGCAAGCATGGACTGGGAAGCCTGGGAGAGGATGTTATTCTTGCTGTACTCTACCATTTCTGCAGCCATGTCTACATCACGGATACGGGACTCTGCGGTCTGCAGGTTCTCTGCGGAGGTGTCAAGGTTTGCATTGGTGTGCTCCAAACGGTTCTGTACAGCACCGAGGGCGGAACGCTGCTTGGAAACGATTTCGATTGCCTTGTCAATGGTGGTAATAGCTTGGGAAGCTCTGTCCTGCTCGTCTACGCGTACACTCTGCCCGCTGACACCGAGAGCGGAAGCACTCATGTCGCCGATGTTGAAGTCCATGGTCTGTCCTTCATTAGCTCCGATCTGCAATCTCATGCCACCGGTGGAATTTACACTGTCATACCAGTTCTGGGTAAGGAATGCATCTTCATCACCTAATCCGGTACCGTTGGTCAAGTTCACAGTCTGTGTGGTGGCAGAATCCGTAATAAATAAAGTCTGCGGATCGTCGGTTCCCGGAGTTGCGGTACCGCTTAACTCAACGGTAACATTTAAGCCCACCTCTGCTAACAGGTCTTCGATATCCTCGGCGGTGTATTCTTTACCGGACATTAAGGAGATCTCATAACCTGCATAGGTGCCCACCGCATCTGCTAAGGAAGTAGCGGTATTGATATTATAGGATGCAGAAGTGTTTAACTTAGCGACTTCTTTTCCTTCATCGGCATCGAACTTAAACTGAATGCTTATATTGTAATCCTGTCCGTATTTGTTGGAAGTGATTTTTACTGTATTTGCACCTACATAGCTTGTGGAAGTAGTAGCAACAATTTCTGCCTCGCCGGAGGCTTTGTTGCCTGCTACGGTAGCTACGGAAGTTACGGAAGTATCTGCCTTTGCCGTAAATACACCGGTAGCGAACTTGAGAGTAATCTCCGCCGGGGTATTGGTAGCGGAATAGTCTTCCTGTTTTGCATTTTTAATGAGGAGATCGATGTCTGCCTGGGTATAGGTCTTGTTGTCGGCAAGACTGATGGTAAGGGAAGTGCCTGCAGCATCCCAAATAGCAGACTCACCGCCTGCGGTAGCGGAAGTGTTGGTGGAAACAGTAACTCCGACAATATTAGATGTAATGAATGCACCTAAAGTACCGTCATACTGTCCATACTTCGGACCGGCGGTGGTGTTGTTGGAAGAGATGCCGTCAAAGGAACCATCAAGGAGCTTCATAGTATTGAACTCGGTGGTTTCTGCGATGCGGTCAAGTTCGTCCTGTAACTGTTCGATTTCATCCTGGATATTTCCGCGGTCGTCATCGGTTTCGGTACCGTTGGCTGCCTGTACGGCAAGCTGACGCATTCTTTGTAAAATACTGTGGGTTTCGTTGAGAGCACCTTCTGCGGTCTGGATTAAGGAAATACCGTCCTCCGCATTGGTGGATGCCTGAGTAAGACCACGAATCTGGCTTCTCATTTTCTCGGAAATCGCAAGACCTGCCGCATCATCTGCTGCGCGGTTAATACGATAACCGGAAGAAAGCTTTTCCGTGGACTTTGCGAGATTGTTAGAAACAATGCCTAACATACGATTTGCGTTCATGGATTGCATATTGTGCTGAACGATCATTGCCATAATAGGTCCCTCCTCTGATTGGATTATTGATAGGTTGTATTTTTACATGAAATACAGTCTTCGAATCCGTTCGAGAAGTTACTGAGTCCGTTCAGTACAACTGTCATTCATTGATTTGATTATATTATCGGCACCTTTTTTGTCTGACTTTAGAGAAAAAAAGAAAAAACACAAAAAATAGTATGAGGAAAAAGACCTAGTAGCAAAATATAGATATAAATAGGAAGGGAAAGGCTCACTTGCGTTGACACTCCATCCAATATTTGCTATAATCACCTTGGTTATCGGAAAGATGGCAGGAAAACTTGAAAGAGTACTGCTGATAGTGTACGGAGGTAATTTTATGCTTCGATTGGCACGGTATTTACGACATTATAAAAAGGAAAGTATTATTGGGCCGCTGTTTAAGATGCTGGAAGCCTTTTTTGAGCTTCTGGTACCCCTTGTTGTGGCGGATATGATTGATAACGGAATCGCAAAGGGAGACCGTGCTTATGTATATAAGGCGGCGGTGATTCTAATATTATTAGGTGTAGTAGGCCTGGTGTGTTCATTGATTGCCCAGTATTTTGCGGCAAAAGCTTCCGTGGGCTTCGGTACAGAGCTGAGGGAGGATTTGTTTGCCCATATGAACCGGCTTTCTTATGCGGAGCTTGATAAGGCGGGAACTTCTACCCTTGTCACGCGTATGACCAGTGACATGAATCAGGTACAGGCCGGCGTGAACATGATTCTCCGATTGTTTTTGCGTTCCCCATTTATTGTGGTGGGGGCACTTGTGGCAGCGTTTCTGGTAAATGCTAAGGTGGCACTTATTTTTTTGATTGCTACGCCGGTGTTGACATTGATTATCTACGGAATTATGGTATTGACCATTCCGATGTATTCCAAGGCTCAAAAGGCATTGGATACCATTTCCCTTGCTACCAGAGAAGGCTTAAACGGTGCAAGAGTCATTCGTGCCTTTGGAAGACAGGCAGATGAAACGGAAGAGTTTTGTGAGGATTGCAGCCGGTTGCTGAAACTGCAAAAACGGGTAGGCCGGGTATCGGTTGCTATGAATCCTCTTACCTATGTGGTGGTAAATCTTGCTATTGCAGCGATTATTATGCAGGGTGGTAAGGAAGTGAATGACGGCGTCATTACCCAGGGTGCGGTGATTGCACTTGTAAACTACATGACCCAGATTTTAAATGCGCTGGTAGCGTTGCAGGTGTTGATTGTTTCTTTTACAAAGGCGGTGGCTTCCGCGAAGCGTATTAATGAAGTTTTGGATTTAAAGCCTACTATATTAGATAAGGAAGAAACCGGTACGGAGAAGGCTGTGCTTTCGGAGGAAAGTCAGGAGGAAGCGGTACGGTTTGACGGGGTATCCTTTTTGTACCCGGGCTCCAAGGAGGAGGCACTTGCGGGACTTGATTTTTCTGTAAAGAAAGGACAGACCGTGGGTATTATCGGCGGTACGGGTTCCGGTAAGTCCACTCTGGTAAATCTCCTTCCTCGGTTTTATGATGTTACAAAGGGAGCGGTACTTATTAACGGAGTGGATGTACGGGACTATCCACAACGGGAACTGCGAAATAGAATAGGAATCGTTCCCCAAAAGGCGGTGTTGTTTTCCGGAACCATCCGTGACAATATGAAATGGGGCAAGGCGGATGCTACGGATGAGGAAATCGAAGAAGCACTTTTTATTGCCCAGGCAAAAGAGTTTGTAGATAAAAAAGAAGGTCGTCTGGATTATATGTTAAACCAGGGCGGAAAAAATTTGTCCGGCGGTCAGAGGCAACGTCTTACCATAGCAAGAGCGTTGGTGCGCAAGCCGGAAATCTTGATATTGGATGATAGCGCATCCGCACTGGATTTTGCCACGGATGCGGCGCTGCGGAAGGCTCTTTCGGAGCGGACGGAGGGGATGACGGTATTTATGGTGTCCCAGCGAACCGCAACGATTCAGAATGCGGATTTGATTATTGTATTGGAGGATGGAGAGATTGTGGGGATGGGAACCCACAAAGAGTTACAGGAAAGCTGTGAGGTATATCGTGAAATCTGCCAGTCCCAGCTTTCGGCAGAGGAGGTGGAGGCATGAAAAAGCGAACCGAAAACTCTGCGGTATTAGGACGTGTCCTTTCCCTTATTAAGCCTCACATTCCGTTGGTGTTGTTGTCCTTATTGTTTGCGGTGGTTACCGTAATCGCTACCTTATATACACCGGTGTTGATTGGACAGGCGGTGGACCATGTGGTGGGGAAAGGTAAAGTGGATTTTTCCGCTATTACACCGATTTTAATTAGGCTCTTGGTTGTGGTGGGGATTATGGCGGTGACCAGCTGGCTGATGGGACTGTGCAATAACCGGATTGCCTACCATGTGGTGCGCGACTTGCGAACCAAGGTATATGCCCATGTGCAGACCCTTCCGCTCAGTTACTTGGATTCCCATCCGAACGGGGATACATTGAGCCGTATCGTAACGGATATTGACCAGCTTTCCGACGGACTTTTGATGGGTTTTTCCCAGTTGTTTACGGGCGTGGTTACCATTGCGGCTACATTGGGCTTCATGCTTTCCATTCATGTGGGAATTGCTCTGTTGGTGGTGGTACTGACACCGGTTTCCCTGTTTGTGGCAGCGTTTATTGCAAAGAGGACCTATTCCATGTTCCAGGCTCAGTCGAAGGTACGGGCGGAGATGACCTCTCTTGTGGAGGAATTGATCGGAAATCAGAAGGTGGTAACTGCTTTCAATTATGAAGAAACTGCAAAAGAGAGATTTAAGGATGTGAACGGCCGGTTACAGAAGGTGGGAATTAAGGCGATTTTCTTCTCATCCCTGACCAATCCGTGTACCCGGTTTGTAAATGGTCTGGTGTATACCGGAGTAGGTGTGTTCGGTGGATTTGTGGCACTGGTGTCCGGACCGGCGGTGCTGACGGTGGGACAGCTTTCCTGTTTCTTATCTTATGCAAATCAGTATACGAAACCGTTTAATGAAATTTCTTCTGTTATTACGGAATTGCAAAACGCGCTGGCTTGTGCAAGGCGGGTGTTCGATCTTTTGGATGAAGAGTCCCAGACGCCGGATGCGGACAATGCGCGGGTGCTTACGGATGCGGAGGGAACCGTGGAACTTTCTCATGTAGCATTTTCTTATGTGCCGGACGTTCCGCTTCTTAAGGATGTGAACTTAAAAGTAACGCCGGGGCAAAGGGTGGCCATTGTAGGTCCTACCGGCTGTGGTAAAACGACGCTGATCAATCTTTTGATGCGGTTCTATGATGTAAAGGGTGGAAGTATTTCTGTAGACGGAACGGATATTAGAGAAATGACAAGGGCGTCTCTACGGGGGAATTTCGGCATGGTGTTACAGGAAACCTGGTTAAAGGCAGGGACCATTGCGGAAAATATTGCCTATGGACGGCCGGATGCCACCATGGAAGAAATCGAAGAAGCGGCAAAGGCATCCTATGCCCATAATTTTATCCGGCGTATGCCGGAAGGGTATCAAACCGTCATAGCGGAAGACGGCGGGAATCTGTCCCAGGGACAGAAGCAGCTCCTTTGTATCGCCAGAGTTATGCTTTGTCTGCCGCCGATGTTAATTTTGGATGAGGCGACTTCTTCCATCGATACGCGAATGGAGATCCGGATTCAGAGAGCATTCCGTAAGATGATGAAGGGACGTACCAGCTTTGTTGTGGCGCACCGGTTATCCACCATAAGAGAGTCGGATGTGATTCTTGTAATGAAGGATGGCGATATTATTGAACAGGGAACTCATGAGGCGCTTCTTGCTCAGGGTGGATTTTATCATAAGTTGTATTATAGCGGAGCTCCGGAAGGACAAAATGTCGAATAAAAATGTATTTGAAAAAATTTGTGAAGAAATTTTTGTTTTTTTGGAACCGAACGGTGACAAGCTTCGTCAATGTATCAGTGGGACGGAGAAAGACCACATAAATTACGAATGAAGTAAATGAAACAAGGTAAAATAAGAAAGGAAGATTTTAAGTATGAAGATGAAAAAGTTTTTTGCAGTAGTTCTTTCGGTATCGATGGTATTCGGTATGATGGCATGCGGTAAGAAAGAGGACAAGAAGGACGGCGCAGGCGACAACAATGTAACACAGGAAAACGTTACTCCGGGTGCCGAGAATCAGGAAGACGGCAACAAGGATGAGAACAAGACCGCAGTGATTAAGCCGGAGTTTGCTGCAGGCAGCGCTGGCGAGAAGTTCTGGAATGCGTTTGTAGCTGAGATGGAAGCAAATCCGGAAGCAGCACCGATTGATGTAGCATCCGTACTTTCCACCAATCCGGTGATTCAGTTTATGGCAGGGGCTGCCGAGGTGGAGCCGGGTTATCTTGCAGGTCTTTCCGAAGAGATTACAGGGTTTGAAAAGGCAGCAATGTTCGGACCGATGATGGGTTCCATTGCATTTATGGGTTATATTTTTGATCTTGCAGATGGTGCAGATGTGAATGCATTTGTTGAGAATTTGAAGAGCAAGGCTGACCCGAGATGGAATATCTGTGTGGCAGCGGATTATACCCAGGTAGGTGCTTACGGCAATACCGTATATTTCTTAATGTATCCGGCTGATATGGATAACGCATCTGCAGGTGGTGGCCAGGGCGCAACCGAAGAAGCTGACATTATCTGGCCGGAAGTGGCTGAGAATAGCTGGGGCGAGATGCTTTGGGAGGCTTTTGAGACGACGATGAACGATAATCCGTCTTCTACTGCTGTAGATGCAGCGTTTATGCTTTCCATGCACGAGTCCATTCCGTTTATGGCAGGTTCTGCAGAGGTAATGCCTGGTTTCCTTACCGGTTTTGACAACAACGAAATCACCGGATTCAAGAGTGGTGCAATGTTCGGACCGATGATGGGCTCTATCGCATTTTCCGGTTATGTATTTGAGTTAGAGGACGGTGCAGATGTAAATGCATTTATGAACGACCTTACCGCAAAATGTAATCCGGCTTGGAACGTTTGTGTAGAAGCAGAGCAGACCGTAGTAGGAGCTTACAACAATATGGTATTCTTCTTAATGTGTCCGCTTTCCAACGAGGGCTAAACTGTGATTTTTGCAGGACACTTCATAACGAGGTGTCCTGTTTTTTTGAAAAAGACGGGGCTGGGTGTAGTGTGATGTGGATGCGTAGAGAGTGTGATTAAGAAAAGGAGGGATTCTTCTGCTATTTTCAACAATTAGTTTTATTTATTACTTTTTGGCAGCGGTGCTGTTGTTGTATTTCATTGTGCCGTTTAAACTGAAGAATTTTGTGCTTTTGATTGCCAGCTTGTTCTTCTATTTTTACGGAGAACCGATTTATACGATCCTTATGCTGGCGACGATTTTGTCCAGTTATATCCACGGACTCTTAATTGATAAGTTCCGCGGTACGGTATGGTCCAAGGTGTTTCTTTGGTCAAGCGTAGTTACCAGTATCGGTGTGCTTGGATTTTTCAAGTATTCGGATTTCTTTATCCGTAATGTGAATTCTTTATTTGATACGAATATTTCGCTTCTTGGTCTGGCGTTGCCGATCGGTATCAGCTTTTATACGTTCCAGACCCTCAGTTATACCATTGATGTATACAGAGGAGAGGCAAAGGTGCAGAAAAGTCCGATTCGTCTTGCAACTTACGTGGCATTGTTCCCGCAGCTCATTGCAGGACCTATCGTAAGATATACAACGGTGGAGGAAGAGCTTTCCCACAGAACGCATTCCTTTGAGAATTTTGCAACCGGCGTAACCCGTTTTATTATCGGCCTTTCCAAAAAGGTGCTGATTGCGGATACGTTAGGTAAGCTGGGAAGTACCATGCATGGGATGGAAGAGGCCACCGTGGCAGGATACTGGTTGTACGCAATTGCGATATCCTTACAGCTTTATTTTGACTTTTCCGGTTATTCGGATATGGCCATCGGTCTTGGCCGGATTTTTGGTTTCCATTTCCT
>JAZNBY010000057.1:0-6471 GCA_045587325.1 Lachnospiraceae bacterium | reverse complement strand
TACACACGATGCAATGCCGTCTCTTTTCTAACGTACCACTGCTTGTCTGCCAAAAGCCCCTCGTCATTGCGGTGATCGTAATCATACTGGATATTCACATTGGTTACCGTATAGCCGGCCTTTCTGGCATGGCGCGCCCCCGCCGGCGTCCGCACCGAGGTTACCTTAAGGCCTTCCGCCTCTAAAAGACGGACTACTTCTTTCATTACCCGTTCAAAGCCGATGGCAAACCGTAGCCCTACGTTCTGCCCCTTGGCAAGCGGCACCCGCATCACCTGAAAGCCTCGCAGGTATCCGCCTACTACATTCTCTGCCGCAGCCTTTATCGTTGCCTCATCAAGACTCTGTAAGAACTTCGCTACACCTAGCTCATTTTCCGTAATATATTCTCCGTAACGATACAGATAACGCAGATCCGAACCGTCCGCTTCCATAATAATATCCTTTACAAAGGTATACGCAGGGTCAAACTGTTCTCTTGCTCTCTGGTAATAATACAATTCCCCATTGTCCGTATCAAAGGAA
Organism: Lachnospiraceae bacterium; assembly: GCA_045587325.1. Classification (GTDB taxonomy): domain Bacteria; phylum Bacillota; class Clostridia; order Lachnospirales; family Lachnospiraceae; genus SIG307. The sequence goes on along the minus strand of JAZNBY010000057.1, from coordinate 5,946 downwards.
TACAATGCTTCCCTGCACTCCTTAAAGGTAAACTCATGGAACTCTTCAAAATAATTGTAAATCTCAATCAAAAGCTCCGCTGCCATTACCACAAACAATGGTAAGCCTTCCGCCGCGTAAAAAATCTGGGCATTTAACTTCGCCGCCAGATACGCGAAAAGTCTGCCGTACTTCTTTCCGAACAACGACACGGTATACACCGGATTGGCAAAGCTCTTCTCATAAGTATCCGGCAGCACCTCCGCATAAAGCTTGGCAAACCACTCCTTCGTCTCATCAAGCGTAAGCTTAAAAAACGAACCGTCCTCCACCATATGCCCATAGTCAAAAATCAAAAGCATCTTCTTTGCCTGCGCCGCAAAAAAATTCTGATATTCCGCCGGCACCGTCTGCTCCGTCTGCATAGAGAGAAGCCGCTCTCTGCAAAGCTCCATGCGCTCCATACATTCTTCTCTGTCCTTTAACAATTCCATATACTGTTCCATTTACATTCCTTTCCGTCCGGGCACTAAATTCCCACAATGTACAGACAAAATAATAATACAAACAAACTGCCGGATACCAAAAGACCCGCAAAAGGCAACTTTGTAAACACATCCTTTTCCCTCAGACCTTGCAAAGATAACACAAAGGCCGTCACGCTCTCCGCTACCAGGAAAAGTCCTGCCACACCAATGGCCTGTCCCGCAGTCCCCTTTGTTACAGCGGAAATGATACACAAGGTTAAAAACACCGCTACGCCTATGATAGAAAGAGCGAAACCTGCCACACCTTTTTTGGATCGGCTGCGGCTGTGAAAATGCATTCCATCCCGTTCCTTTTTCCGGAACAACTCTTCTTCCATCATCTTTTCTTCCTCCTTCGTCCCAGCCACAGGTAGAAACACCAGTATCCCAAAACACCTCCGGCCGTATTTAAAATCAGGTCATCCACATCAAAGGCACCTGTTCTCGATAACAATTGTATGCATTCCGCACAAAAAGAAAGCAACAGTGTATAAAGCAATGCATGAAAGGTAGTTTTCCTGCGTTCGGAAATAAGGGGTAACAAAAGGCCGAAGGGCATAAAAGCCGCCACATTCCCGGCCACATTCACCAGAATATACCGATACCCCACCTTATCCACATGTTCAATGCCCCGTCGGATTTCCAAAAAAGGCTTCAGATTATAACGGTACCCCATTTCCGAGGTCCGTCCGTAGGCACTGCTGAAAAACAACAAATATGCCAGCAACAGCAAATAGGCAAAAAACGCCAGAAGCGCCACGGTGCGCATTACGTTCTTTTTCTTATCTTCCATTGCCGGCCTCCTTTCTTTTCCTCTTTCTCTTCTACTTTTCTGTTGTATCCGACTCCATAAACTCCTTACGCACGGCTATCATGACAAACCAGATACAAAATCTGATACGTTTCGGATGCCTCCCGCAAAAAAGCCAGAGAGCGGTCAAGCTTCTCTTTGTCCAGATTCACAAACGGATCATCCAGCACAAGAAACGGCTTTTCCCCCGTAAACATGGCATCTACCAGAGCAAACCGCATACAAAGTCCAATATAGTCCCGGAACCCCGTACTGAAATACCCCAGTTCCTTGTCTTCTCCGTAAGCAGTTATCTGTACATTCAGATTTACATCTGTATGAATACCCGCATAATGTCCCTCGGTGGTTTTCTCCAAATCATTGCCTCCAAGCAGCGTGACATAACGGTCAAATCCTTCCGACAATCCCTTCATATAACGGGAAGAGAACTGTTCCTTGGCCTTTTTCAGGCACTTTAAGGTCTCTGTGATATAAAGATGCTCCTGCTTCTTTGCTTCCAAACGACCGGTCAGTTCCAGATAGGTCTCATTAAACTCCGGCAATTGCTCCGCTTCCTCTTCGAAAGCCTCTCTGCGGTTTCTGCAATCCTTTTCTGTCTCTTCCAATACAGCAATCCGCCTGAGAAGTTCCTGCTCCTTCTGTTGAAGTTCCACATATCCCGTTTCCGGTGTCACAAGCTGCACCAAAGACTCCGGCGGTGTTTCCTTCTCAAAGTATTCCCGCAATTTTACCGCTTCTTCATATTCTTCTATAATTCCGGCAAATTCCTGACGACGTCTCTCCAAAATAGAAATGCTTCCGCTCAAATCCTCCGTATCCATCCGATACGCGGTCAAAAAGTCTCCTGCCTGTCTGCGCAAGCTTTCTCTTCGTTCCAGACTCCGATTATAGTTCGCTTCCTTTGCCTGAAGCTCTTCGTATCTTCGTACCATTTCCGACAGACGATACAAGCCCTCGCTTATATCAGCCAAACCGTCCTGTTTATAGCTTCTTAGCATGGCCAGTCCCTGTTCTTTGGCCTCACCTGCAGCGGCAAGGCGTCTTTCCAGTTCTTCCTTTTGTTCCTTCACCTTTCTACTGTCTTTATATGCCATTGCGCCAAGCAAAAGACAAATCATACCGCATGTCATGCAGATGGTTCTGCCGATCCCAAAGCCGTCCTGCTTCAGTACCAACTCAAACACCAGCCCCAAAACACCGGCAATCGTACCAAGCACTCCCAGTATCACAAAAAGAAGTCCCTTTTTCTTGTCGGCATTCTCTTTATCCGTCACCTGCTGCAACAGCTGTTCCGTCTGCCGATACTGTTCTTTCCCAACCGCTTCTTTTCTGATGCAATCCTCTATCTGTTCCTTGGACGGTGCTCCGTTATGAAATGTATGCCGGAATTCTTCCAAACAGTCCTGCTCTTCCGGTGATAACCGATAAGAACGGACTTCACCGGAAAGTTCTCCCGCTTCTTCCGCACAACGTCTGCACTCCTTTAACTGCTCCATCGTCGGTACTCCCGCCGGAAACAGTCCCGTCATACTGTCCTTTTTTACTTTCAGCGTTTCCTCTCTGCCACAAAGCTCAGTGTAATGCCTTTTTTTTGCCGCCAAAGCTTCGTATCCTGCAGCTGCCTCCAGCTGTCTGCGGCACTCGGAAAGTTCTTCCTGAACCTTCTTTTTCTCTGTAACCGCCTCCCGTTCCTTCTCTCTCCAAGGCTTTGCACCTTCTGCCTTTCTGCGGCAGGCCTCCATACGACTTTCCGTCTCGGAGATTGCTCTGGTCAGTTCTGCCACATAGCCCTTTTCATCCTTTTGCCGGTCCGGAATATATTTTTTACGCAGTTCATCCAGCAATCCGTAAGCTTTATCAAAATTACCGCTCTCTTCCTCTCCTTCCGCCATCCTTCCCAGCTTCTTTCCGATGCTGTCGTTCATGCCGCCATCGGAAATCTTATTTTGCGGAAGATAAGTACTGCGGGAATAGGCCTCCTTATCAAGGCCAAACAAATCCTTTCCCAGTTCCGACGAAAAATCAGAAGACTCCAGGTTGGTGGACAAATCAATCAGACGGAACGTGTCCTCCGCCTCTTTCTTTCCAAAGGTACGCTCCGCCTTGTATTCCTTTCCGTTCACACGAAATACAAGGAAACCGCCCATCACTCCGCCATTCCAAGGCCGGTACTTTCTTCGTTCCGCTTCCTCCAGCTTCGTGCGGCTGCCTGCCGCCGGAAGGCCGTAAAACATAGCACGCAAAAAGGCGGCAAAGGTGGTTTTCCCCCACCCGTTTTCCGTACAGATCACATTGAGTCCCTCTTGAAACTCATAGGTGAAATCCTGCAATTTTCCGAACCCCTGCACATAACACAGTTTTAAAAGCATGACTCCACCTCCTCCCCTTCCAAGGCGCGGATTCCCAATTCAAGCAACATCCGCTTCTCTTCCTCCGTATATTCACCCTGCATTACCAGACGGATAAACTCACCCCGCAGGGAAACATCGTTTTCATAATCCTCCGGGCGAACCGCCAAACCTACCTGACGGTCATTCATCTTAAAGGCAAAAAAACGGTTTGCGAACCGTCCGGTCAGATAGGAAAGATCCCGTTCTGCCGCAAGACTTACCTTTCCGGTTAAAGATACCTTCACCAGGTCCTCTTCCGGAAGCTCCGCCAGCGCATCCCGCATCCGTGCTTCCACCGCAGGAGTGCTCTCCGCCCCGGTAATATCCACCGGCACCTCATGTACGGTACGGCAGGCACAGGTCACAAACTTATGGGTAATCCGGTTCTCTTCCGTTTCCAACCACACAAAGCCCTTCTGTCCGCACTCATCAAAACCTCTGCCCTCCGGACATCCGCAGTAGCAGTACACGCCTCTTGCATCCAGCACTTCACACCGATAGGAATGAATGTGTCCCAGTGCCAGATAATCGATATTTTTATTTTTCAATGCCCCCAAAGACACCATCTCTGCTTTTTCTTTGGAACGATACTTCTCCGTCTGTCCATGCAGCATTACGATATTGCAATCCTCCCGGTTCAACACAAGAGAATCATACAAAGCTGCTCCGTTGTCATCGGCAAACTCCGCTCCCGCAATGACCACGTTGTCATAACGATAATAGGTCCACTCCGTACCAAAGGTCTTTAAATTCTCCGGCCTCTCCTCCCAAACATCCAAAAAGGTCTCCGTATCATGGTTTCCTTTCAGATACAAAAAATCCATGGTTGGGTACCGCAGAATCGTCTCCTTTACCGTATTCTGGGTACGTTTGGTCACATGAGCGCTATCAAACAAGTCCCCGGCAATAAGCATCACCCGGGCCTCATGTTCTGCGGCATATTCCGCCATTTGTACAAAGGTGGCTAGCAGCTCCCCTTTTCTCTGTTTCTTCTTTTCCGATTCCAGATTCGCACTCAGAGCCGAATCCAGATGCAAATCCCCGCAATGTAAAAGTTTCATATCCATCCTCCCATCAACCCGGATTCTCACCCGGTATGGCGACCAAAACAAGTAAACAGATCATTGACCGCCCAGCATTTCCGTCAATGCGCTCATATCTCCGGCCAAAAACGCCTCTAAGGAAGGCATCATAGCCATAAGTAACATTACCATCACCCCTGTAAAAATAAGGGTGGCGCGGCCAAAGCTCTTTCTTGAATCATTGATATTATTGGAAAAACCCCAATAAAATAGTACACCCAGATAAGCAAAGACACCGATTGCCGGCACAAACGGCAGACACATAACGCCCAAAAACCACTGTGTCGGAACCTGACCTCCTGTTGCCGGCATCTTTTTCTCCGGTTCCTCCTGCTGTCTCTTTACCTCTGCCTGAAAACCGGCCTCTCTGAAGGAGTTTCCGCAATAATCGCAATAATTTGCCTCCGGATTCATCGCTTCTCTTCCACATACTTCACAACGCATTTTGTCACCTCAACAATTATATTTTTGCCTTTTGTCCTTTTCCGAAATACCTCGGATAGGTAAGTCTGTCGATCAGTCGCACAAAAAGATTGCCGGCCAATATGCCGTACAATACTTCATGACCGCTTTTTGTCACTACGGAAAATACTCCCGTCAACAAACCGAGGAGTATCCCGTAAGCGATCCGGCCCTTCCCTGTCATCGGGGATGTGGTGGTATCCGTTGCCATAAAAAACGCTCCTAGCAACAGCCCGTCACGGCAGAAAAACATGGCAAATTCCTGCATACTCGGCACTTCGTTCTTTGTAATGACCGCAAACACAACAGTAAACACCGTAAAAGTCAACAAATAAAAGAAGGGAATCCTAAGAGAAATCACCCTTCTCAGCACCAGATACAAACCGCCCAACAAAAGCAAAAAGGTACTGATGCCGCCGATGGTTCCCTCCTTAAATCCAAAAAAATTGTCAAGCAGACTGGCCTCTTCCATCGCCTGCACCACAGGCACCGGAATAAACTGTCTCAGCCCTACAAACGTCACTACCAGTGCCGCCACGGCAGGATTCAGTATATTTCTTCCCAGTCCTCCGAATAACATTTTCACAACCAAAATGGCAAATGCCCCACCGGCCACCGGCACCCAGTATGGTACTCCCGGATAGAGGGACATGCCAAGAATCAGTCCCGTCACAACAGCACTTGGTTCATAGCCC
>JAZNBY010000056.1:0-2142 GCA_045587325.1 Lachnospiraceae bacterium | reverse complement strand
CCCGATGTTATTATTATTTGTTCCGGAAACGTGGAAAAGGTAAAGTAGATGAAAATAAAAAAAAATAAGAAAACACTGAGCGCATTTCAGATTATAATTGTTGGATTCATTATGGTGATACTGTTGGGAACAGTTTTACTTATGCTTCCGCTTGCTTCACAAAGTAGAAAGGTAACTTCATTTTTCGATGCTCTTTTTACTGCGACCTCAGCGGTCTGTGTAACCGGGTTGGTGGTGCAGGATACAGCTACATATTGGTCCTATTTTGGACAGGGCGTTATTCTGTTGCTGATTCAGATTGGCGGTATGGGGGTTGTAACCGTCGGAGCTTCATTGATGCTGCTGTCGGGGAGAAAGATATCCTTTATGCAGCGGAACATCATACAGGAGGCAGTATCAGCCCAGCAAGTGGGCGGAATTGTCCGATTAATCCGTTTTATCGTAATAGGAACTTTGGGCATCGAGTTGTTTGGCGCATGTGCAATGATGCCTGTCTTTTGTAAGGATTTTGGCGTAAAAGGCATCTGGATGAGCTTTTTCCATTCGATTTCTGCGTTTTGTAATGCCGGGTTTGATTTAATGGGCATAAATGCAAAGTTCTCTTCCCTTACAAGCTATGTATATCATCCGCTCATAAATATTGTAATTATGCTATTAATCGTAATCGGTGGTATTGGATTTTTGACTTGGGAGGATGTGGTGGTTCACCGGTATCATCTGAAAAAGTATCGCGTGCAGACGAAATTGATTTTATTGGTAACGGCTGTATTGATTTTTGTTCCCGCGCTCTTTTTCTTTTATTTTGAGATGAAGGATTTGCCCATATCAAAGCGCATTTGGACGGCTTTGTTTCAGGCAATTACTCCTCGTACAGCAGGATTTAATACAATCGATTACAGTCTGCTGTCAGAGGCAGGGGTGGGAATCACGATTTTCCTTATGTTGATTGGCGGAGCCCCGGGTTCAACTGCCGGCGGTATGAAGACAACGACGGTAGCGGTATTGTTCGCAAATGTAAAGTCTATCTTTAGCCAGAAGAAAGAAACAGAAATTCTGGGACGAAGCATCGAGGATGAAACAATAAAAAAAGCAGCGACGATACTATTGATGTATGTTACGCTGTTCTTCGGTGGTGGTGTTATGATGAGTGTCATAGAAGGATTGCCAATGATGACCTGTTTGTTTGAAACGGCATCGGCGGTTGGTACGGTAGGACTGACGTTGGGCATTACGCCGGGATTGGGTATTGTTTCACGGATTATGCTTGTTTTTTTGATGTTCTTTGGAAGGGTTGGAGGATTAACCTTGATTTATGCAACAGTTTCAAGTGTGAACAGTAATTTGGCTAAATTGCCGAAAGAAAAAGTAATGGTTGGATAAGGAGTATGTATGAAAAAATCAGTTTTACTTATTGGTCTTGGTCGTTACGGAACGCATGTTGCAAGAGAGCTGAGTGAGTTGAATCACGATGTGCTGGCCGTAGACCGAAACGAAGAACGTATCAATGGTTCAATGCAGTATGTAACAAGTGCACAGATTGGAGATAGTACGAATGAGGAGTTTTTGCGTTCCCTGGGCGTGGATAATTTTGATGTTTGTATCGTAACCATCGGAAAGGATTTTCAAAGTTCTTTAGAGACGACTTCATTGCTAAAAGAGTTGGGTGGAAAATTTGTAGTATCACGTGCGTCAGCGGATGTTCAGGAAAAATTCCTTTTACGCAATGGTGCAGATGAGGTAGTTTATCCGGAAAAGCAGTTGGCAAAATGGACCTCCATTCGTTATACTGCAGAGCATATTTTGGATTATGTGGAGTTGGATGCAGAGCATTCTATTTTTGAGGTGGCAATTCCGGAAAAATGGATAGGAAGAAAGGTCGGAGAAATTGATATTCGTAGAAAATATAATATCAATATTCTGGCAACAAAAGTAAATGGGAAAATGGATCTGGCAGTGACACCGGAAACAGTCTTAGCGGCAAATAAAACGATGCTTGTATTTGGCGAAGACAAAGATTTGCAAAAATGTTTCCGTATTTAGTGACTAATACCCCCCGTCAAACCCAAGAATCTGACCGGTGCAGTAGGAACCGGCAGCGGCAACGGTGGCAATAAATTCAGCCGCTTCTTCGGCGGTAGCGAT
>JAZNBY010000055.1:0-3341 GCA_045587325.1 Lachnospiraceae bacterium | reverse complement strand
CGCAGCTATGCCCCTCAACCACAGTCTTCTTTCTGTATCATGGACCAATACACCGGAAAGGTACTTGCTTTAGTCGGCGGCAGAGGTGAAAAAACCGGAAGCCGTACCTTAAACCGTGCCACCACCACCACCCGTCAGGTAGGTTCCACCTTTAAGGTGCTTGCCGCTTTCCTGCCTGCCATCGACAGCGCAGGTATGACACTGGTAACCCCGATTGATGACAGTCCGTATTATTATCCGAACTCTCAAAAAGAAGTTATCAACTGGTGGGCAAAAGGTTCCAAAGAATATTTTAACGGTCCGTACTACGGATTAAACACGATTCGCCGCGGTATCTCCTATTCCATGAATGTGGTGGCGGTTCGTGCGTTAGAAATGGTTTCTCCGCAGATTTCTTTTAATTACTTAAAGAAATTAGGTTTTACCACCCTCGTCGAGTCCCGTTACGATGAAGCCACCGGCGAGACCCACACCGATATTGTTCCTGCTTTGGCATTGGGCGGACTTACCGACGGTGTTACCAACTTAGAGCTTACCGCTGCCTATGCCACCATTGCTAATGGCGGCGTTTACAACAAACCTTATTTGTACACGAAGGTTTTGGACCACGAAGGTCGTGTTATCCTTTCCAACGAACCGGAGTCCTCTCAGGTTATCAAAACCTCCACGGCTTATCTACTGACCAGCGCCATGGTAGACACCGTAACCGGCGGAACGGGATACGGTACCGGTAGCCGTTTACGTTTTAAAGAATACAAAATGCCGGTAGCCGGAAAGACAGGTACCGCATCCAACAACAACGACCTATGGTTCTGCGGGTATACTCCGTACTATACCGCCTCCGTCTGGTCCGGCTTTGATAACAATTTTTCACAAATCAATCAAAGCTATCAGCAGGAAATCTGGCGTACCATCATGGAGCGTATCCACGCCACCTATGAGTTACCATATAAGGAGTTTACCATTCCGGATTCCGTAGTTACCGCAAAGGTTTGTACCAAGTCCGGAAAACTGGCCATCGATGGTGTCTGTGATCACGCAGAAGGCGGTTCTACCGTCCGCACGGAGTATTTCGCAAAAGGTACGGTACCATTGGAAAAATGCGACGTGCACATCAAAGCATCCATCTGTTCCGATTCCAAGAAGCTGGCCGGTGCTCTTTGCCCTGCCGAGCATGTAACGGAAAAAATCCTTCTCATCAAAACCGAACCGGAACTTCTTGACTGGGAAGGAAATGTAATCGAATATACTACAACAGATACTCCGAATCTCCTGCCTACCGGTATCGGTGCTATTTGTGAGATTCATAATCCTGTGGCACCGGTGCCTGATATCGGTGATACCCCTGAGGGTTCCGAAAGTGACCCTGCCACCCCAATAATACCTCCGCTTTCCCAAACACCGGAAGAATCCCCTGCGATTCCTTCCTTCCCTTCCCCGGGAGAGCGTCCATAACCAAAGAAAGGATCTTAACATGAAACCGATTGCAAGCTTTACCATTAACCATTTGACCTTATTGCCTGGCGTATATGTTTCCCGGAAAGACCGTGTAGGGGACTCGGTTGTCACAACCTTTGATATCCGTGTCACCCGTCCCAATGCCGAACCGGTAATGAATCCTGCCGAGGTGCATACCATAGAACATCTGGCTGCCACTTTTTTACGGAATCACCCGGAATTCGGTTCCCGTATTGTTTACTTTGGTCCTATGGGATGCCGTACAGGCTTCTATCTCCTTTTAGCCGGAGATTACGCATCTGAGGACATTCTTCCGTTACTGCGGGAGTTGTTTGCCTTTATCAGAGATTATAACGGAGAAGTACCGGGGGCATCCGCCATTGCCTGTGGCAATTACCTGGATATGAACCTTCCTATGGCAAACTATTATGGAAAACGATTTCTTGAAGAAGTGCTGGAAGGCATTACGCCGGACAGACTGACTTATCCGGAATAAAGAGAAAAAGAAAAACCCGTTAGGATACATCATCCTAACGGGTTTTATTTACTTTCGCATGTCCGTTGCTTATGCAAGCTTTGCCTTTGCAACTTCTACTAATGCGGTGAAACCTTCCGGATCATTGATTGCCATCTCAGAAAGCATCTTTCTGTTTACCTCAACCTCAGCTAACTTTAAGCCATACATGAACTTGCTGTAGGAAAGACCGTTCATTCTAGCTGCTGCGTTGATACGTGCAATCCATAACTGTCTGAACTGTCTCTTTCTTTCCTTTCTACCTGCGAAAGAAGAAGTGAGTGCTCTCATAACAGACTGCTTTGCAATTCTGTACTGCTTACTTCTGGCACCTCTGTAACCCTTAGCCAGCTTTAATACTCTATTATGTTTCTTTTTTGCGTTTAAACCGCCTTTAACTCTTGCCATTCTGTTTTGCCTCCTTTACACCAAATCTTAGAGATAAGGTAAAATCTTCTTCATATTCTTTTCGTTCGTCTTATCGGTCATGGTAGCTTTTCTTAAGTTTCTCTTCGTCTTGGAAGACTTCTTGGTTAAGATATGCTGCTTACCGGTCTTCATTCTCTTTAACTTACCGGTTCCCGTCATTTTAAAACGCTTTGTTGCTGCCTTATTGGTCTTTAACTTCGGCATGGTAAATCCTCCTTCATTGTTCCGGCCAAAGGCCGTTGTAATAATTATCTGTATGAAACACATCTCTGTGCGTCATGCGCTTTGTTTTACCGCTTTTCTGCAAGCACCATAATCATGCTTCTGCCTTCAAGCTTCGCAGGCTTCTCAACTACAGCCACGTCGGAAAGCTTCTCAAAAAAGGTATCCAGCACTTCCTTACCGGTGGTCATATGTGCCATCTCACGACCACGGAAACGCAATGCAACCTTTACCTTATTGCCTTTTTCCACGAACTTACGTGCCTGATTTGCCTTTGTGGTCAAATCGTTCACATCGATATTCGGAGATAAATGAATTTCCTTTACCTCGGTTACTTTCTGCTTCTTCTTGGCTTCCTTTTCACGTCTTGCCTGTTCGTAACGGTACTTACCGTAATCAACGATTTTGCATACCGGCGGCTTTGCGGTCGGCGCAATCTTAACTAAATCAAGACCGGCTTCCTTCGCCATTTTCAATGCGTCCTTTGCAGACATGATACCAAGCTGCTCTCCGTCCTCACCAACCAAACGGATTTCTTTGTCTCTGATTTGCTCGTTCAACATTAACTCGCTAATGGTTTTGTACCTCCGTGATAATTTGATAAAGTTTCGCTTGCGAAACTTTTGCGCCGAGCGCGGTCGCCACAGGCGACACTCTCAATTCGCGCGAGTGTGCATTCCGCGAAGCGTTTTCTTATATCCAGCGGATATAAGAAAAG
>JAZNBY010000054.1:0-2084 GCA_045587325.1 Lachnospiraceae bacterium | reverse complement strand
CATAACTCGCTTGGACATCACACGTCCTGCGATACGTACGGTCTTGCCTTCCATCTCCTCGAAATTATCCTTAATCTCGGTGCTGTGATGGGTTACGTCATACTTCGTAATCTGGAACGGGTCCTTCCCGTCTGCCTGCAATTGTGCAAGCTTTTCTCTGCGGACACGCAAAAGCTCATTCAAATCCTGCTGCGGTGCCGCCTGTGCAGCCTTCTGCATATTTTCTTCTGCCACTGGTCTTTCCTCCGAAACTTCATTATTATCAAACAAAACCGGCACCGTAGGTCTCACCGACTGGTTGCACCACGTACCGGTTGTTCATTCACTAGTTAGACTTCTGAATCTCTAAAATTTTGTACTCCATCACACCGGCCTGGGTCTCAACGGAAACCACATCGCCTACCTTATGACTAAGAAGTGCTTTTCCTACCGGAGATTCATTGGAAATCTTGCCCTGGAGGCTACTTGCTTCGGTAGAGCCTACAATACGAAGCTCCAGTTCCTCATCAAACTCCATATCCAGTACCTTTACCTTACAACCGATATTGATTACATCTACATCTACATCTTCTTCTACTACAACGTCTGCGTTTTTTAAAATCTTTTCGATTTCTTCAATACGTGCCTCGATTTCGCGCTGCTCATCTTTTGCTGCATCGTATTCCGCATTCTCGGATAAGTCACCCTGTTCTCTTGCCTCTTTAATCTTGTCAGCAACCTCTTTACGACGAACCACCTTTAAATCTTCCAGTTCTTCTTCCAGTTTTTTCAATCCCTCATAAGTCAGTATGTTTTTCTTTTCAGCCGCCATGTTGCAAAATCCTCCTTATTTATACTTCTCCAGTATTCATAGAATTATAGCGTATCTTCCGATATTTGTCAATGATTTTCTGGAAGCGCATCTGCCTTCCACTTCCACACAGCCGTTCCGATAATAATCGTGTATCCGATAAAACTCCATCCATCCGGCAAATCCCGGAAAGCAATAAAGCTTAGAATTGCCGCAAAGATGACCTGGGTATAGTCAAAAACGGAGATTTCCTTAGCCGGGGCATGGAAATAAGCTGCCGTAATGGCGAACTGTCCTCCGGCTGCAGAGGCTCCTGCCAAAAGCAAATAAATCAGCTGCTTCGCTGTCATCGGCTCATACGTAAACATCATCCCCGGAATGACCGACACGCAGGAAAATACCGCAAAACAAAACACTATCACGTCACCCTTCATTCCGTTTTTGCTCATCTTACGGACACAGGTATAGGCAAGGCCTGCACCCAGACCGCCAAGCACTCCGAACACCGCCGGGATACACTCCATCTGAAAGGATGGTTTTACCACAAACAAAGCCCCCGCAAAGGCAAGAATCACCGCCAACACTTCCCTCCTATTCGGTCGCTCTTTTAATACGAAGATAGAAAGAATGATGCAGAAAAAGGGCGACAACTTATTTAACATGGAAGCATCCGCAATATTCATCTGCCCGATGGCATAAAAATTACAAAGAATTCCCAAAGTTCCACCGATGCAGCGCCATAGCAACGGCCACAGATTCCCCTTGGGAATCGCAATGCGTTCCTTCTTTTTTAATAACATCCCTATTGCAATAAATCCAGCCACCAGATTCCGGAAAAAGCATTTCTGCCACACCGGCAGTTCTCCCGACATCTTTACAAACAGGTTCATAGAGGCAAAAAAGAACGCCGCACAAAGAATATATTGAATTCCTTTGAATTTTTGTTTGTTCATAGTTTCTTCCTTTTATACTCAGCTTGATTTCTTAGCGGCTATTATACTCTTGTGATTTTTGTATTTCAAGTGGTATTTTGGCACTTTTCCCACGCTTTCTTTCATATTTAATAAAGTCATTAAAATCTCTTTACAGTTTTATATGAAGTTTGACAATTTTTTCACTAATTTTCGTCAAGAAACACTTTACACTTGCTGATTTTCGTGGTATTCTATATGTTAGGTATTTTTGTGTTCTTTCAAAAAATACAATTATTACAATCCGTGTCGGAATCCCCGGATTCCGCACTAAACTTACAAGGAGGATATGTAACATGGCAAGAAAAATGAAAACCATGGAT
>JAZNBY010000053.1:0-8212 GCA_045587325.1 Lachnospiraceae bacterium | reverse complement strand
TAATGGAGTTCTTGTTTGGAAGCGGCATATGGGAAAAGAGCAAAGGACTGACCATTAACCTTTCCGTTCCGAAATTCGATGTAAATTCCAGTATAGATTTAACGGGAGGATTGCAGAATCTGGGTGTGACCGATGTGTTTTCGCCGGTAGAAGCTGATTTTTCTACCATTACGGATGCCCATGCTTATGTGACAGGTGCAACCCACAGTGCAAGAGTCATGATTGATGAGGAAGGCTGTACCGCTGCGGCATTTACTTTAATGCTTTGCGGTGCAGGCATGCCACCGGAAGAGGAAGTGGATTTTGTACTGAACCGTCCTTTTCTTTTTGTGATCACATCAGAGACAGGACTTCCGTTGTTTATCGGAATTGTAAATCAGCCGATATAAATATTTTGATATAAAAATAAGATTACAGGCTTTGGCAGAAATAGTGCCAAAGCCGTTTTTATGTGATAGGAAATTTCGCAATTTCCTATCACACAAAAACGCTCCGCGGGATGCGCACGCTTTTGCAGAGGAAGATGTCGCATTGATGCGACGCAAAAGCGGCGCGCGAGTTTCGTGTGCGAAACTCTTTGTTCGAAATCAAGCCGGACTATGCAAAAGATATAAGATTTTATGGAAAATCTATGGAAATACATAAATAATCGTGTTATAATAAATTGTTACGGATAAATCCCCTAATTGCGAGGTACAGTTATGATACGACTTTCCAGAAGCAAAATTCAAAATCTTGCCGCAAACGAAGCGGTATTTCAACGCGGGCTTTCCTATTTCAAGGAAAAGCGAGTGATACATGCTGCCTGTGCAAAAAACAAGAAATTATATACGTTTACCATACAGGGGAATCAAAAATATCGTGTTACGGTGGAAGAAACAGCGGAACAGGATGTGGAGTTTTCCTGCAATTGTCCGGGGATTTATGTACAAAAGGGAGCGTGCAAACATACCGTAGCAGCATTATTATATTTACAGCAGTATCTGGAACAGAAGGAAAAGAAAAGCGGGGCAACATCAGGGGAAGATAACAGAACAAGTAAAATTATCCGGTATTTTATGGATGCAGGACAGTCCAAATATGACAAAGAAGTTTTCCGTATAGAGCCATGTATTGAGATTCCGGGGTTACTTCGTACCGATGCGGATCCGGTATATTTGTCTTTGCGTGTCGGCAGCACCAAAATGTACCGGGTACAGATGCTAAAGCGCTTTTTAATGGATTATAAGGAGAACAAAAGCATTATTTTAGGGAAGGAGTTTTGCTATCTTCCGGATGAATGCAGTTTTGACCATCCTTCAAAGAAGTTGTTACAAGAGTTAATTGCGTATTTGGAGATTCTGGAGGTTTTGGATGGCGCCGGCAGTATGCAGTTATTCCAGAAGTCCAAAATTCAGCTAAACCGCCGTTTGCTCGGGAAAATTCTGTCCCAGTGCAAAGGCTTGACGTATTCCTTGGTGTTATCCGGTACAGAGCTGGAACAAGTGCGGTTTGCTTCCGGTAACCCGCGGATTGAATATGACATTACCATGCAGGACAGCTTCCTGACTATGGATTATAAAGAATATGAAAAAGTAATCCCGATTACGGCTGACGGATCGTTGCTTCTCCGAGATAATGTGCTTTATTTGCCGGATGCACGGTTTATGAAGCTTTATTTGCCGTTTTATTCCACATTGGGCGAGGAGAAAGAGGCTCTTGTTTTTGAAGAAGAGGAACGGGATGCTTTTTTGGAGTATGTGTTACCAGCTATTCATGACTCTATGCAGGTAGAGATTCCGGAGGAGATACAGGACCGGTATTTGTCTTTGCCGTTTTCTGCAAGAATTGATCTTGATTTGTTCCGGGAAGGGGTACAGGCGACGTTATATTTCCGGTACGGCGAATACGAATTCAATGTGTTTGATGCGCCAACAATTGCCGGCGGATATATTCTTGTCAGAGACAAGGAAAAGGAAGAGGAAGTCTGCCAGGCACTGGTGACCTGTGGCTTTGAGCCTCATAACGGTTTCTTTTTATTAAAACAGGAAGATGATATTTATGCATTGCTTACCGAAAAACTTTCCGATTTAGAGGCTTATGCGGAGTTATATTCTTCGGAAAGCTTTGCAAAAATGCGCTTAAAGAAGCACAGCGGAGCCCGTATGGGAATTTCCCTTCCACCGGGAGAAGATTTATTGCAGGTTGAGTTTCAGTATGATGACATTTCCGGAGAGGAATTGCGTGCGATTTTCTATTCCTATCGCCAGAAAAAGAAGTTCCACCGGCTTGCAGACGGAAGCTTTGTGGACTTGACCGATGAAATGTTTGTGCATGCGGCAGAACTTTTAGAGAATATGAATTTATCCTACCGTGATTTTGATAAAGACGGTATGTTACGGATTTCCAAAAGCCATGGTATCTATTTGGAATCTGCACCACAGGAATATGGGTTTGAAGTAAGGAAGGGAGAAAATTTTCTTGCCTTTTTGGAGCGTCTTCATTTACAGGATGTGCAGAACTTTCAGGTGCCGGAACGGATTGCAATTCCGTTACGAGGTTATCAAAAGACCGGTGTAGCGTGGCTTCGTATGCTTGCAGAAAACGGATTTGGCGGAATTTTAGCCGACGATATGGGACTTGGTAAAACATTACAGGCCATCACCTACATGGCATCGGTTCTGGAAAAAGAATCTTTTACCACTGTGCCGTTTTTAGTTGTGTGTCCGACCTCATTGGTGTATAACTGGCTGGATGAGGTGGAGAACTATGCACCGGGTCTCCGTGCCCTTATTGTGCAGGGAACACCGGAAGAACGAAGAGAACTTCTGAACAAAGAAGATTATGATGTGTATATTACGTCTTATCCGTTGCTTCGCAGAGACTTAGCTTCCTATGAATCCAAGCAATTCCATACCGTATTCATTGATGAAGCACAGTTTATTAAAAATGCTATGACCGGAAATGCCCGGTCTGTGAAAGGGCTGAAGGCAAAAACTAAGTTTGCTCTTACCGGAACCCCGATCGAAAATTCCCTGTCGGAGTTGTGGTCTATTTTTGATTTTATTATGCCGGGGTATTTGTTTACCTACACCCGGTTTGCAAAACGTTTTGAACGTCCGGCGGCAAAAGGAGAAACAGCGGTATTACAGCAATTAAGTAAACGTATTAAGCCGTTTTTACTGCGTCGTATGAAAAAGGATGTTTTGGCAGAGTTGCCGGATAAAATCGAAACCAAGATTGTTACGGAACTTACCGAGGAACAGAGAAAACTGTATCTTTCCTATGCAAAACAGGCACGGGATGAGATTTCCGATGAGATTTCACGAGTTGGTTTTGAACGAAGCAGAATGCAGATTCTGGCAGCCCTTACGAGACTTCGTCAGATTTGTTGTCATCCGGGAATGTTTCTGGAAAATTATGAAGGCGGAAGCGGAAAGGTTTCCTTATTCCTTCAGATTATGGAAGAATTACGAGAAAACGGACATCGAATTTTGGTCTTTTCCCAGTTTACTTCTATGTTGGAGATTTTAAAAGAGGCTCTTACAGAAGCAGAGATTCCGTTCTTTTATCTGTGCGGGGCAACCAAACCGGCAGAACGACAGGACTATGTAAAACGATTTAACGGGGGAGAAGGAGATTTGTTCCTGATCTCCTTAAAAGCAGGCGGCACCGGTCTTAATCTGACCGGCGCCGATACAGTGATTCATTTTGATCCTTGGTGGAACCCTGCGGTAGAAGACCAGGCTTCCGACCGGGCACATCGTATCGGACAGGAGAAGAATGTGCATATTATCAAACTCCTGACCAAGGGAACCATCGAAGAAAAGATTTTCCGTTTACAGCAGAAGAAACAAGATTTATTTAACGCAGTCATCGAAGCAGGTGAAACCTTCTTAAACAAACTGACGGAAGAAGAAATCCGGGAGCTGTTTGCGGATCCGTGATGTTAGTTATCAAAGTTTGCCTGAATGTATTCTTCAATCAAATGGTCGGCATGGGCAGTACTGATTTCCGGGAAGGCTTCCTTTACAGAATCACGTATCTGTGCCAGACGATCCAAATAGAAGAGTTCTTCGGAAACAATAGCAGCTTCTGCGTCCTCTTCAGAAACATCAGTCGACTCATCAGTGGTTACAGGCTCATGTAAAGATTCTTCCGTTACATTTTCCTGTAACCATTCTTTTACCTTAATGGTCAATTCTTTTTCCCGTTCCATTGTTTCCTTTAATCCCTCGGATTTACGGAAAGAAATAATACCGAGAATCAGGAAAATAGAAAACATGACAAAAAGTACACCGGAAGAAAAGCCGGAACCGAACAGGGTAATTACGTTTAGAAAATTTAAAATTGCAAATGCAACACCTAGTACACCGAGAAACGTAAATACGATACCGGAGGAACGGTAGTCATCGTAACGTGTAACAGCACTAACAAAGGTAGCATTTGGGGAACAACAGGAAGCTTTTTCATCCTCATCTTCTTCATCATCGCCGAAATATTCATTCTCTTTTCCGAGAAGAGAAGCGATTTCATCGGATTTTTGAATAGCCATCTCGGCTTCTACAGAATAAAATGCTTTAAAGCAACGCTTTGCTTTGTTTAAATCCTTCGGACGGACTAAAATGCCGATGGATTCTTCTTCCGAATCATCTAACGCGCATATAATTCCTGAATGCTCTAAAAAATTGCATAATTTCTGTGCAAAACCTGTATTACCCGCATCTACGGCAACAAGCATTTCGGTTGCTTCTAACTTTAATACCTCATTGTAATCCGCTACCAGTTCGGTATGACAGTCAGAACAATGGGTTACTCCTTCTTTATATTCTGTCTTACATTTTGGACACCATGGCATAATGTATTACCTCCGATTAATTCTTTTGTTTTATACCTAAACACAAGTATAGCCTAGTTTCGGGAGAAATTCAACTAGAATTCCAACCGATTCTTTACGGAAAGGTCATTTTGTGCTATACTGTCGTCCAGAGGGGTCTTAGTTACGGTTGGTAAGGAATGTTTTCTACGAAAACGCGCTCTCGCTCACGCGGAAACGTAACAGTACTAAGCTCGGAAATACCTCGCTAAGTGCTGACGTTTCCTTATGGTTTTCTACTAGAAAACATTCCTTACCAACCTGTAACAAAAATACCCCAATATACATTTTTTATTAACATCACAAAAATTGAAAACATAAAATTGAGGAGATAGTCAAATATGACAAGTTTTACACGAAAGTTAGCACTGTCGGATGAGATTTTGATGGCAGTGGATAAGCCGGCCAGATATATCGGCGGTGAAGTGAATATGGTTCGTAAGAATCCGAGAGAGGTAGATATCCGGTTTTGTATGTGTTTTCCGGATGTTTACGAGGTTGGTATGTCTCATCTGGGGATTCAGATTTTATATGATATGTTTAATAAGCGCGAGGATACTTACTGTGAACGTGTGTATTCGCCGTGGCCGGATTTGGATAAGATTTTAAGAGAAAAGAAGATTCCTCTGTTTGCACTGGAGTCTCAGGAGCCGTTAAAGGATTTTGATTTTCTGGGAATTACGTTGCAGTACGAAATGTGTTATACGAATATTTTGCAGATTCTTGACCTTGCAGGAATTCCGCTTCATGCCACAGAGCGTACCGAAGAGGACCCAATTGTCATCGGCGGAGGCCCTTGTGCCTATAATCCGGAGCCTTTGGCAGATTTCTTTGATTTCTTCTATTTAGGCGAAGGCGAAACCGTTTATAACGAGATTTTGGACAAATATAAGGAACATAAGGCAAAAGGTGGCAACCGTCGCGAGTTTCTTGAAATTGTGGCGGATATCGAAGGTATGTATGTGCCGCAGTTTTATGATGTGTCTTACAACGAGGATGGTACACTGGCTTCCTTTACGCCGAACAATGCACATGCAAAGAAAACGATTCGCAAGCAGGTGGAAATGGAGCTTTCCGATACGTTCTATCCGGAAAAGCCGTTAGTACCGTTTATTCGTGCCATTCAGGACCGTGTGGTTCTGGAAATTCAGCGCGGTTGTATCAGAGGCTGCCGGTTCTGCCAGGCAGGTATGCTGTATCGTCCGATTCGCGAACGTGACGTGGAGTTTTTAAAGGATTTGGCAACGAAAATGTTGCGTTCCACAGGACATGAGGAGATTTCTTTGTCTTCCCTCAGCTCCAGCGACTATTCCTGTTTAAAGGAGCTTGTATACTATTTGATTGAAACCTTCCAGAATGATGGCGTAAACATTTCCCTGCCGTCCTTGCGTATTGATGCCTTTGCCCTGGATGTTATGAATAAGGTGCAGGATATTACAAAGTCCAGTCTGACCTTTGCGCCGGAAGCCGGCAGTCAGCGGATGCGTGATGTCATCAACAAAGGACTTACAGAGGAAGTTATTTTAAACGGTGCTACAGAGGCCTTTAAGGGCGGTTGGAATAAGGTGAAGCTTTATTTCATGCTGGGACTTCCGGGAGAGCAGGAAGAGGATATTAAGGCCATTGCAGAGCTTAGTAATGTAATTGCCAAGGCATATTATGATACCATACCGAAGTCAGAACGAAAGGGAAAGGTACAGATTACCACCAGTACATCTTTCTTTGTTCCGAAGCCTTTTACTCCGTTCCAGTGGGTGCGTATGGCCACTGCAGAAGAGTTTATGGATGCAAGAAAGGTACTTTCCGGTGCGATTAAGGAGCAGTTAAATGCAAAAAGCATCAAATATAACTGGCACGATACGGATGTTACTATGTTAGAGGGTGTATTTGCCCGGGGTGACAGACGTTGCGCAGCTCTTGTGGAAGGTGCTTATAAGGACGGTTGTTTGTTTGATTCCTGGTCCGAATATTTCAGAAATGACATTTGGATGAAACAGTTTGAAAAGTACAGCCTTTCTTTGGAATTCTATACTTCCAGAGAGCGTGAAAAGGATGAACTTCTTCCGTGGGATTTCATTGATGCCGGAATTTCCAGAAGCTTCTTATACAGAGAGTACGAAAAGAGTAAAGAGGCAAAAGTGACCCCGAATTGTCGTAAGGGCTGTGCTGGCTGTGGTGCCGCACAATTCCATGGCGGTGTGTGCTATGAACCGCGTAATGAAGCCGGTGAGAGTATTGTAAATGAAGCATTGATTCCGGAGTGTTAATCGATAGATAAGGAGACTTGTTATGAATGTCAGAGTACGTTTTGCAAAATACGGAGCGGTAAAGTTCATTGGCCATCTGGATGTATTGCGATATTTCCAGAAAGCAGTCCGCAGATCAGGACTGAAAATCGCCTATTCCCAGGGTTTTCATCCTCACCAGATTATGTCTTTTGCTTCTCCGCTTGGTGTAGGTATTACCAGCGAAGGCGAATACATGGATATGGAACTGACGGCAGAGTATGCACCACAGGAGATTGTAGATGCCCTTAATTCTGCTATGGTAGAGGGCTTTACGGTACTTTCCGCACGAATTCTTCCGGAGCCGGAGAACGGTAGAAAGAGAGAAACCGCCATGTCTTTGGTTACAGCAGCCGATTATTATGTAATGGTAAAAGAAACGGACACCTTCTTTAAAAACATGTCCTTAGAGGCCCTGCAGGAGGCTTGGGAGCGTTTTTACAGTCAGGAAAATATTCCGGTAGTAAAGATTATTAAGAAGTCCAATAAAGAGACCAGCATCGATTTAAAACCGTTTTTATACGGAGCCGTAATCGGAGCGACCGAAGATACAAAAGTTTTAGCGGATGTATCCCGTAACTATGATACAAAAGACTTTTTTGAAATATCGGAATTGCCGGATTTTACAATGGAAAATAAGAGAATCTGTTCCGAAGAGAATCTGTTTTCCGTCGTACTGCGGGTTTCTGCCGGCAGTGCCGATAATATTAAGCCAGAACTGGTTATGGAAGCTTTTGCCCGGTTCCTCGGATGGAATGAGGAAGAAGAGTTACGGTTCCGGATTCATCGTTTGGATATGTATACCGGGGAGAATCCGGAACTAAAAAGACTATAATATAACTTGAAAGTTAGGGGGGCACTACAGTATGAAAAAAATCTGGATTGGAGCAGGAATCTCCATTCTTGTCATTATCATTACGAATATTACCGTGCAAAAGCTGGTGCCTGAGCGAGCCCTTCCCATTAGTGTATTTTCCGCATGCCTATGTTTATTTATTCCGTTTGCGATAGCCTTTGTTCTGCTGGTTATAGAGGCTATTAAAAATGCAAAAGAAAAAACTCCAAAAACAAA
>JAZNBY010000052.1:0-3967 GCA_045587325.1 Lachnospiraceae bacterium | reverse complement strand
CTCACACATTCTCTCAAGAAGTGCTGCCTTTCTGTAAGTTGCTTCATTCTTGTCTACAACCGGCTTCAGGGAAGATAATACCTCTTCTACAGTCTGAAGGAACTCCGGCTCGGTAGCGTTTTTCTTAGATACTAACTCGATTACTTCATCAACGTATCCCATCTTAAAACTCTCCTTTCGTCCTCGAAAAAATAGTGCACGTTGCATCTTTCCCCCTGGAAAAGCATTCCCAAAAAAGGGGGCTTTGCCGTGCTTCTTCGATATTATACACCAAGATTTTCTATTGTGCAAGTGTTTTTCCAAAAAAATGTATAATTGTATACAATCTGTATTGTGCTTGCATTTACATTCCACCTATGCTATAATTGACAAGAATGTAAATATAGCTTCATAAGATGAAAGGAGAATCACTATGTTCTGTACAAAATGCGGAAAAGAAGTTCCTGCTCACTGTAAATTTTGTCAAAACTGCGGTGAGCCAATTATAACATCAACATCTACTGAAGTTCCTAAAAGTCTTTCGGAAGATATTCAAACTTCAAACGAAACTACACCGGAAACTTCTTCCCCCAAAAAGAAAGGTACTCCGAAAAAATCCCGTAAAAAACTGCTCTTGTTATGTGGAATTCCTGTTTTAGCTATTCTTGCTATTGTTTTTATTTTCATTTATAAAAATGAAAATAAAAAAAACGTGGTTGTGGATGGACTTCGGTACCGTCGTGAATACACACATGGGGCAATTCTTATGGCAGTTGAAGACCCTTCTTCATTACCAAAAAGACTCGAAATACCTTCCCATGTCAAAATTGGTTCTGACACATGCGAAGTGACCAGTATCAATTTATCTGCATTTTGCGATTGTGAATACCTGACCCGAATAGAGCTCCCCGATACAGTTAGCTCAATTGATCAATATGCATTTAGAAACTGTACTTCTTTGAAACAAATTGACTTTCCAAGTTCACGCGATCCTTTTTACATTGGACGAGAGGCTTTCTCCGGATGTACCTCCCTAACAGAAATCAAACTACCGGAATCCCTTACCTCTCTTCAAGGCGGTGTTTTCTCTGACTGCACAAGCCTGGAAGAAGTTATTATTCCTGATTCCGTTAGCTATATTGGTTCAAAAGCGTTTAAGGGATGTTCTTCTCTCCGCGAAGTTATTATTCCTGATTCCGTTACAGATATTGGTTCAGAAGCGTTTAAGGGATGTTCTTCTCTCCGCGAAGTTTTTATACCGGGTTCCGTTCAATCAATCAGCGATGGTGCTTTTGATGAATGTCCAAATCTAACTGAGGTTGTCGTTCCTTCTAATCTGGCACCATTTTTTAGGCTTCTTAAATTTAGTGGCGTTGCTCCAGACCTGAACATCATCTATTGGGATTAAATCTACGATTAATAAAAGACCTTCTGTTTTTCATTGATGAGAGAAACAAAAGGTCTTTCTATTATTTCATAATCCATGTATTAGAACCAAGGTCGTAGCATCGTTCATTCCCGTCATCTTCGTACAAGGTATATTCCGCACCTAAATAACCGATTAACCGTAATGTTCCCTTATCTAACTGTGCCGTATTCTTAGCCGCTTTCCCCACCGGAATTGCCTTACCCTTTCGAATAAAGAACACAAGCTCGGAAAGATCTGCCTTTATATAATGATGCCCCGCTGCCAGTACTTCCGTCTCATAATCGGTAAGACTCCTCATCCGCACAAGCATCATTTCCTCCGGCAAATACACATAACGTCCCCTGGCGTTCTGGTTATATACCGGTGCAACCATAACCTCATTTCCGAGAAGCAACTGGTCTTCTACACCTCTTGCCTCGGTATCCTCCGGGAAGTCAAAGGCAAGCGGCCGGAACATCATCTCATCGGACAATACCGCTTTCATATATTCACTGTACAAATACGGAATCAGTCCGTACCGAATCTCAATCATCTTCTTGCAATCTTCACAATTATCAAACCGATAAAGTTCCTGTTCCCTCGTCCCACGGGAAGAATGATTTCGCATCAGAGGTGTGAACACCGCAAGCTGTAACCAGCGAAGCATCAAATCTTCCGTGGTATCACTGCCAAAACCGCCTACATCCGCTCCGGTATAAATAAATCCTGCCATATTTAAGGACGGCATCATCTGCAGATTCATAAGCAAATGAGACCACCAGGACTTATTGTCACCCTGCCAGATTCCGCCGTAACGGTGAGCTCCGATTATAGAGGATCGGGAAAACATAAGAATTCGTTTTTCCGGAGAAAGCTCCTCAAATGCCTCACCCGCCGCCTTTGTCATATTATAGCCGTACAAATTGTGGACCTGACTATGAGGGATCTGCATTCCGTCCACAGTATGATAAAATGTATCATAATCTCTCACATTGTTGCTGATACCGTTTACCAGATCTTTAAACTCAAAAAAACTATTCACATCCAAATTTTCTTTACTCAGTTCATTGATTCGTTCCATCACCTTTGCCAGACGCTCTTCCGTATAAAAAATCGCCGGTTCGTTCATATCGTTCCAGAACCCGTCGACACCCTTTTCTAAAAGAAACTTATACTTCTCTCCGAACCATTTCCTTGTCGACGGCATTAGGAAGTCAGGGAAATGCACCCTGCCCGGCCAAACTGCACCTACAAAATCCCTGCCATTTGTATCCTTGCAAAAGTAATTGTTCTTCACGCCTTCTTCATAGACATCATATCCTTCTTCTATCTTTACGCCCGCATCAATAATCGGCACCAGATGAATGCCCTGCTCCTTCATCTCGGCACAAAAAGCCTCAAACTCCGGAAAGGCCTCCTCATCAATGGTAAAGTCCTTATAGCGCTCCATATAGTCGATATCCATATAGATACTATCTAACGGAATCTCTCTCTTACGATACTCCGCTGCCACCTCCCGCAAATCCGCCTCATCCTTGTAACCCCAACGGCTCTGCCCGTACCCAAAGGCCCACTTCGGCGCGATGTAACTCCGTCCGATGAGCTTACGAAACTGTTTTACGATGTCCTTCTCGCTCTCTCCGGTAATCACATACACATCCAGATTCCAATCATTCGGTGTGATACGTAAGGTATCTCGGTGTGTATATCCTATATCAAAGGTCATATTTCCCGCATAATCAAAGAATACACCAAAGAGTTCCTCTCCTGAAACAATCAGAAAGTTATGACTTCCGTATAACGACTTGGTATCTTCCTGGTGATGTGGATCATCTGCGTTACAGCTTTTATAGATCCATCCACGCTTGTTAATACCACGAACCTGTTCACCGAGGCCGTAGACGATGTCGTTGTCTGACAGTTTGTAAAAAAACTCCGTACCTTCCTTCCCGGTAATCGTTTCAAAAAACGGAAGTGTCTCTTCTGCAATGGTCAATTCTTCTACTACCGCACAAGTCTCTACTGGGGTTCCAAATCTAAATCTTTGTATCATGGTGTCCTCTCCTTTCAGAAAAAGCTCCAATCTCAAATATGATATACTGACTTCGATTGTATGGCAGAGATGACATCATTGTCAACAAAAAAGCAGACATATTATCATGTATTTTTTCCCTTTTCCGTCTTATTTTTCCAACCTCAATATAATCTCTTTCGCAAACTGCTTTGCTCCCGTCACTGCTTCCTCGGTTTGAAAGGATGCCAAATTGTCAGTATCCCGTACGGAATACATCCCGATGTACTCTAAGTGAGAGTGCTCACACAGTCTTTTGATACCGGTTTCAAAGGGTTCTGTGGCATATGCCGCATCATAACCATGAGTAGCAAGGATTGCCACTTTCTTTCCTTGCCAGAGACACCCGTTCGCACTGCCGTAATACTTATTAAATCCATAATGCCGGTCCAATACCGTCTTCATTGTGGTCGGGCAATACCATGCATAAATCGGTGTTGCAAGGACGATGCAATCCGCCGCAAGGATTTCTTTTGCCACCTGTTTCATGTCATCCTTCTGCACACAAC
>JAZNBY010000051.1:0-12156 GCA_045587325.1 Lachnospiraceae bacterium | reverse complement strand
AACATTACCGTACAGACCATCAGCCAAAGTCTCAGAACCCTTATCGTTAACGCCTTCATTTACATAAAGGGTCTGTTCGGTTCTGTTGAGGCTGAAATCGTCAGCAGCCTTTGCGGTAGCAGCCGGAGCAAAACCGGTAAGTACCATTGCTGCTGCTAAAACAAAAGCAAGCTTCTTAGAGAAACTTCTCATCTTTTATCTTCCTCCTTAAATAATATGGTGGTGTTATGTCCCGGTAAAAAAAGCTCCGTCCGTTCTCCCCGGCTACTGGGTCAAATCTCCGTCACTTCTGTCGCGTGGACATAACCGTTCCAATAACAAATAGATTATAACAACAAATGCGTCAAAGGTCAAGTATTTTCGTCCATTTTCTAAAAAATGAAGACCTACTCACCCTCCCCGGCCGTTGCCATCCTTTGAATTATTGGAAGTTTTGAGTTATGCCAATGTAATCAATACGTCTCCCGCGGAATGTGCCTCAGATATCGCAATATCTAGTTAGGATGTGACACGCGGTTCCCAAGATGTCCGCAAAAAGAACGCCTTGTACAATCGGCTCATACTAATAATGCAATTTGTTTGTGTCAAATTTATGTCACGCCTTTGTCATTTTTAGTTCTTTTTTCGTGCAGACAAAGCGAATATTCGTGATTTTTTCAAAAGCAAGCGCTTTTTGAAAAAATCACGAATGTGAGCGCGTCCACGACTGAGCGCCTGCAAAGGCGCGAAGTGAGTGCCGGCGCCCAGCGACGGGTCTGCACGAAAGAACTAAGGCAGAGACCCTTTCGAATCTCTGCCTCATCTGTTCTGTCTTTATTTCTTACAGTCCCAGGAACTTTTCTACCTCAGCCTGCATCTTCTCGGTTTCGCATACGGTATCGTGAAGCACCGGAGCGGTACGAATCTCTTCGATGGCATTCGGAACCTTTACCTTTGCAATACGGGACAGCTCATCAACCAAATCAAAATCAGACCAATCCTCGTACTTTGCATCAATGGCACCCATAACGCTTCTGGTAAACTTGTACGGACTGGCGGTGGATGCAATTACGGTTACCTTATCATCCCCGGTGTTCTTCTTATACTCGTTATATACATGAGCCGCAACAGCGGTGTGGGTATCCATGACATAACCGGTCTTCTCATAAAGCGCCTTAATCACTTCTGCGGTCTGCGCTTCGGTCGCGTAGCCGCCGGTGAAATCGGCAAGACGCGCCTTCATTTCATCGGTAATGGTATACTTGCCGGTCTTCTTTAAGGAATCCATAAGCTCCGTGGTCTTCGTAGCATCACAACCTGCAATCATATAGATGAGACGCTCCAAGTTACTGGAAATCAAAATATCCATGGACGGAGACGTGGTCAGAATGAACTCACGATTCTTGTCGTAGGTACCGGTCATAAAGAAATCATATAACACTTTATTGTCATTGGAAGCACATATCAGCTTGCCAATCGGTGTTCCCATTAACTTTGCATAGTAAGCAGCCAGGATATTACCGAAGTTACCGGTCGGAACCGTCACGTTCATCTCCTCGCCTGCCTTTAAGGTACCGTCTGCCAAAAGGCGGGTGTACGCATATACATAATATGCCACCTGCGGAACCAGACGGCCGATGTTGATGGAGTTTGCGGAAGAGAAACAGAAACCTGCCTTTGCCATACGCTCCTTCAACTCTTCGTTACCGAACATCATCTTAACGCCGGTCTGTGCATCGTCGAAGTTACCGGTAATACCGATGACATGGGTATTGGCACCTTTCTGGGTCACCATCTGCTTTTCCTGAATACGGCTGACACCGTTCTTCGGGTAAAATACGATAATACGGGTGCCCGGTACATCCGCAAAGCCAGCCAGAGCCGCCTTACCGGTGTCGCCGGAGGTAGCGGTGAGAATCACGATCTCACCTTCGTTGTTGTTCTTCTTTGCTGCCGTGGTAAGCAAGTGCGGCAGAATGGAAAGTGCCATATCCTTAAATGCGATGGTAGCACCATGGAATAACTCTAAATAGTAAGCACCGTCCGCCTTCTTAATCGGTGCGATTTCCTTTACGTCAAACTTCTCATCGTATGCGCTGTTGATACAATGCTTCAGCTCCGCCTCGGTATAGTCGGTCAAAAACAGCTTGAGTACCTCGTATGCCACTTCCTGGTAAGACATGGCAGCAAGTTTCTCTAAGCTGACATCCAACTTCGGAATAGCAGTCGGCACAAACAGGCCGCCGTCCTTTGCCAGTCCCTGCAATACTGCCTGGGAAGCCGTTACGGTTTCATTTTCGTTTCTCGTACTTTTATAAAGAATCTCCATAGCTCCTCCTATTCCTGTCCCACGCTTTGGGACAGCGGTGTGATACCGCATTTCTCCGCCCATTGTAGCACATAAAAGTAAGGGTTGCAAGAAAAAAATGCGACAACAACCTATTTATTCGTGAAAAACTCATGTACGCCATGGCGGAATAAAAACTTAAGAGATGTGTCAAACCACTTCATTGCCTTTTTGCTGGCCATGCTTCTTGCCGCAAAATACAATGCACCCTGGGACTCATCCTCTCCTGCCAGTACTCGTTCCACTGCTTCTCTGGTTTTGTCCGATACCTTTACGGTCCAGAATCTTCCGTCCTTAACCGGTGCAAACTGATAGGTCTCTCCGTTATTCTGGAATACTACCTCTGCGATGCTGTTCGGAAAACTCTTAGAAACCACGCGGTTCAAAATTACATTTGCCACCAACATGCGACCCTTAACATCCTCACAGGTTGCCTCTGCCTCTACGATGCGCAGCAATATTTCCTTGTCTTCTTCGGAAATCAAAAGCGGAGTGTCTCCCGCATAAATTTTAATCATTCCGCCCCAGGAAGAGCCTGCCGGAGATGCCATAAGTTGCAGGGTTTCCTTCTCCAAAGTCTCAATAGCATTTTTCGCCAAAGCTCCGGTAGAAATATCCCGGTACTGAATCAACGTCTGTTCGTCGGTACAAATTTTGTTCTCTATCTGATATGCAGCTACCGTTACCAGACTTCCGAAGGAGCTTGTCCGTGCTGCTCTTTTCTTCACATCCTCAAATCTTACCGGTGTTTTCTTATTCGTTTGTATTACATTTTCCTTGACATCCGCGGCCAACGCCTTCTTTACGGATACATTGGCATTCCATGCCCGGTTGCCATAACCTGTTACCACACCGGCCACCGCAAGTAAAACAAATGCACACAATGCCATCATCTTTGTTTTCTTCATATAAACTCCTATCTGCGGAATCTTACGATACCATTGTCTTTTTTGCCTCCCACGCAAAACGACTCGGGTTTGATTGTATCATCGTTTTCTTTGATGTCAATAAGTTTTCCCGTTTTTCGTGATTTCCAACCATGATATTGTTAAATATTTGACATGCGCCGATTTGGTTTTGTATGTTTTGCACAATTCGTCACATCCTTTTTTGTCACTTTTGTCCAGAAAATGGTATGACAACTATTTTATTCTTATGTTGTCGTACCGTTTTTTCTTGTTTTTCTATACAAAATACGCTATACTCATTACAGTAGGACATCATTACATTGCACAAATGAGGAGATTTTATGACAGTCGGAGTCTACGAAACGACAAAAAAAGATGGAACCCCATCCTATCGTGCTTCCTTTACTTATAAGGGCAAACACATCAGTTTGGGGAGCTTTCCTGCAAAAGAAGGTGCACATCGTGCTTATCTTACAGCAGAACTTCTGCTTCGTTCTGCCGAGGGTGCCCTTTTGTCCTTAGGCGATTATGCCGCCGCCGGCAAGCCTCTTTCTTATGAAAAGTGGGTAATTTTGTTGAACTTGCGGGACAACGGCATTTACTTCAAGACACCGATTTATTTGTACCCTCGCTACTTTGAATATCATTATAATGAAGAAACCCATCTGAAATTCGATGCGGATGACCTGTTCTACTTTTCCAACCATAAGATTATGAAACGGGGCGGCCATCTGTTTGTGGCTGATTACGGCATGCAAGTCACACTAACCTCCCGTTACGGCATCAAAGCCCACGCAGTGGAAGGTCGGGATTACCGGTTTGTGAACGGCGATTCCACGGATTTCCGCTACGGCAACATCGAACTGTTTAACCGTTATACCGGAGTAATAGCTGAGGTCAAGAATGGGCGAACCCGGTATCTTGCAAAGATTCATATTAACGGTGACTTTATAATAGGAAGATACGACACCGAAGAAGAGGCCGCTCTGGCTTACAACAAGGCGGCGGATTATGCAAACGCAAAAGGAATTCGTAAGAATTATACCAGAAACTACATCGACGGCATGTCGGAGGAACAATGTCGCCTTCTCTACAGTTCTCTCGTCATTTCGCCGAAGTTCAAAAAATATGTAAAACAGGTTACAACTGCCACCTTTACAGAACACGAAAAATATGCTAGGATATAGCCGAGTAGCACAGATGATCGCGCCCTTTTGGGTGAGGAAAGTCCGGGCTCCACAGGGCAGGGTGCCGGATAACGTCCGGTCGGGGCGACCCGAAGGCCAGTGCAACAGAAAAGAAACCGCCGGCTTTGCCGGTAAGGGTGGAATGGCGGTGTAAGAGACCACCGCTCTTGCGGTAACGTAAGAGGCTGTGTAAACCCCACTCGGAGCAAGACAAAACAGAAAGCCATACGGCGGCCCGTCGTGCTTTCGGGTATGTCGCGTTTTGTACTTCGGTACAAAGGAGCTGCATGGTAACATGCAGTCAAGATAGATGATCATCTGATACAGAACCCGGCTTACAGTGCTACTCATATTTGAATATTCTTATAATGAAGAAATAGAAAAAGTGCTTGTCGTTTGAGATGACAAGCACTTTTCTTATGCAAACTTATTTTATCACACCTTAAAGCAACTTCCTCCGACGAACTCCCTCAAGACGGAATTGTTCGGAATATGGTCACTGCCCGCTCCCAGGAAATAATCCAGGAACTTTAACAGCCTCTTCGCTTCATTATAAGCAGGAGAATCCGTCGGCACACTGAACAGCAACGGCTCTGCATACTGTTTCAATACTGCCAGTTCGTATAACAGCGCGGAATTGAACATAACGTCGCACTCTTCCTGATACGGGAAAATATTGTCTTCTTCTCCTCTGCGTACCGAAGGCCACATAAGAATGGTCTTTTCCGCACTGGCACCTCTGGTTCTTGCATCCCGCACAATCCGGCGGATTAATCGTCCGTCCGTAGTCGGAATCCGGTTATGTTCATCAATATTTAACTGGGTCAATGCACTGATGTAAATCTTAAACTTATTTTTCCGCGGCAGAGAATGGGACAACAAATCATTGAGCCCGTGGATACCTTCAATCACAAGAATATCATCCTTGCCCAGTTTCTTCTTATTTCCCTTGTATTCTCTTTTACCGGTTTTGAAATTAAAGGTCGGCAATTCCACTTCTTCGCCGTTAAGGAGTGCCGTCATGTCCGCATTAAACCGTTCCACGTCAATGGCTCCCAGACTCTCAAAATCATAATTGCCCTCTGCATCCAGCGGCGTCTTTTCCCGGTCCACAAAATAATCATCCACCGCAATCGGATGTGGGTGAAGACCCACTGCACGCAACTGAATGGACAACCGGTGAGAAAAGGTGGTCTTCCCGGAGGAAGACGGTCCCGCAATCATGACAAACTTCACATTGTCTTTTTTCAGAATCTCTTCCGCCACTTCCGCAATCTTCTTTTCCTGCAGAGCTTCCTGAATGAGCACAATATCATTGAACCCATCCGTTGCAATCACTTCGTTCAAATCCCCCACAGTCTCGATACCCATGCGTTTTCCCCACAGATTGGACTCCTGGAAGGTATCAAACAGTTTCTCTCTCTGAATAAATCCGGTCATGCAGTTCGGCTGCTTTGCATCCGGCAACAGAAGCAGAAATCCGTCCTTATACGGAAAGAAATCAAAATACCGCAACACCTCTGTAGTTTCCGGCATATAACCGTAAAAATAATCCTCAAACCCACCCAGATTATAAATATTGGTCTTGGATACCCGGCGGAATCGGAACAACTTTTCCTTATCGTACATCTTATGGCGACGGAACATCTCACTGGCTTCTGCCGTAGCAATGGCCCGCTTGTGGAACACTACCTTTTCCGATACCAGACGGCGCATTTCCTTCTTTACCGCCTGTGCCATATCTTCGTCAATCGTCACATGCCCGTCGATTTCCCCATAATATCCGTTACCGATGGCATGTTCAATCCGCACCTTGTTAATCTTATCCTTGCCACATACTTTATAGATGGCACATATCATCAGAAAGAACATACCTCTCACATAGGTGCGGTATCCGTCCTTATCTGCCGTGGTCAAAAACGTCACCTTGCAATCCCGATCCAGGGTTTTGTGCAATTCGCAAAGCCGTCCGTCCCTTTTTGCCAGAATAATATCATGTACATAGTCGGCTTCCACACATTTTGCCAGTTCCGACAGTTTGGTTCCCCGCACCACCGTATGTACCTTATCTCTCACCGTAACTTTTACTGTTGTTTCCATATCTAACCACCTTTCCCGGTTCTGTCCGATTGAGGTCCCTTTGCTTAGGGCAAAGCTTTTTCCATGGATTCATTTTGTTTTAACAACAACAAAACCTCTTCTTTCCGCTTCTGTGCTTTTTCCGTCCCGGCTGATGCCAGCTGCGCCAGCACCTCCTCCGCCGTTTTCCGCTCTTCGGAAAGAAACTCCCGCAACACAGGATATGCTTTTTCCGTCAGAAGTTTTCCGTATCTGTATTCCTCTTCGGTCCACGGAACATCCTCGCCCTGTTCCGCCCGGAAGATGACATAATACTTTCCGTCTTCCTTTAACATATCCTCTTTTGTAATCCGGAATCCCTGTTTCTGTACAAATCGCCGCAGAGATGCCGCCTCTGACTGAGGCTGTAGCACCAGCTCTTTTGCCTTTGACAGGGTGGCAGGATATGCCGCCAAAATCCGTTCCATGAGCGGGCCACCCATACCGGCAATCAATATGGTGTCCGCCTCTCCCGGTACAAGTCCGGCAAGGCCGTCGGACAAGCGGAGACTGATCTGATCCTGCATCCCGAATTTATCCACGTTTTCCCGCGCTTTTGCAAGAGGCCCTTTGTTCACATCCATAGCCACCACACCGGTAGCGATTCCCTGCTCAATCAGGTAAATGGAAGTATACGCATGGTCGCATCCCACGTCCGCAACGGTAGTTCCCCGGCTTACCATGGCTGCCGTACGTAACATCCGCTCCGACAAAAAATATTCCACACCATGTTTGCCTGTCTTTTTCTCCATTGGTTTCTCCTTATTCCAAATAGTCCCTTAATTTCTTCGAACGGCTCGGATGACGTAACTTACGCAGTGCCTTCGCCTCAATCTGGCGGATACGCTCTCTTGTTACGTTAAACTCCTTGCCCACCTCTTCCAAGGTTCTGCTCTTTCCGTCGTCCAGACCGAAACGGAGTCTCAGTACATTACGTTCTCTCTCCGTAAGGGTGTCAAGCACCTCACTAATCTGCTCTCTGAGCAAGGTAAATGCCGCCTGCTCTGCCGGTACCGGAATATGATCGTCCTGAATAAAATCGCCGAGGTGGCTGTCTTCCTCTTCACCAATCGGGGTTTCCAAAGACACCGGTTCCTGGGCAATCTTCTGAATCTCTCTGACACGCTCTAATGACATGTGCATTTCTTTGGCAATCTCATCCGGAAGCGGTTCTCTTCCGTACTCCTGCAACAGCTGACGCTGTACCCGGATTAATTTATTAATCGTTTCTACCATATGCACCGGAATACGAATGGTTCTTGCCTGATCCGCAATGGCTCTCGTAATGGCCTGACGAATCCACCAGGTGGCATAGGTGGAAAACTTATATCCTTTCCGATAATCAAACTTCTCTACCGCTTTGATCAGGCCCAGATTACCTTCCTGAATCAAATCCAAAAACTGCATACCGCGGCCCACATAACGCTTTGCAATGCTGACAACAAGACGGAGGTTTGCCTCGGACAAACGCTTCTTTGCCGCTTCATCTCCCTCTTCCATCTTAATAGCCAGTTCCATCTCTTCCTCCGCAGTCAGAAGCGGTACCTTACCGATTTCCTTTAAATACATACGCACCGGATCCTCTAAACTTACACCCTCCGGCACAGTCAAATCCAGATTTTCCAGCTCTTCTGCATTGCCGTCGTCCTCTAAAAGAAGGGCATCATCCGGCTCATCGTCATCCATGCCGATATCACTGATACGTAACACGTCAACGTTGTTTGCCTCTAAGAATTCATACACCCGTTCCATTCCCGCTTCGTCCAGTTCCAAATCAGCCAGTACGTCTGCTATTTCCTGATACTCCAATACATTCTTTTTCTTTGCTGCATATGCCAGCAATTCTTTCATCTTCGCCTGAAAACGATCCATATTTCCTTCCATATGCTTCCTCCATATTGCACATTCTTTCCGACATTGTCGGAAAATATACCTTTACCTACAAACCTGCCTTCATTAGTGACGTTTTTAAGGATGCCTGCTCCGCAATTGCCTTCTGCATTGCATCAAGGTCTCCCGTTTCTGCCGCCTGACCCATCCGCATCTCGATACTGCTCTGTTTTACCTTGTACACCGTCTCCGCAAATGCTTTTGCCTTCTGACCCTCATCCAAATCTCCCAATAGTGTGGTCTGAAACAACTCTGCCGCCTTTGCCTGCTCCTCCTTCGTTTCGTACCGGTTCAGTATCCGCGCCGGGGTTACCGTTCCCTCCTTTTCGTATTGATCAAACACTTCCTTTGCCACGTCGTGGTAAAACTCGTCGAAAAAGTCTTCCGCCGTCACAATGCCCGCTACCTTTTTTAGCAGCTCCGGCTCTGTGGCAAACCACGTCAGCAATAACTTCTGTGAAGTTAAAATTCCTCCCTCCGCTTTCTGTTTTTTCCGTTCCGTATACGTCGGTCCCTTCTTCTCCTCGGTTTGCATCTCCGCACTTCCGTACTGGTTCACCAACCGATTTAACATATCAAAGCTGATTTGATATTCTTTGGCCACCGCCTCCGTATAAGTTCTCCGTTCCAGCTCCTCCGTAAACTGCAGCAGCTTCTTTGCGGTTTCCCGGAAAAACTTCGTCTTCTGCTCCGGGTCGGAAAAATCAAATTCATTTTTGAGTACATCTATTTCATAATAAAAACTGTTTCTTGCATTCTGAATCCGCTGCTCGTATTCCTCCGGCCCCAGTGCCTTAATAAACTCATCCGGGTCCTTATAGGGCTTCATATCGATTACCTTAGCAGAAATCCCGGCCTCCCGTAAAATCGGAATCGCTCGGAGGGCCGCCTTCTGACCGGCACCGTCGCTGTCGTAGGTAATATATACCTCCTTCACGTACCGGGCAATGAGGTTGGCCTGCAGGCCGGTAAATGCCGTACCGAGAGATGCCACCGCATTGGTAAACCCTGCCTGATGCAAAGAAATTACATCCATATATCCTTCACAAAGCAGGAAATAACTTTTTCTGGATTGCCTTGCATAATTCAGCGCGTAAAGGTTTCTACTCTTGTCGAATATGCTCGTTTCCGGGGAATTTAAGTACTTCGGTTCCCCTTCTCCCATGACACGACCGCCAAAGCCGATGACCTTGCTGTTGCCATCCATAATAGGAAACATGGCACGGTTCCAAAACTTATCGTACACACCCCGTTTTTCATCAAAGGTGAACAATCCACATTCTTTTAGTATATCATCTTCATAGCCCAGACTCTTTAAATACCGGTAAAGCTCTCTTCCACCCTTATCCGAATATCCCAGGCCAAACTTTACAATGGTCTCATCGGAAAGGCCTCTCTTTTTAAAATAGTTATAAGCCGATTTCCCTGCTTCACTCTTTAACTGTACATAATAAAACTTCGCCGCTTCCTTGTTGATGTCAAACATCCGCATTCTTCTGTCGGCTCTTTTTTTCGCCTCTGGGGTAAATTCCTCCTCCGGAAGCTTTATTCCTGCCCGTTCCGCCAGATGACGAATGGCCTCCGGGAAAGAAAAATTCTCATACTCCATTAAAAAGGTAAATACATTTCCTCCTACACCGCATCCGAAACAGTGATACATCTGCCTCGATGCACTGACGGAAAAACTGGGAGTCTTCTCCCCGTGAAACGGACAAAGCCCCATATAATTCGCACCTTTTTTCTGAAGTTTTACATAGGAACCAATGACATCCACAATGTCACTGCCGGCTCTTACTTCTTCTACCACTTCATCCGAAAAAAACATAAATCCCTCCTAATCAGTACACGGCCCACGCATCCGGAATCATTATTTCCGTGTACTTTGCCGTCGCAAACCGGTCTGTCATTCCCGCAATGTAGTCACACACTACTCTGGACACAGGCTCCCCGCCATCAATCATCCGCAAATATTTGCCCGGCAACAACTCCGTATGCTTCATATAATACTCATAAAGCTGTTCTATCATTTTCTCGGCCTTGGACTCCTCGCCCTTTGCCGTAGGGTTGGTATACACACTTTCAAACATATACAACCGCATATTTAACATGGCTTCCTCTACCGCCGGTGACATACAGATATCTCCCGCCGCTTCACTGCTTGTAATAATATCATGAATCAGCGTATTCAGCCGCTCCGTAGTGGAATGTCCCAAAATATTTGTATATAAGGTAGGAATCTCTTCCTCTTTGATAATCTGACCACGGATTGCATCATCAATATCATGATTGATATAGGCAATCTTGTCCGAGAGACGCACAATCTTCCCTTCCATGGTGGATGGTGTGCCTTTGGTCTGATGATTTAAAATACCGTCCCGTACTTCCTTCGTCAGGTTCAGACCTTCTCCCTGCTTCTCTAACCGTTCCACCACACGGATACTCTGCTCGTTATGCTCAAAACCGCCTTCACACACCCTCCGCAGTGCCCGCTCCCCGGCATGTCCAAAAGGCGTGTGCCCCAAATCATGGCCAAGAGCAATGGCTTCCGTCAAATCTTCATTCAAACGCAAAGCCTTTGCAATGGTTCTTGCATTCTGGGAAACCTCCAGGGTATGGGTCAGACGGGTCCGGTAATGGTCCCCTTCCGGTGCCAGAAACACCTGGGTCTTTCCCTTCAGTCGTCGAAACGCCTTACAGTGCAAAATACGATCCCGGTCTCTTTGATATTCCGGGCGAAGGTCACACATCTCCTCCGGCACATCCCGTCCTTTGGTTTCATCACTAAAGGCTGCCTTAGAACTAAGATATTCATGCTCTCTTTGCTCCAATCTTTCGCGAATCGTCATGATTGCCTCCTTCTCTTTTGCCTGTTTCTTCGACTGAAAATTTCCCCGCATAAGTATAATACGACAAAAAAAAGGGATTTCCTTTTTTGTATTGATAGTTTTTAAAATATTTATAATTTTAACAATTACAACAGGATTATTGTAAGGAACGTTATAGGTTTTTCTGTGAAATACACATTTTGCGAAAGACATTGTAGGTTTTCTATAACACATATATTTGGACAACATTATAGAAAATAAATCGCCAAACATCCTTCATTTTAACGTGTTTTAAAGGCATTATAACGATATCGAATAGCTCATTTTCTATGAAGAACTTGAATTCTTATTTCTATAGAAAATAATGCTAGAGATTTTTCTATAAAGAGCCAAAAAAGAACTTCTCATAGAAAACCTCTGCCGGACAAAAAGAAGTCAGCCCAAACACATGTAGCCAAAATGTTTACTTTGGTTTGTGCAGTACAAAAAAGGCTGCCGTACCTACGATAACACTCGCAAGCACAACAGCCCTTTCATCTATTCCCCTCAGAGAGAAACTCTTATTTACATTACATCTCTACCGTTACCTTTTCCAGATGCCAGATATCTCTTACATACTCCTCAATGGTACGGTCGGAAGAGAACTTGCCACAGCAGGCCACATTTAACATTGCGGAACGTGCCCATCCTTCGCGGTCACGGTACTTTGCTTCGATTCTCTTCTGTGCTTCCTCGTAAGCACGGAAATCCTTCAAAATGAAGTACTGGTCCTCACCTACCAAGGAATCATACAGCTCACGGAAGGCCTGCGGATTGCCTGCAGAATAGGTGCCGTCAACCAAACGGTCAATGACACGATGCAAATCCATGTCGGCGCCGTAAATCGCTCTCGGCTGATATCC
>JAZNBY010000050.1:0-2802 GCA_045587325.1 Lachnospiraceae bacterium | reverse complement strand
CTCTTCGATTTTGTTGAATTCCCCACAGCCCTTATAAAGACGTGCCAAGAGAGCATAGGTGCCGGCAATGTCGGAGCCTATGGACACGGAATAGGACAAAACGGTAATGGCATCCTCCGGTTTTCCGGCGGAAGTAAGGAGCGTTCCCCATTTCTGCAGAGCCCGGATGAGAGTTGTAAAGTTCTGGTCATATACGGAAAGAGGCTCCAAATTGGCGGTGCCGTAAGCAAGTCGCAGTTCTGTATTGGAAATGCCGTTCAGATTGACAATCTGAGAGTTTGCCAACATACATAATTCCTGTTCCACACCGGCCAGTTCCTCGGAAAGAGGAGCTGAGTGTCCGTCAGGGGCGGAGGCGAGCTGTTCCGTATCTGTAGATAATACGTTAAATTCTGCTGTTTCATCGGAAAAGCCCGTCGGGATGGTTTCCGGGGTAGTGGAAGTGGTAATTCGCATCGGCTTATCCGGACCCGGCGTATAGTATCGAAACGGTAATGCGGTGTACGGAATCGTAATATAGTCCAGAGAAGAGAGATCCTTTCTCGGAACCATCTGGGACCGGCGTTCCTTTTGCCAAAATTCCCGGGATTTTTGTTTCCCGTTTTTGTCCCGGGACTTGCTAAAATTGAAAAAAACAATTATAATGAGAGTCAAACCAAATAAGATAATCATTTTATTAAAACCTTTCATGGAAAAGAGGTGGATTGTTCATGTTCAGTAAAAAAACACAAAGGCTTATTGCAACGATAGTTGCGGGCATTTTGGTACTTTGTATGATTGTACCGTTGTTTGCGGCAGCACTCAGATAACCTACGTTATATTTACTATATCCGACAAAACCGGCGGTGTCAACCGCCGGTTTTCTTTTGTCCTGGTCCGGGTGTCAAAAAGATTTGGGATAGTTTCCTGCTGTTTCTTCTTGTGGAGGGTCCTTGGCACTGCTCCGGATGAATACTTTCTAAATTACTCCGGGAGAGTTTGTAAAAATGGCATGCAACCGATTCTTATGCGCCGTCCTTGGCGCACGCGAATCTTGCCCGGACGTCCTGTCCGTGCATTGCAGTTGACCATCGGAGGAATAAGAAAGTCTAACATCCTACGCGAAAAGCCAAGCTCCTTCCACAAGAAGAAACGGCATGGGCTATACTCGGAAGTCTTTTTGACACCCGAACTGTGCGAAAGGTAAAATCAGCGGTCGACACCGGGGTTGTGTCGGAGAGGAACAACCTTCTAATGATACGTGGAATTTCATATACATATTGTAGAGAAGATATAATTAGAGATGGTATCTTTAACTTCTTTAATGGAGAGATATCGTGAGCGGCTGTGCCTGCTTTGAGAACGATGGTTTGAACAGGGAGAGGTGTCGGATGGTGAAGAAGGGTGTGCTTTATAGCTTGCTTGTGGCCGGAGCAGTAATGCTGGTGGCAGGTCTTCTGATAAAAGAGAATGGGATGGGCCGGATTGCGCCGGGGATTGTGTTTTGCGGCCGGGATGTGTCGGGAATGACCATAGAAGAGTTGGAACAGACGGTGGAAGGACTTGTACCGGAGATGAGGCTGGAGTTACGCTGTCCGTACCTTCCGGAGACCAGGGGAGAAGTGGAACAACGGGCAAGGTTGGCAGGACAGGAGACAGGCAGGATAATTGTAGGAGAGGATGAGGTGTGTCTTGTCATAGAGGAACCGGTATTTTCCGTAGGTGCAGAGGATGTTATAGAAGCAGTGACGGAGACGAGCAGTAAGGTCAAAGTGTGGGAATGGTTGTATGAGAAGGTATTCCGCAGACCTTACAGACGACGGGAAGTGACAGTGGATTTTATGTGGAAGGAAGAATATGTTGCGGAATGCATGCATCGACTGAAGAGTGTGGTGGAATGTGACAGACAGAATGCATCTCTGCATTGGAAGGACGGATCTGTGATAGTGGAGGAAAGTCGCAGAGGGTTGCAGATTTCCGGTGAGGAGTGGCGACAGGCGGCAGAGCAGATGGCGGCAGAGATGGAGGAACATCTGCAAAATGGGTGGCAGGAGGAAACTATTTTGCGGCTTCCGGGAAAAGGAACGGTACTGCTGCCGGTGGTGACCACAGCACAGGCGAAACATTGTAATACGGTCATCGGAGAGTTTACCACTTTATATACAGGCGCACGAGCCGGACGGGCAAAAAACATTGAGAACGGGGCAAAAAAACTTCATCAGAAGGGGATTCTTCCGGGAGAGGAGTTTTCCGTGGCGGAGGCATTGCTTCCTTTTACGGAAACAAACGGCTATGCCCCGGGTGGGACATACATTGACGGCGTGTTGGCAGAGAGTATCGGGGGCGGGGTGTGCCAACTATCCACCACATTGTATAATGCGTTGCTTTATACAAAACTGGACATTACTCAGCGAGCGTCCCATTCCATGCCGGTGGGCTACATTCCTTTGGGGAGGGATGCGGCCATTGCGGGAGACTATAAGGACTTGAGATTTAAGAATACGACAAGAACACCGGTACTTTTGCTTTGCGAGGCCACCGGGAATGAAGTCAGGGTGACGTTGTACGGACAGAAGGATGCGGCCCGGGAAAACGTGACCTTTGAGAGTATAGTTACGGAAGAAAAAGGAAAAGGGATAACTGTGGAAACCTATCGGGTAGAGGCTGGTGGGAACGGGAAAGTGATTCGGGAGAAAATAAGTGTGGATAATTATTTAGAGAAAAACGGATAAAGAGACGAAGTGTGAATCTGTGTGTGAGAGGACGAAAAAGAGTTCGCTTAAAAACAAGTAAATTATCTTTTGAAAAACCTGTTGTGTTTTT
>JAZNBY010000049.1:0-4268 GCA_045587325.1 Lachnospiraceae bacterium | reverse complement strand
GGCTTTAATCGACTCAGTATGGGCTTACAGTCGGCGGTTTCGGATGAATTAAAATGTCTTGGCAGAATTCATACGAAGGAACAGTTTGCGGATTGTGTAAAAGCGGCAAGAGAAGCCGGTTTTCGCAATATCAGCGGAGATTTGATGTCGGGACTTCCGGGCCAGACAGAAGAGACTTTAACTGAAAGTATTCGTTTCCTTTTAGAACAGAAACCGGAGCATATTTCGGTGTACAGTTTGCAGATAGAAGACGGTACGGAGTTTTCCAAACGGTACGGTGAGAACGGACCGGAGAAAGAGCTGTTACCGGATGAAGATACGGACCGTAGGATGTATGAGCTAACTGGGAAATTATTAGAAGAAGCCGGTTATACCCGTTACGAGATTTCAAATTATGCGAAAGCAGGATTTGAGAGTCGTCATAACAGCTCTTACTGGGTAGGAACGGAATATTTGGGAATCGGACTCGGATCATCGTCCCTTATGTCCAATGCACGGTTTCATAATACGACAGATATGGAAGCATACATTGCGGGAGCAACGGACCTGTTTTCCCTGCGAGAGGATATAGAACGGTTGGTACAGAAGGAGTTGATGGAGGAATTTATGTTTCTTGGACTCCGCATGTGTCGAGGTATTGAGAAGGCCGAGTTTAAGCGGCGTTTCAAATGCGACATTGAGACGATTTACGGAGATGTAATGAAGCGTCTGGTTTCGCAAGGTGTTCTTGCAGAGGCGGAAGGAAGAGTGTTTCTTACGACCAGAGGAATCGATGTCAGCAATGTGGTACTGGCGGAGTTTCTGTTGGAGGAGTTTGTGAGGAGATAGGGAGGTATTTATGAAGGTAGTTGTATTTGACCTGGGCGGTACGCTGATGCAGTATGTGGGAATGCCTCATTCCTGGGTAGAGTTTTACAGACAGGGATTTGATGCGATTTGCGAAAAATTCGGTTGTTCTGTGACGGAGACAGATGTAGAACAGTCAATACAATGCCTATCGGAACTGAATCCACGGGTAAACTACCGGGAGGAAGAATATTTGCCGGAGGAGATGTTTGCAAAAGCGATGGCACACTGGCCGGAGAAGCTGCCGGTAGCGGAATGCGTTCGGGTGTTTTGGGACGGTTTGAGATTAAGGTCGGAACTTTATCCGGATACCATTTCGGTATTACGTAGTTTGAGAGAAAAGGGTTATAAAATAGCGGCCTTGACGGATTTGCCCAGCGGATTTCCGGACGAACGGTTTCGGCAGGATATTGCGGAACTGCTGCCTCATTTTGACTGCTATATTTCATCTGCAATTGCCGGGGTCAGAAAGCCCAATGAGGGCGGCCTTCGGATGATTGCCGAACGGTTTGGGGTAGCTCTTTCGGAACTGGTCTTGGTAGGGGATGAGGAGAAAGATTTCCGGACAGCAGAACGGGCCGGTTGCGGATTTCTATGGATTGACCGGAACGGGAAGAGAGAAGGAAGTATCGGAAGCCTGGAGGAAGTGATGGGGAGATTGGGATGAGTTGAGGAAAAGACTTGCATTTCCTTCGGACTTTGTGTATAAAGATAGGTAGAAAGATGAATATGTTAACTGCCACCGGGTAGTGAATGCGAAGCATTCGTAGCACATCGTTAGGTCTTAGAAGATGTGTCTGCGGATGCTTTTTTGATACTTTCTGCGTTAGGTAAGTTTAGGCAGAGAAGGAGAGCTTCAATTATGAAAGAAACAAAATCATATTTTACAAAAGGAGAACTGGCGTTATGGCTTGGTTCGATTACATTGATTGTAACGGCATTCTGTCTCTTTGACCGGGAAAGCTATTTGACGTTGATTGCATCCTTAATCGGCGTCACATCCTTGATTTTTGCGGCAAAGGGGAATCCGGTATCCCAGGTGTTGATGATTGTGTTCAGCATATTATACGGAATCATTTCCTACTCCTTTGCTTATTACGGAGAAATGATAACGTATCTCGGCATGACCTTGCCTATGTCGGTGATCGCACTTGTGGCGTGGCTACGGCATCCATATGAAGGGAAAAAGTCGGAGGTGCAGGTAAATCGCATCGGAAAGAAAGATATTGTATGGATGATACTGTTGACTACAGCGGTTACGATTGTGTTCTACTTTATATTGAAAGCCTTTGATACCGCAAATATTGTGCCAAGTACGATTTCCGTAACCACCAGCTTTCTGGCGGTGTTTCTGACCTTTAGACGGAGTCCTTATTATGCACTGGCTTATGCGGCAAATGATATTGTATTGATTGTACTGTGGGTGTTGGCATCTGTGGAGGACATTCATTATGTGTCTGTAGTGGTTTGCTTTGTGGTGTTTCTGGCAAATGATCTGTATGGTTTTCTCAGTTGGAGAAAGATGGCAAAAAGGCAGAGACAATGTAAAAGGAGATAGTATTTTGCTAGTTGACTAGAGTGAAAAGCATAGCTTGTGTTTCGGAGGAGCAAAGAGTATAATATTTCTCAGAATAGATTTGGGAGGTATGTTATGTACAAACATCAGGATGAGGATGGTGTGGCAATCAGCCTACACGACAGCAAAGCCGAAAAGGCAATCTTTGAAAATGGCATATTGACCTTTTGTTTTCCACAGGATGGATTCTGGGTGCTGTCGGACCACGAGGCGAATCCTACAGGACAATCGGTACGGACGGATGCCTCCGAGGTACGGTTTCATTTATTATATGAAGAGGAAGACGATTTTTGTTGTTATGTGTTTGATAAGAAATCGGAACGAAAGGCTGTACGGAAGGAATGGACCATTTTAGAACTGGTCTCTGCATTAAATAGTGGAGAGTACCAACTGGAGTTTTTGTACCGGTATGAGGGAGGATACAAGGAACAGATATTTGCGTGTGAACTCTGTCAGAAAAAGAAACCGTATCACCGGGAGTGCCAACTGTGGTTGAGTGTGCGGGATGTAACGTATTGTTGGAATGAACTCTCTGAAATATAACCGGAAATTAAAAGAGTAACTGTCAGGTTCCCCGGCTTGGACGGTTACTTTTTGCGTAAACCGCAAGAAATGAGAAGACTCTGGTTTGATTCAGGGAGTATACTGGATGCATCGGACCGATATTATTTACGAAAGGCGGTTTTATAGATGAATAACTTACAGTTGATAGAACAGGTACTATATTATATCGATGAACATATCAGTGAACCGATTACATTTGAACATTTGGCAGAGAAGTTTGGGTATTCGGCATTCCATTTTCATAGGATCTTTTCTACGGTGACGGAGCAGACCATAACGGATTATATGAAAAAACGCAGACTGACATTAGCACATATGCAGTTATGCGAAACCGAGAAAACCGTTACAGAGATTGCACTTTCAAACGGTTTTAACAGTATACAGTCCTTTAACAGAACCTTTAAGGAAACCTTTGGAATGACACCGCTTGAGGCAAGAAAAAGAAAGCCCAAGATAACATATCGAAGTGTGGAAACCATTGTTACGGGGTACACAAAGCGTGTGTATATGGAAGGCGAGTTTTCG
The DNA here is from genome assembly GCA_045587325.1 of Lachnospiraceae bacterium. GTDB lineage: Bacteria > Bacillota > Clostridia > Lachnospirales > Lachnospiraceae > SIG307. The sequence goes on along the minus strand of JAZNBY010000049.1, from coordinate 757 downwards.
CTTACACCGCATTTTGAGGAACGGGATGAGTTTCTGTTGGTGGGATACCGCGGGCATACGAGAGACGGATATGGTGTCATCGGCGAGGCATGGTATAACCTGAAGACAAATATGGAAAAGATTACTCGAAAGAATTCGAATACCATGTATGGTTTTGAAGATTATATGGATGAATTCTCTTCAGACCCGTTACAGTTTTATTATATGGCAGCGGTGGAGGCGGAACCGGAGGCTGAGATACCGAAAGGAATGATTGCAAAAAGAATTCCCAAAGCCACATACGCAGTTTTTACTGTGAATGGAAATAACGGGAACGGAGAAATCGGAAAAGCGTTTCAATACATCTATCACGTATGGCTCCCGCAGTCAGAGTATTGTTTGGATGAAAACTTTCTTGCGGATTTTGAGTATTACGATGAGCGTTGGGACTGTCAGTCGGGAGCGGCCCAGATGGAGCTTTATATTCCGGTAAGAAGATTGGAGGACTAGGGATGGCGTTTTGTGATTTATTCAAAGAATTCCAGCCGATTCGTGTGGATGAGGATATTTATTTGCGACAGACAGATCCGAAGAAGGATGCGAGACCTTTCTGGGAAATCTACTATGACGAGGAGAATTTCAAATACTTCGGTTTGTATAAAAGACCGGGGGAATGGAATGAGGAAAGAGAGCTCAGAGTACAGGAAAGCCGTCTCAAGGGATTTAGAGGAAAACGGGAGTATACCTGGGTGGTAACCTTAAAGGGAGAGACCATAGG
>JAZNBY010000048.1:0-22473 GCA_045587325.1 Lachnospiraceae bacterium | reverse complement strand
GGTACCATGACCGAGCGTTCCGGCTGGACCAATATCTTCATCTATCCCGGCTATAAGTTTAAGGCGTTGGACTGTCTGGTGACCAACTTCCACCTGCCCCAGTCTACTCTGATCATGCTGGTGTCTGCACTGGCGGGCAGGGAAAACGTACTGAAGGTGTACGTGGAAGCGGTGAAGGAGAGATACAGATTTTTCTCCTTTGGAGATGCGTGCTTCTTTGGGGAACTGGAGTAAGGGGAGAAGAACTACATGAAGCCAAGAACAGAACTAAGTATGCAACTCTATCATATGCTCGTGGAGCGTGGTTATCATGAAGAATTGTGCGATGTCATTACAAAGAATTTGAATACGGATTTTACGGCAGCGCGCATGATAGGCTATTTATGTCAATATTCCCACCTTCCGGAAGAAGAAGTGGTGGATGAGATGCTTTCCATCCTGAGTGACCGTAATGCAATTATCAGGAAGAAGGAAACGGAAGAAGCCCAGGCTAAAATCAACGAAATGTATGAGTATGGGCTGGGCGTTGAAGATTAGGCAGACATTGGAGGTTGAGAATATGAATCTTACATGGAAAGAGAAAAAAACGGAACATTATGAGTTTCATTATAAGGCAGAGTCTTTGGCGGAAAAAGAGATTTTGGATATAATTGATTTACAGGAGTCCTGTTTTAAAGAAATAACAGACAAACTGGAATATGTGCCTGAGAAAAAGATAATATATTGGTTATGCGATACGAGAGAAGAAGTTATGCATATAAGCGGATTCGAATACGAAACCAATGGTGTTTCATTTTTTGAACTTGAGAATCCTACTATTTATGCAGTGTATAATGAGGATGTAAAGTGTGTAGGAGCCCACGAAGATGCCCATGCCATTTCCTATCAATGGTCATATACGTATTCCGTTGCAATGCTGGAAGGACTGGCCATGTATTTTGATAAGGAATGGTGGAGTATTCCAAATGAATTATGCACACGCGTGTATCTGGAGGATAAAAAGTATGAAAGGGTAGAGTCGTTGATTTTGGGTGATTATGAGTCTTTTTTAGAGATAGAGGACAGGATTTCCTATCCGATTATGGGGGCGTTTACCGCATTTTTGATTGATACATACGGAATAGAAAAATTTAAATCCGTATATGAGGAAGATGAGGATTTTTCGCAAAGATTTCGCGAGACATACAAGAAGGAGTTGTGTGTCTTAGAGGATGAGTTTGTAGAGTCAATTATGTCGAAAAGCTATTCTGCGAAGCAAACGGAGAATGCGAGAAAAGAATTGTATGGCGATATAGAAAGCTGTGATGACTTGAAAGGATAAGATAATGCGTGTGATAGCAGTAGTCAAACCTTGTTTGGAACGAGAAAAGGAACAGGTGTTGTCCTCTGTGGAGAAAGATGACAGAGTATTGTTTTTTGATAGCGAGGGGGAGCTTCTTAAAAGCGATGAGTTAGAGAAGATAGAGATTATACTTGGGGAACCGGATCTCAGTACAATTCATGCCATGAAGACGCTCAGATGGATTCAGATGACCTGGGCAGGTGCTAACAAATACACGTCTGCAAACGATTATCCGAATGATATTGTACTTACCAGTGCCTCGGGGGCTTACGGCCATGTTATCTCGGAATATATTATTTCCGGACTTCTTGCGTTAACAAAGAAACTGTTTTTGTATCGTGAGCAAATGCACCAGAACGAATGGAGCAAACTGCCGGAGGACGATACCTTAGAGGGAAAGCGGGTTCTTATCTTAGGAACCGGGGACATCGGATGTGAGGCGGCTAAGAAGCTGAAATGCTTTGGGGTATATACGGTCGGAATGTGTAAAACGCCGGGCAGGCTGAATCCGTTTTTTGATGAAATGTACACGGTAGAGCAGCTTGATTTGCAAATACAACGTGCGGATATTGTGATTATCGCACTTCCGGGAACGAAAGAAACGGCCGGGATGTTTAATTCGGAACGGATGGGAAAGATGAAGTCCGGTGCCGTTCTTGTAAATGTCGGCCGGGGCTTTATCGTAGACACTGAAGCAATGACCGACGCTCTTAAGAATGGAACACTAAAGGGTGCGGTGCTGGATGTTACGGAGCCGGAGCCTTTGCCGGAAAATCATCCTCTCAGATTTATGGAGAATGTGGTGTTGACACCCCATATTTCCGGAATCGGCTGGGGCGAGAATCTGTTTACAAGGAAGCGGATTTTGAATATTTTCTGTGAGAATATGAGATATGACGCAAACGGTGAACCCAAAAGAAACATAATCAATTTTGACAAAGGGTATTAAAGTCAGACAAGATTATTTAAGAGATGCAGGAGGAAGACACCATGACAAAAGATCAGTGGGATGAAATGACGGAGTACATGAAGGAAGAACCGTCGGTGGTAACGGATTATTTGGAAACTGTGTATGACGATATGCCGGAGAGCGATATTTTCGGCTTTTATGAGGCGGTATTCGGGGACAAGCCGGCAGAAGATGACAAGGAAGCGGCTTTCGAAGAATTGTTATCTGAGTTGTATGAATTGACGGAAGAACGTCCGAAGGAGTTTTTTGCAGTGATGCAAAGAGTTAGAAAAGCGATTGTAAGATAACGGAGGATGACATATGAAATGGATGGTGGCGTCGGATATTCACGGTTCGGCATATTACTGCGAAAAGATGTTAGAAGCTTATCGGGAATCCGGAGCAGAAAAGCTGGTGCTTCTTGGGGATATTTTGTATCACGGTCCGCGGAATGATTTGCCGAAGGACTATGCGCCGAAGAAAGTGATTGCCATGTTAAATGCAGTGGCGGACGAGTTGTTGTGCGTACGGGGGAACTGTGAGGCAGAAGTGGACCAGATGGTACTGGAGTTTCCGGTAATGGCGGAGTATGCGGTATTTTATATTGGAGACACCATGTATTTTGCCACCCACGGCCACAAGTTCAACAAGGACAATCCGCCGTGTTTAAAAGAGGGGGATGTGCTTTTGCATGGGCATACCCATGTGGTGGCAGATGAACTTTGCAAAGCTACGGGACCGAAGGGAGAATACACCTATCGGTATGTTAATCCGGGGTCCGTATCCATTCCGAAAGAAAATACCGGTCATGGTTATGTGATTTTGACGGAGAATGGAATCGAGTTTAAAACATTGGAGTAAGAACTACCGCATCAGCGGAATCAATACAAAAAAGAGAAGGAGAGATAACTATGGCAGGAGCAGTAGCAACGGGAAAGTACCGCAATGTGTTTGCGGAGTGCGGAATCCCGCAGGAAGAGATTGACAAAAGAGTAGAAGAGACCTTTCAGACTATGTTTCATGGAAGTGAAGAGGAACGTATTTTTCATGAGGTAGGCGATGATATGGGCTACATGGAAGATACCGGAAATCACCATGCCCGTACCGAGGGTATGTCCTATGGTATGATGATGTGCGTACAGCTGAACAAGAAGGAAGAGTTTGACCGTCTTTGGAAATGGTCCAAGACGTATATGTACATGGAGGAAGGTTGGAATGCCGGCTATTTTGCATGGTCCTGTGCGACGGATGGTACGAAGAATGCTTACGGTCCGGCACCGGACGGTGAGGAGTTCTATGCTATGGCATTGTTCTTTGCGTCCAAGCGTTGGGGCGACGGAGAGGGCATTTTTAATTATTCCAAGGAAGCAAGAGACCTTCTTCGTACCTGTGTACATAAGGGGGAAAACGGAGAAGAGGGCGGTCCGATGTGGGATCCGGCTAATAAGCTGATTCAGTTTGTAGTAAAGTGCGGCTATTCCGATCCGTCTTATCATTTGCCGCATTTCTATGAGTTGTTTGCAGAGTATGCTTATGAGGAAGACAGAGAATTCTGGAAGGAAGCAGCAAAGGCTTCCAGAGAGTATTTAAAGAAGGCGTGTCATCCGGTAACAGGATTAAATGCAGAGTATGCGGAGTATGACGGTTCTCCGAAGAGAATGACGGAGGAGCAGTGGAAGCGGTTCGGTCACAGACACGACTGGTTCTACAGCGATGCGTATCGTACCATTGCCAATATTGGCCTGGACTATGAATGGTACGGCGCAGACGAAGACCTTCGCCAGGTGGCAGACAGATTGCAGAAGTTCTTCGGGGAAACGGTAAAGGATCAGCCGGATATGACCTATGAAATCGACGGAACTGTACTGGACCGTCCGGCATTGCATCCGGTAGGTTTGCTCGCAACCAATGCTCAGGCGTCCCTGGCAGCAAAGGGACCGTTTGCAAAGGAATTTGTACTGAAGTTCTGGAATACACCGCTTCGCACCGGTGACAGACGTTATTACGATAACTGTCTGTATTTATTCGCAATGCTTGCATTGTCCGGAAACTACAGAGCATGGTAAATTTATAAGACAACTTTTTTACGGAAAGCGCCGGGAGTCATCCCGGTGCTTTTTTTAAACTGCCGGATGAAGTGATAGACTTCGTTGTACCCTACCTCCGTGGCTACTGCACTGACCGGAAACTCGGTGGAAGTAAGGAGCAACTTTGCCTGTTCCAATTTCGCATTGATTACCTCTGTCATACAGGTAATCCCGAAGGCTTTTTTATAGATTACCTGGAAATAGGAAGGAGACAAATGGGCCAGTTCTGCCAGTTCCTCAATCTTCCAAGGATGCTCCGGAGAGGAAAGAATGGTGTTGCGGACCTGAAGCAGGTCATAGTAGTGAGGGACGGAAGTGTTCAATTGCTGGCTTTGCATCCAGACCTCGGAAACCTTTACAAACAAACAGCGAATCAATAAATCGATGGATTTGGCAGCAAGGCGGTTTTTCTCCGTGTGCTCGGCCTGGATCAGGTGTAACAGGTCGGAAATTGCACTATCGTTTGTATAATAGATGGGAGTGTTCAAAGGAAAGGTCAATTCACTTAGAAATTGTTGCCGGTTCTCGGCAGCAAAATGCAAGTAGTCATCCGTGTAATTGTTGCTGTTGGAGAAGTATTTATACGGGGTATGGGAATCAATCAAAAACATGCAAGGTTTGGTAATGGTGTACGTTTTATCGCCTAATAGCAAGGTTGTATTGGTGTGAAAACGTAAAAAAAGGAAGTCGATAATGCCATGTTTACGTTCCTGGATGAAATGGGGCTGCTGTGGGGAGTCCAATGCGATGAAATGAATGTACATACTATGCCTCCTTTGATAAAATTATAAATCAATTACTTGCAATTATACACCATTGTCATCGGATTTGCAAGATGCTACACTGATGATAGAAGGAGACGAGTACCCATAGGGTACTCGTAACCGAACTATGGAGAAGGGGGAAGGTATCAAAATGGGACAGGTAACAGGTAGTAATCCGATTCTTTATACGGATTATCCGGACCCGGATGTGATTCGTGTGGAAGATACGTATTATATGGTCAGTACTACCATGCATTTTATGCCGGGCGGTGTGATTTTGCGTTCTTATGATTTGATTCATTGGGAAATCGCATCTTATGTGTACGATACGCTTGAGGATACTCCGGGACAGAGCCTTGCGGATAACAGGGGTGTTTACGGCAAGGGAATGTGGGCGGCATCCATTCGTTACCACAACGGAACGTTTTACGTATGCTTTGTGGCAAATGACACGGGGAAAACGTATCTGTATACCGCAAAGGACGTGGAAGGACCATGGGATAAGCGTTATATCGAAGGGTTTTACCATGACAATTCTTTGTTGTTCGATGATGACGGACGGGTTTACATTGCTTACGGAAACAGAGAGATTTACATAACGGAACTGAACGAAACTTTGACCGGGCCGAAGGAAGGCGGATTGCACCGGATGGCACTAAAGGATACGGGTGATGTGATTCTTGGCTATGAAGGCGCACACTTTTATAAGATAAACAGCAAGTATTATTTGTTCTTTATCCATTGGCCGCGGGGAGGCCTGCGTACCGAAGCCTGCTTTTGTGCAGATTCTCTGTGCGGAGAATTTACCGGCGGGGATGTGCTTTCCTATGATCTGGATGGCATCCGAAGCGGTGTGGCACAGGGTGGTATCGTAGATACGCCGGATGGCGACTGGTATTCCATTCTATTCCAGGATCATGGGGCTGTGGGCCGGATTCCGGTGCTGGTGCCGGTGACCTGGGAAAATGATTTTCCGGTGTTCGGAAACGGAATCGCACCGAAGGAAGTAACGGTAAAGACGGAAAAAGTTGATTATGAATACGAACCTCTATGGTGTGACGACGATTTTAACTATACACCGGATGAGTCAGGTAAGATTACGCTAAAAAAGCCTTGGCAGTGGAATCATATTCCGGAAAATCGTTACTGGTCCGTAACGGAAAAACCGGGAACACTCAGAATTCGTTCCGGAAAGCTTTCGAAAAACCTGGTACAGACTGTGAACACATTGACCCAGCGCACCATTGGACCGAAATGCAGTGCGGAAGTGACTTTGTGCGGAGCACAGTTAAAGGACGGTGACTATGCCGGACTTTGTACCTTGCAAGGAGAGTACGGGTTTATCGGACTGACAAAGGAAAACGGGAATCTTTCTCTGGTTGTGGCGGAAAAGGCGGCTACCGAGCGTCCTGCAGGTATGGGAAGTGCAGACGGAGAACCGGCACGGATTGTTGCAAAGTATCCGATGGCAGGAGAAACAATAACCCTGCGGGCAACGTGTGATTTTACGGGCGGTGCTGATATGGCGGAGTTCTTTTTGAAAGCAGAAGACGGCACCTGGTTAAAAATGGGAGAACCTCACAAATTGTATTTCCGACTGGATCATTTTGTGGGTTGCCGGTTCGGATTATTCCTGTTTTCTACGGAAGAAACCGGTGGAATGGCAGAATTTTCAAAGTTTCGCTATTTGGCGGAAGCGTAGCAAGTACGAATTCGCAGAAGATAGAACTATAAGTGATAACTATAACTTTTCAAAAATGAGGAGGAAACGAATATGACAAATTTAGAATTAAAAGCAAAGTGGGAAGAAAAGTTTGCAGGACTTACCCTGGCGGATACTTTAAAGGAAATCGGCCTTGACACCCCGGTTATGATGCAGCGTCTTGGTGCGGACCCGTATGCTATCGTATACGAGGGAAGAGTGTATCTGTATATGACAGGTGACCTTTATGAGTATGATGAGAACGGCACACTGAAACCGAACAGCTATCAGCTTATTAACAAGTTAAACGTGATTTCTTCCGATGACCTTGTAAACTGGACCGACCACGGAACCATTTTTGCGGCTTCCGCCACAGGTGCGGCAAAGTGGGGCAACAATTCCTGGGCTCCGGCAGTTGCTTACAAGGAAATCGATGGAAAGATGAAGTTCTTTGTTTACTTCGCAAACAGCGGAAACGGTATCGGTGTTGTAACGTCCGACAGTCCGGTAGGACCGTTTGTTGACCCGCTTGGTGCGCCGCTGATTTCCCGGCAGACCCCGAATTGTGCAACCGTATCCTGGTTGTTTGATCCGGCAGTGTTGGTAGATGATGACGGTTGCGGTTATATTTATTTCGGCGGTGGTCCTGGTAAGTCATTTGCAGAGCCGGGAACCGGTCGTTGCGCAAAACTGGGTGCGGATATGATTAGCATCGAAGGTGAGGCAGTGACCATGGACATTCCGTATCTGTTTGAGGATTCCGGTATCAATAAGATTGGTGATACGTATTATTATTCCTATTGTACCAACTGGAATGTAGACGAAGAGGGTACGAAGAAGTTCGGCTTCTACAATGCGGATATTGCATACATGACTTCCAAGAATCCGTTGGGACCGTTCGAATATAAGGGCGTTGTATTGCGTAATCCGGGCTCCTATTACGGCTGTTACGGCAACAATCATCATTGTATGTTCAAGTTTAACGGGGATTGGTACATTGCATATCATACCCAGATTTTAGAGCAGATGATGGGCATTTCCGGCGGATACCGCAGTACCGCGATTTCTAAGGTTACGGTGGCTGAGGACGGAAGTCTTCCGACGATTCCGAGTGTGGACCGTCATTCTCTGGTACAACAGAAGTACTTAAATCCGTACGAGAAAGTAGAAGCTGAGACCATGGCAACCATGGGTGGCTTAAACACCACACAGGAAGGTGAGGTAAGTAAGACCTACGGTTCCGGTAACATGGCACTGTGTGATATGAAGACCGGTTCCTGGCTGGCTCTTTACGGTGTGGACTTTGGCACGGAAGGTGCTACTGAGTTTACTGCAGCAGTAAAAGCTCCGGCAGGCTGCGAAGGTGCAATCCAGATTCGTCTGGACGGACTTGATGGTGAAGTTGTGGGTTATCTTGATGTGGCACAGAATGCCGACGGAGAGAATTATAAGGAAGTTACGGTGTCTCTCTTAAAGAAAGTAACCGGTGTACATCATTTGGTGTATGTGTTCTACGGAGAAAACTATACCGTAGATTACTGGAAGTTTCAGTAAGTTTATAAGAGGAATGGTGAAAAAAGATGAGAAGGAAAATAAAAGCAACAGTTACAGCGCTTGCGCTTATGACTTTGTTGTTCGTTGCGTGTGGCAAGGAAGAAACGAATAAGGATACGGGAGCCGAACAGATTACGGAGGGAATAGAGATCACCCCGGAACCGACCATTCCGCCGAGTCCGACCCCGGAACCGACGGCCACCCCAAGACCGACGGCTACCCCGAAACCGACAGCTACTCCGAGACCGACAGCAACGCCGGTAGTGGAAGAGACCTACTCCCCGGTGGTATCCGATGAAAGCAGTCTTGCGCTGGAAGCAAAGTGGAAGGCGGAGTTTGAGGGACTTACTCTTGCGGATACCTTAAAGAAAATTGGGTATGATGCACCGGTAATGACCCAGCGTTACGGCGCAGACCCATGTGCTATGGTGTATGACGGCAGAGTCTATATTTACATGACCGGTGACGTAGTTGAGTACAATTACGCAGGAAAGCCAATCGAGAATACATACAGTAAAATCAATACGATCAACGTAATTTCCTCCGATGACCTGATTAACTGGACCGACCATGGTTCCATTTATGCGGCAGGAAAGACCGGAGCGTCCACCTGGGGCGGTAATTCCTGGGCGCCGACGGCTGCTTGTAAGGAAATTGACGGAAAGATGAAGTTTTTTGTGTATTTTGCAAACAACGGAAACGGAATCGGTGTATTAACCGCCGACAGTCCGACGGGACCGTTTGTGGATCCGTTGGGAAAACCGCTGATTTCCCGTTCTACACCGAATTGTGCGGATGTAACCTGGTTGTTTGATCCGGCGGTATTGGTGGATGATGACGGTAGTGCCTATATTTATTTCGGTGGAGGCATTCCGGCTAACCGGTTTGCAAATCCGGGAACCGGTCGTGTGGCAAAGCTGGGGGATGATATGATCAGTCTTGATGGCGAGCCGGTAGCAATCGAGATTCCGTATTTGTTTGAGGACTCCGGTATTAACAAAATCGGTGACACCTATTATTATTCCTATTGTACCAACTGGAATGTAGATGCGGAAGGCGGACAGAAATATGGTTTTAGCAATGCACAGATTGCATATATGACATCGGACAATCCGATGGGACCGTTCACCTACCAAGGAGTTGTATTTAAGAACCAGAACGACTACTTCCCGGGAAACGGTGGTAATAATCATCACAGTATTTTTGAATTCAACGGAGAATTTTACATTACTTACCATACCCGTGTGGTAGGGAATCAGGTAGGCTTAAAGAATTTGAATTATCGTTCCACCCACGTAACGAAGATTAACTTACTGGAGGACGGTAGCTTTGAGAAACTTCCGAAGACCAATTATACTTCCTTGGTACAGGCCAAGTGTCTGAATCCGTATGAGAAGGTGGAGGCAGAAACTATGGCTACCATGGGTGGTCTCAACACGATACAGGAAGGAATGACGAGTGTAACTTACGGTTCCGGTAATATGGCACTGGATGAGATTCATTCCGGTGACTGGGTGGCTCTTTACGGTGTAGATTTCGGAGACACCGGGGCTACGAAGTTTACGGCAGCGGTGAAGGCGCAGCCGGAACATACCGGTGCTATTCAGATTCGTCTGGATGCATTGGATGGTGAGGTTGTGGGATATCTTGATATTTCCGAACAGCCGGACGGTATGTATCATGAGATTACCGTGGATTTGTTAAAGACGGTAACCGGTGAACACGATTTGTTCTTTGTATTCTGCGGAGAAGAATATTTGGTAGATTACTGGATGTTCCAATAATTTGATTTCTTGCGGGAAAGGTGTTATAATGCACGTAACACCTAAAAAGTCCGGCAAATGAAATGGCCGGATATGTAATACGGTAAAAGAGAAAGGATGATAACATGAGAAAAATGCGCTTATGTTTCAGCGTGCTTGCGCTGAGTACTATGCTGTTTGTTTCCTGTGGAAAAGATGCGGAGCCAAAAGGAGATGCTACTCCGACTCCGGTACAGGAGATTACCCCGGAGCCGACGGAGGCATTGGATCCGACTGCGACCCCGGCACCGACTGCGACCCCTATGGGAACAAATCTTCCGGCAGGACTTAATTTACAGAATACATACGGAAAGACTTTCGAACACATAGGTACTTGTGTGAATTTAAATCATCTTACGAATAAAACTGCGGTAGATTTGCTGAAGGCGAACTATAACAGTATTACCATGGAAAATGAGATGAAGCCGGATGCTATTTTAAAGAGAACTTTTTTGTCGATAGAAGAGGCAAAGGAGTTGGGATATGTGATTCCGGAAAATTACAAAGAAAGTACAGTGCCGACGCTTAATTTTTATGCCACTGACAGAGCATTGTCCTTCTGTGCGGAGAATAATTTGGGATTACGTGGACATACCCTTGTATGGCATAGCCAGACTCCAACCTGGTTTTTCAGAGAAAATTATGAAAACAGCGGAGCATTTGTATCACCGGAGGTAATGGATGCCCGTATGGAATTCTATATCCGTTCTGTTATAGGACACGTGTGTGAAAATGAAAATAGTCATGTGCTGTATTCCTGGGATGTAGTAAATGAGTATCTCCATGCGGAGAATTCCGGATGGGAAGCAGTATACGGTTATGAAGGTGTGACACCGGGATTCGTGAAAAAGGCCTTTATGATTGCAGATGATGTGCTTCGTCAGTATGGAATGAGAGAGAATGTGTCTCTGCTATACAATGACTTTGGTACCTATTCCATAGTGGCGCAGATTACGAAGCTTCTTGCATTTATCAATGAAGACGGCGCAAAGTCCTACTGTGACGGCGTGGGTATGCAGTCTCATGTGGAACCACCGAGCAATCCTCCGGTCATCAAGTATAAGCTGGCAGTAGAAGACTTCCTTGAGGCAGGCTATGAGGTGCATATCACAGAGCTTGACGTGCAGACGAAGATTGCCATGTATCAGGATTCTTACTATTATGATCTTATGAAGGCATTGCTGGAGCTTAAGCTGGCCGGCGGCAATATTCACGGAATTACGGTATGGGGGCTGGCGGATATGTATTCCTGGAAAAAGGAGAACAAGCCGCTTCTGTATACCACATTAACAACGCCGAAGAATGCATATTATAAGGTTTTGGAAGCTTATGTGGATATGGGGCTTTATACGGAAGAATAATAAAGTATCTAATGTATTTGAAGGAGGGCGATAATATGGCAGTAAATTTAACGGATGCGGAGTACGCATTGGTCAAGGAAGAGTTGGAGAGCAGAAAGGCGTTTATTTCAAAGGAGCGTGCAGCAATGCTGGCAGATGGTCGCATTGACTCTCAGGCATTTGTGTATGAACTTGAGGTAGTTATGGAGCAGATAAAGGCAGCTGCGGAAGCTGCACAGAATGCGGCAACATTTACCTTGTCGGAGGAAGCGGTAAAGTTCTTACAGATGAGTGGATATATGGTAAGCGGAGCGAGCGGAACCGGCTATACAGTATCATGGTAAAACTTTAGCACAATTAAGTCTTTACAAAGCGACATTCCTGTGTTAGAATTGGTAAGTCAAAAATCAAAAGAGAAGCAGAGTAGGAATCTGTGCGTTAAGTGTCTGTCGGACGGGGAGTTGTCGATGGAACGAAAAGAGTAATCTTGCGGTACAGGTTTCGCATCCCGCTGCTACAAATAGGAATCCCCTATCGTTGTAGCTGTTGCAAGGGACGGCTGTTGCGGAGAATCGTGGCAGTGTTCTTTTCTGTGATTGCGACTATTACAATGAAAGGGGATTTTTTATGAAATTATCCAGAAAATTTAAAGAATCAGCAAAAGAGTTAGTAAACACCCAGTCTCTGGCATTGATTGCCATGTTTTTAGGTGTCCGGATTGCACTCGGATTCCTAACGGACATTCAGTTGACGGAACACATTAAAATCAGCTTTACGATTTTTCCGACCACCATTGCCTGCATGATGTTCGGCCCTGTGCCTGGTATGGTAATGGGCGGTGCGGCGGATTTGATCGGAATCTATTTGAAGCCGACAGGCCCTTTTTTCCCGGGATATACCTTGGATGCCATGATTGCCGGAATGATTTACGGAATCTTTTTTTACAAAAGAGAAAAGATTTCCGTGTTTCGGGTAATGGCAGCCCTTGCTACTGTGGTGGTATTTGTGAATCTTTGTATGACTACCAGCTGGATTTCCATTCAATATGGTGTAAGAGACTTCGGAATGTTTTTCCGGGATGGTGGGGCAGCCTGGGAAAGTTTTACAAATAAGTTCCGGTTGATTCTTGGGGAACGTATACTTAAAAATGCAATCCAGTATCCGGTAAATGTAGTCGGGGTATATTTTATAATGACAGCGGTGCGGGAAATACCGATTGTGAAGTCCTATTTGAAACGTAAAGATAGAGTAGAAGAGAAAGTAACGGTGGGGGTACAGATACAACAAAAGGAAGGCATCTGATATGACCTATAAGGAATCCATTGACTATATTCACAGCTTGTATTGGAAGGGCAAAAAAAGCGGCTTGGAGAAAACAAGGGAACTGTTAGAATTGTGCGGGCATCCGGAACGGGAGCTTTCGTGCATACATATTGCGGGAACCAATGGAAAAGGCAGTACGGCATCCATGCTTTCTTCCGTTTGCCGGTGTGCCGGTATGAAAACAGGACTGTATACGTCACCTTATATTATGCGATATAATGAAAGAGTGCAGGTAAACGGCAGTGATATTCCGGATGAGACACTTGCCCGTCTGACCACATACCTTGCAGGATGTGTCGGGCAGATGGAGGTTCCGCCCAGCGAGTTTGAGTTTGGTACCGTATTAGCGTTTTTGTATTTTAAAGAACAGGGTTGTGATCTGGTGATTTTGGAAACGGGTCTCGGCGGTACCTTTGATTCCACCAATGTGATAGAGCACCCGTTGCTTTGTGTCATTACAGCCTTGGGGCTTGACCATACGGCACTTTTAGGGAATACCATAGAAGAGATTGCGACGGCAAAAGCCGGGATTATTAAACCGGGAGTTCCGGTAGTGTATTACGGCGACAGCCCGGAGGGAGAAGCCGTTATACGGAATCGTTGCAACGAATGTGATGCATCTCTTACGATGCCCGATTTTCATGAAATAACATCGGAGTATATGGGCAGTGTGGATGAATGCCAGCGTCTTTCCTATAAGACATGGAAAAATCTTTCTTTGGGATTGCCGGGAGTGTATCAGCAGAAAAATGCGGCGCTTGTGTTGGAAGTGACGGAAGTACTGAAAAAACGGGGCTTGGGATTGCCGGAGAATGCCGTGAGAGAAGGTCTGGCAAATGTCAGATGGCAGGCACGATTGGAAACGGTGCAGAAGAATCCGCTTCTTTTGGTGGACGGGTCTCATAATCCACAGGGAATGCAGGCAACAGTGGAAAGTCTGAACCGGTATTTCCCGGACAGAAAGCTACAATTTATCTTTGGTGCAATGGCGGATAAAGAGTTGGATGTTATGATTGAACTATTCCTACCTCTGGCAAAGAAAATTGTTATCACGGCACCTTCCATGCCACGGGCAATGAAACCGGAAGACCTGTATGCATTGTGCGAAGAGAAATGTAAAGGAAGATATGAGGTGGAATTACAATTGTGCCCGAGTACGACGGATGTGGCACAGTATGTGAAAAATGAAATAGCAGATGAAGTGATTGTAGCCATCGGTTCTCTTTATCTGGTAGGCGAAATAAAACAGGTGCTGGCTTAGGCAGCACCTGTTTTGTTGTGGATGCGACGCAAAAGCGGCGCGAGAGTTCCGCAAGCGGAACTCTTTGTTTTTTTTATTTTTCGGAAGACGGCATAAAGCCAAAAACGCTGCCCGTGGAACTGTCATAGCAAAAACACGTGGTTTCCTTAAAGTCGGTAAAAAACAAATACCGGGAGGCAACATTTAAGTTTTTGTAGTCGCCGGGAACAATCAAAGTATCTCTGCGGGTAATGGTATCGTAGCAGTAGAGTCCGTTGTCGTCGCCTCCGTCCGTCTGATAAAACACAAAACGTCCGTCACCGGAAACGTTATAGGAAGCAATCCGTTTTTCCACCAATGAGGTGGCGGTGTTGCTTGATTTCGGCAAATAAAACAGTGCATAGTTGTGAGCCATTGATAAGAAGTAGGTGCCCTCTGCGGTGACGATCGGCATATGACAATCAATCTGTGCCACTCTGGAGGCGGAATTGCTTTCCGGAGAGAAGGAATACAGACAGTGATCATCCGCAATACCGGAATAATAGAGCAGGCCGTCCTGATAATTTACCGGATGAATATAGTCTGTTGTGATTTTTTTTACAGGAGATTTCTTTTTGTCGGTATGTAAATATTCCAGGTCAAAGTTGTCGTCCTCTCCGTGGGTTTGGAAATAAAGGGAATTTCCGCCCAGTAATACGGAACCGCAGGCATTCGGATACAGTCTGGTAAGGCTTTTGCTCTTTATTCTGAACCGATAGATACCGGTATCTAACATGTCGTAAATCGTGTTACCGTAAGTGTCTTTGCGGTAATTGATACGGGAATAGTAAAGATAGTCGGATGCCGCATCCACGTTGATATATTCCACTGAGTCATCGCAAAGTTTGGTTACGTTCTCTAAAGAATGGTCCATGCGGTACAGACGGAAATTGTCCGCCGGATTTGCAAAATAAATATAGGAGTTATCTTCTGCAAACAAACCGCGGTTATATAAATTTCCGGCAGTATTTCCGGCATGGGACACCGGATTTTTCGGAAGCCGTTCTCCCAACTTTACAAGTAATATGAGAATGGCAAGGACGGATATTATAATAACGGAAATAAGAATTCGTTTTACTGTTTTATTCATGTTGGATATCCTCCGTTTGATGGTAAACTGTACCTAAATTTATTTTATCATTCTGTGGCGGAAAGTCAAGAAATGCATTATATTTTTCATGAAGTCATCACAAATTAGACAAAATTTACGGGTACAATATAGAAAGAAGCCTAAGAACGTGAATGGCAGGAGGAATGACATGGCGAAAGAGAGAAGATATCTGAAGAAGATGGTGGTTACCTTGGTTTGCGGTGTGCTTTGCGGCGGACTTGCAGCAGGGGGGATTGCCGGATATTCTTATTATAAAAATAATCGTAATGAGCAGAAGAAACTTCAGGATGAAGCGGAGACAGACACGAAACCGGTGACAGGAGAACTTGTTCCGGTGGTTTCGGAGGGAGAAACGGAAGGAAGGGTGTCTTCGGTATATGATGTTTCCGTAATATGGGATAATGTACTTCCGGCTATGGTTGTGATCGATACAAGGATTGTAACTTCTTATGAGTTTTTTGGACGAACTTACGAGGAGGAGAGCGAAGGTGGAGGAACCGGAATTATTATTGCACAGGGTGAGGAACTGTTTCTTGTTACCAATCATCACGTGGTAGAGGGAGCAAGAGCTATTCAGGTGACGTTTTGTGACGGAACTACCGCAAATGCGCAGGTAAAAGGCTCTAATGCGGGGGATGATATTGCGGTATTGGCGGTGCAGTTTTCCGAGTTATCGGAGGAGACTGTGAAAAATATAAAGATAGCCACAGTGGGCAGTTCCGAGAATTTAAAGAGTGGAGAAATGGTGATTGCCATCGGAAATGCTGCAGGCACCGGACAGTCTTTAACTGTAGGGTATGTCAGTGCGGTTGACCGTGAGATCGAGTTTGAGAACGGTACCATGCGTCTTATTCAGACGGATGCGGCTATTAATCCGGGCAATAGTGGCGGAGCATTGTTAAATGCAAAAGGAGAATTGATAGGAATTAATAATGCAAAGCTGGTTGCCAGTGATGTTGAAGGTGTAGGCTATGCTATTCCGATTTCCAGTGTGGTTTCCCTGATTCAGCATATTATGAACCGAGAAGAAATCAGTCTGAAGATGTCTGCGGTTCTTGGAATCGAAGGCAGAGATGTGGTAGATAATGTTTCCGGCCTTTTAGCAATCCCGAAGGGTGTTTATATTGTGGACTATACGGAAGGTTCCGCAGCACAAGAAGCAGGGATTCCGTTATACAGTATTATTACAAAAGTAAATGGCATGGAAGTGACTTCCATGGAACAGTTAAAAGAAGTACTCCGCTATACCAGAGGGAATACGGAAGGAACCGTGACGGTACAGGAGAGAGTGGAAGGAATTTACAAACCGAAGGAATATAAGATTACTTTTGGGATATATGGTGAATAATGTGTGGTAAAAAGGGCTGGATTTTTTTAGGGTACGGGTGTATAATGGTTGCAAACATATTTTTATAAGATACGGAGGATAATATCATGGCTCAGATTTTAGTGGAGACATCCGCTCGCCATATTCATGTGACGAAGGAACATTTGGAGATTTTATTCGGCGCAGGCGCAACCCTTACCAAGAAGAAGGACCTTTCCCAGCCGGGACAGTATGCTTGTGAAGAAAGGGTAACGATTGTAGGACCGAAGAAGTCCCTTGCAAACGTTTCCATTTTGGGACCGGAGCGTCCGGCTACTCAGGTAGAGCTTTCCGCAACGGATGCACGTTCCATCGGCGTGCCGGTTGTTGTAAGAGAGAGCGGTGACATTGCAGGTACCCCGGGATGTAAGATTGTGGGACCGTGCGGTGAAGTTGAGATTTCCGAAGGTGTTATTGTGGCAAAGCGTCACATTCACATGATTCCGGAGACCGCTGAAAAGCTTGGTTTAAAGAACAAGGATGTAGTGTGGGTAAAGATGGATACCGACGGAAGACAGGCTGTGCTTGGTGATGTTGTGGTTCGTGTCAGCGTGACCTTCGCAGATGCAATGCACATCGATACCGACGAGTCCAACGCAATCGGTGCTACCCCGAACATGATGGGCGAGATTTTAAAGAGCTTATAATATGGACAGAAACGGAAAGCCTTGCTTTTTTGCAAGGCTTTTCTTGCCATAAGAGGGGTTTTGATGTATAATAGAAGGTGAATTTATTACCAAAAATAATCCGACGACGGTCGGTAAAATATTTCGAGGAGGTTTTTCTATGGATTACATGAAAGTGTATGAGGAATGGTGTAGCAATTCCTATTTTGACGAGGCAACCAGAGCAGAGCTTAAGGCGATTGCGGGAGACGAGGCAGAAATTAAAGATCGTTTTTATCGTGAGCTTGAGTTCGGTACTGCCGGTCTTCGTGGTGTTATCGGTGCGGGTACCAATCGTATGAATTTTTACACCGTAAGTAAAGCAACCCAGGGGCTTGCTAACTTTATCATTGATGAGGGTGGACAGGCGAAGGGCGTTGCCATTGCTTATGATTCCAGAAATATGTCTCCGGAGTTTGCGGAGGCTGCGGCACTTTGTCTTTGTGCAAACGGCATTAAGAGTTATTTATTTGATTCTTTGCGTCCGACCCCAGAGCTTTCCTTTGCGGTGCGTGAACTGGGGTGTATTGCAGGTATCGTAATTACCGCCAGCCATAATCCGGCAGAGTACAACGGTTACAAGGTATATTGGGAGGATGGTGCCCAGATTACCGCACCGAAGGATGTGCAGATTATTGCGGAAGTAAATGCGGTTCCGGGATATCATGCTGTAAAGACCATGCCGCGGAACGAAGCGGAAGCAAAAGGTCTGTTAAAGGTCATCGGCAAGGAAATCGACGATAAGTATGTGGCAGCATTAAAGACCCAGATTATTTACCCGGACATGATTCGCGAGCAGGGTAAGGAATTAAAGATTGTTTACACGCCGCTTCACGGTACCGGTAATCTTCCGGTACAGCGCGTTCTTAAGGAACTGGGCTTTGAAAAGGTATATGTCGTTCCGGAACAGGAGATGCCGGATGGTAATTTCTCCACCGTAAGTTATCCGAATCCGGAGGATGAGAAGGCATTTGCACTGGCACTTGCTCTTGCAAAGAAGGTAGATGCGGATGTAATTATGGCAACGGACCCGGATGCAGACCGTCTTGGTGTATATGCAAAGGATTCCGTAACCGGTGAGTATATGTCCTTTACCGGTAATATGTCCGGACTTCTTATCTGCGAATATTTGATGAGCCAGCGTAAGGAACTTGGCCGTATCCATGAAGATGGTGCGATTATTAAGACCATCGTTTCCACCAACATGACGGATAAGGTGGCAGAAGAGTACAATGTAAAGTTAATCGAAGTACTGACCGGCTTTAAGTATATCGGTGAGCAGATTAAGTGGTTTGAAGAAAAGGGCGTTGGCCATTATGAGTTCGGTTTCGAAGAGAGTTACGGCTGTCTTGTAGGAACCCATGCAAGAGATAAGGATGCTATCGTAGCGGTTATGATGCTTTGTGAGGCTGCTGCATATTACAGAACCAAGGGTCTGACTCTTTGGGATCAGATGCAGAACATCTATAAGAAGTACGGCTTCTTCAAGGAAGGCATTCAGACCATGACCTTAAAGGGTGCAGATGGTGTTGCTCAGATTCAGGCAATTATGGATGGCTTCCGTGCAAATCCGCCGAAGAAGTTAGGCGTATACGATGTGGTTTCCTTCCGTGACTATAAGAAGGATACGATTTTGGATTTGGCTACCGGCAAGGTAACACCGACCGGTCTTCCGAATTCCAATGTACTGTACTTTGATTTGACTGACGATGCATGGGTATGCGTTCGTCCGTCCGGCACTGAGCCGAAGATTAAGTTCTACATCGGTGTGAAAGGTACGGATAACGAGGATGCGGATGCAAAGCTTAAGGCTTTGACGGATGCACTTATGGCTTTGGCATAAGCGATTCTATCACATAAGAAAAGGCTGTTTTGCTCCTAAGGAGCAGAACAGCCTTTGTTAGAGTTGTCGTTTATTCTAAGTCAATGACCTTGGTATCGGAGAGCTCCTTGCCGGTTGCTCTTAACAGACCGAAAACACCAAGTCCCGCAAAGATAAGACCCAACACAATGTTGCCTACAGTAGCACTCACATATTCGTTGTCGTAGAATAAAAGTTCGAATAAGAACGGAAGGTCTTCCAGGTCGGCACCCTCCTTTAGCAAGGTAACTGCATCGGAGAAGAATGTGCCGAATACCACGCCGAAAATAACGGCTAAGACTAAGATAACAATCTTGCCGGGACCTTTTTTTCCTTTTAATAAGGTGTAGCCTTTTTCAGCGAGAAAACCGACTAAAAGACCTACAACAGCTGCAACATATCCGATTAAAAGGACAAGTCCCCAAACGATTCCGCCCAAGGTGGCACCGAGAATGGCTCCGATAAAACCGGTTACATAATTGCCGGTATCGTTGTCCTTCCTTGCCTGGTCGGCAGCGCTGATGTCACGCGTTACCCTGGAACCGCACTCGGTATGCATATGATATGCAATGCCATCGATGAGTTTCCAACATCCGGATGTAATGTCTCCGCCGCATTCCGGACAAATATTGGTACCGGTTGCCTTATGCTCATCCAACAGCGGAAGGAAGAAATCAAGGAAGGATTCCACACGTGTGATATGTTTCTTCAAGGTGTAGGCAAACGTGATGCAGATGTTTTTAGAGGAAAAGTTTAGGGATGTTACTCCGTACTCTTTGGAAAGGTTTATTTGGCTTATGTTTTCTTTCACAGCATCCTGACCGATTGCATCAGGGAAGGAGGTGGCCAGCACAATCTGTACAAATCCCTGGCCAGTTGATAAGGTAGCAGCGTAGCCTCGCAGACTGCCGTAGGCGATGTTCTTCATGATTTTAAGTCCATTTGTCTCTGCAAAGTTCTTTACATTTTTATCAAGCATGGTAAAAATCCTCTTTTCTTTTGTATATATTCCAGTTTACAGTATAGTAACAAAAAATTATATAGGACGATTGACCTAGTAGAACAATTCTTGACAGAAATGTATTATTTGTATTATGATATATAATACAAATAGAGAAGGAGGCGGAGTATGATTATTACGTTGGACATGGCCAGCGAAGTGCCGATTTATGTGCAGCTGCGGAATACAGTGGTAGTAGGAATCGGAACGGGAGAGCTGATGCCGGGAGAAGGACTTCCTACGGTACGACAGATGGCAGAGGATTTGGGTGTGAATACCATGACGGTGAACAAGGCCTACGCTTTATTAAAGAATCAGGGATTTATTGAGATTGACCGCAGACACGGTGCCAGAGTGAATCCGCAACAGGATAAGTATGGTGTATTTCGTGAAAAGGCAGAGGATCGTCTTTTGGTACTGATTGCAGAGGCTACGGCAAGAGGATTGGAAAAGAGTGAGTTTATGGAACTTTGTGAGAGGATATACGGTGTGATGCGTGTGCCGAAGGCGGAGCTTGTATAAGAGGGGGTGAGGGTTATGAATTTTTTGATTGCGTTATGCTATGTGGGAACAGCATGGTTTATCCAGTTGTGTATGCTTTGGGAATATCATTTCCTTGTTGGAAAGAATGCAGAGTATTGTCTGTTTATGACCATTCGAGGAGAACAACGGAAGGATACGGATGTTGTACAGGTGATAGAGGCGTTTAAGAAGGAATTTTGGAAGGCTATGGCAGTGCTTTTTGTGACGGCAGGCGGATTTTTCCTGTTGGCATTGCTTCCTTCAGGAGAGGTTTCTCTTTCTCTTCTTTATATGACCGGCTGGACTACGGCGTTGTTTGTGGTGATATACAAAGTTGTAAAGAAATATGCCAACCGCATGTATGAGTTGAAAGTAAGCAAGGGATGGGCAACTCCGTTAAAGAAGCCTGCGCTCACGGTGGATACGGTGGTCAGTCGCATGAAAAAGTCCATGCCGGTATCGGAAATATGGCTGGCAATTCCGGCGTGGATCTGTATCGGTTCCTTTGTGTGGTGGTTCTATTGTGCGGTGGAATACAAAATTTTATTGGTACTGTTAATAACGAATGTACTGGCATTTCTGTTCTTCTGTTATATGTATTACCGGTTATCCCATGGGAAACTTAAGGTGTATTG
Organism: Lachnospiraceae bacterium; assembly: GCA_045587325.1. GTDB lineage: Bacteria > Bacillota > Clostridia > Lachnospirales > Lachnospiraceae > SIG307. The sequence goes on along the minus strand of JAZNBY010000048.1, from coordinate 1,171 downwards.
TGAGGATTCGGAGGTAAATTATGCGTTAAATCGAACAGCGAAGCGTGCCTGGAGCGGTTGTATTGTATGGGAGTCAGTTTTACTTTGCGGATATCACGTTGTTGCAACATTACTTCTTCATACTTATATGAAAAAGGTAGCGGCAGGAGCAGAAGATATGGCCGGACATTTCTGGGTATTGATTATTGTTACGTTTGCTTTTTCGATGTTCGCCATTTTGGTGTTTGCCGGAGCGGCAGGCAGGGTAAAGAAGGCAAAGAAAGAAATGGCTGCCGCAGCTGCTTTTTCCTATGCAGAGGATGAGGATGTTTACTGGAGGAACGGGTATTATTACAATCCGTATGATACGACTACTTTTGTGGAGAATCGGGCCTATGGTCTTACTACCAATATGGCGACCAAATGGGGGCCGATTACAAAGTGGATATTAATCGGTACGATTATTTTGTGTGTAGGCTTGGGAATTGCTATGTTTCCGATAGATTTTGGAACTATGCGCATGAAGGTAACAGAAGATAGAGTTGAGTTACGAGGTTGCTTGTATTATAAAGAGACCTTGGCTTACGAGGATGTATCCGAAGTGTATTTGTTGACGGAACTACCGGACAGCTCCCGTGCATGGGGCACCGGTACGGATCGATTTTCCATGGGAAGTTATCACTTTAACGGATACGGAAACGGAAAAGCGATGATAGATCATGAGGCAGAGTATTTTATTCTGGCAAAACGTAAGAACGGAAAATGGCTTGGCTTTAGTGTGACGGACAGTAAAAAAATGTTGGAGCTTTATGACAGATTAAGCGTGGAAAACCCTTGACAAATTCCATTTTTTTGATATAGTAAAGTGTATATGGAATTTGCAAGGATGAGGACCAGTACATGCAGTCAGGCTTTCAGAGAGTCGTCGGCCGGTGTGAGACGATAGGTGGCTTTGTGGAACTCCCCTCGGAGCTTTGTTGCAGAAGAAGTGGCATTTGATGCTGCTTTGTGTAGGTGACAACGTTTCATCCCCGTTATCGGATGTGAAAGTGCAAAGGCGTATGCCTTTGAATGAGAGTGGTACCGCGGAAGATTATGGCTTTCGTCTCTTTTGGGAGGCGAAGGCCTTTTTATCTTTATAAAGTATAAAGATAAAAATACTCCGTGGAATGCGCACTCGCGCGATTGGTAG
>JAZNBY010000047.1:0-2734 GCA_045587325.1 Lachnospiraceae bacterium | reverse complement strand
GGATTCCGTATCGAAGGACATGCAGATTATGCCAAACACGGCAAAGATATTGTATGTGCGGCGGTTTCGGCACTGGTAATGAACACCATGAATTCGATTCATTCCTTTACCTCGGATGTATTTGATTACAACGAGCACGAGAAGAGAGGATTGGTTGATTTCAGAATTGTTTCCGAACGAAGTCCCGAGTCGATTGTTCTTTTAAAGTCTTTGATTTTAGGATTACAGAGCATTCAGGAAGAGTACGGAGAGAAGTATTTACGTATTGATTTTCAGAATTCATAAGGAGGTATGGGTCATGTTTAAGATGAACCTTCAGTTTTTCGCTCATAAAAAGGGTGTAGGTTCCACGAAGAACGGCAGAGATTCCGAGTCCAAGCGTCTCGGTGCGAAGCGTGCTGACGGTCAGTTCGTACTTGCCGGCAACATTCTTTACAGACAGCGTGGTACCAAGATTCATCCGGGTGTAAACGTAGGTCGCGGTGGCGACGATACGTTATACGCACTGGTTGACGGTGTTTTAAAGTTTGAGAGAAAGGGACGCGACAAGAAGCAGGCTTCCGTATATCCGGTAGACGCTGAATAAGTCCCCATGTAATGAGACACGATAAACCCTGAATTCTTTTTTATGAAATGAATTTGGGGTTTATGTTTTTTCAGGAGGTAACAGATGTTTGCAGATAGAGCTGAAATATATATTCGTTCCGGCAAGGGCGGCGATGGCAGTGTAAGCTTCCGTCGTGAGCTTTTTGTGGCTGCGGGCGGGCCGAACGGCGGTGACGGCGGCAAGGGCGGCGATATTATTTTTGAAGTAGACGAAGGTTTGAACACATTGGCAGATTTTCGTTTTGTCAGAAAGTATTGCGCCGAAGACGGTGAAAACGGTGGAACCAATCGTTGTACCGGTAAAAATGGTGCTGATAAGATTTTAAAGGTACCGGAAGGCACCGTTATCAAGGAAAAAGAGACCGGAAAGGTCATTACCGATATGTCCCATGAGAATCGTCGTGAGGTGATTTTAAAGGGTGGCCGTGGCGGTAAGGGTAATCAGCATTATGCTACCGCAACCATGCAGGTGCCGAAGTATGCACAGCCGGGTCAGGATGCACAGGAGCTGAATGTTATCCTGGAACTTAAGGTAATTGCGGATGTAGGCCTGGTTGGATTTCCGAATGTAGGCAAGTCCACCTTTTTATCCCGCGTAACCAATGCGAAGCCAAAGATTGCAAATTATCATTTTACCACCTTGAATCCGAATCTTGGCGTAGTGGATATGGATGGTGCCAACGGATTTGTAATTGCGGATATTCCGGGACTTATCGAAGGTGCCTCTGAAGGAATCGGTCTCGGACATGAGTTTTTACGTCATGTAGAACGTACCCGTGTCATTATTCACGTGGTAGACGTGGCATCCACAGAAGGCCGCGATCCGGTAGAAGATATCAAGACCATCAATGCAGAGTTGGCTGCTTATGATCCGGTATTGGCGAAAAAGCCGCAGATTATCGCAGCAAACAAAACGGATGTTATGCTTCCGGAAGAGGCAGAAGAGGCTGTTAACAAGCTTCGGGAAGCATTTGCAGAGGAAGGCTATCCGATTTATTCCATTTCCGCAGTCAGCGGTAAAGGTGTAAAGGAACTTCTTTATGCAGCAGCAAAGCTTCTGGCGGAAACCAAGGAAGAACCGATTGTATTTGAACGGGAATTCTCCTTAGACAACCTGACACTTCCGAATGAGCCGTATACAGTGGAATACGACGAGAAGACAAAGATGTACGTAGTGGAAGGTCCACGCATCGAAAAGATGCTTGGTTACACCAATATCGACTCCGAGAAGGGCTTTGAATTCTTCCAGAATTTCTTAAAGAATAACGGTATTTTAGAGGAATTGGAAGCAATGGGCATTCAGGATGGCGATACGGTGCGTATGTACGGTTTGCAGTTCGATTATTATAAATAATATTAGTAAAGAGGGATACTATGACGACAAAACAGAGAGCATATCTAAAGGGGCTTGCCATGAATCTGGATCCCATTTTCCAGCTTGGCAAGGGCGGACTTACCACGGAGTACATTGACGGTGTGGAAGAAGCCCTGGAGGCAAGAGAATTGATTAAAATTAATGTACTGAAGAATTGTCTGGATGAGCCGAAGGAACTGGCTTATGCCATCGCGGAGCATACCGATTCGGAAGTGGTACAGATAATCGGAAGGAAGATTGTTCTGTATCGCGAAGCTAGACAGCCGGAAAAGAGAAAAATTGTACTGCCGAAATGATTTGGGCTGTATGATTTGTAGCAAGTAGTCAATATTTTGACGGAACGGAGTGGCTTATGCGTAAAGTCGGAATACTGGGCGGGACCTTTAACCCGATTCATAACGGCCATTTGGCGCTTGGAAAAGCAGCCATGGAGCAATACGGTTTGGAGGAAGTCTGGCTCATGCCATCAAAGCTTCCGCCTCACAAGTCGCATTTTGCCATGCTTTCCGAGGCACATCGACTTGCACTTGTGACCCTTGCAGCAGAGTCCGATAGCAGCTTTGTGGCCTCCGATTTTGAACTTCGCAGAGAAGGGCTTACGTATACGGCAGATACCTTGGAACTTTTGACAAAGCAATATCCCGATACAAAGTTTTACTTTATTGTAGGCGGGGATTCTCTTATAAAATTTACGCACTGGCGCCGTCCGGAACAGATTTTAGAACTTGCGACACTTCTCGGTGCCGGCAGAGC
>JAZNBY010000046.1:0-10312 GCA_045587325.1 Lachnospiraceae bacterium | reverse complement strand
TACTACGGGGTTGACCACCCGTCAGGGCAAAGTAGAGGAAGGAAACACCATCAGTGATTACGACCGTGAGGAAGCGAAGCGTTTATGCTCCGTCAGTACCTCGGTGGTGCCGGTGATTTGGGAGGATATTAAGATTAATTTCCTGGATACGCCGGGCTATTTCGATTTTGTGGGAGAAGTGGAAGAAGCGGTCAGTGCTTGTGATGCGGCGGTGATTGTGGTTTCCGCGCGAAAGGGCATCGAAGTCGGTACGGAGAAGGCATGGGAGCTTTGTGAGAGATATAAGATTCCGCGTATCTTTTTTGTTACCGATATGGATGTGGACAATGCCAGCTTCCGTCAGGTGGTGGAGGATTTGACCGAGCGGTACGGAAAGCGGATAGCGCCGTTCCATTCCCCGATTCGTGAGAATGAGAAGTTTGTAGGTTTTGTCAACGTAGTAAAGATGGCGGGCCGTCGTTTTACAAAGAACAGCGAATACAACGAGTGCCCGATTCCGGAGTATTCCAAGGAGTATGTGGATAAATACAGAGAGCTTTTGATGGAGGCGGTAGCCGAGACCAGTGAAGCTCTGATGGAGAAATATTTTAATGGTGAGGAGTTTACGGTAGCGGAGATTTCCGCGGCACTTCGAAGCAGTGTCATCGATTGTACGGTTGTGCCGGTATTGTGCGGTTCCGGTCTTTATGCCCAGGGTACCACGATGCTGTTGCAGGCGGTGGAGAAATACTTCCCGTCGCCGAATAAGTGTGTCCTCGTCGGTATCAATGTAAAGACCGAAAATACCTTTGCAGCAGATTATGATGCCAATAAGCCGATGACGGCAAAGGTGTTTAAAACCATTGCGGACCCGTTCCTGGGAAGGTATTCTCTGGTTAAGGTTTGCTCGGGAATCTTAAAGGCCGGAGATACGGTGTATAATCCGAACAGGGAGTGTGAAGAAAAGATTGCAAAACTTTATGTATTGCGCGGCAAGACCCAGTATGAAGTAAAGGAGCTTTATGCAGGAGATATCGGTGCAGTGGCAAAGCTTAATGAGACGCTGACCGGAGATTCATTGACAGAGAAAGAAACACCGGTTATCTATGATCCGCCGAAGACTTCCGTGCCGTATGAGTATCGGGCATATCGTGCAAAGAATAAAGGGGACGAGGATAAATTGTCTCAGGCGGTAGCCCGTATGTTAGAGGAGGACTTGACCATCAAGACGGTGAACGACCCGGAGAACCGACAAACATTGCTGTACGGTCTTGGAGAACAGCATCTTGAAGTAACCGCAAGCAGAATTGCCGCACGGTACAAAGTAGAGATGGAACTTGCAAAACCGCGGGTGGCGTATCGCGAGACCATTCGTAAGAAGGTAACGGCAGAGCATAAGTATAAAAAACAGTCCGGAGGACACGGCCAGTATGGTCATGTTATTATTGATTTCGAGCCGTCCGGAAATCCGGAACAGTCCTTTGAGTTTCATGAAAATGTATTTGGTGGTGCAGTACCGAAGAACTTCTTCCCGGCAGTGGAGAAGGGGATTGCGGACAGCGTAAAGGAAGGTCCGCTGGCGGGCTATCCGGTGGTAGGTATTAAGGCAACGCTGACCGGCGGTTCCTACCATGATGTAGACTCTTCAGAGATGGCATTTAAGACTGCTACCTGTCAGGCTTTTAGGGACGGTATCTTAAGTGCGACACCGATTCTTTTGGAGCCGATTGCAACCTTAAAGATTGTGGTACCGGAGAAGTATACCGGTGAGATTATGGGAGATTTAAACCGCAGACGCGGCCGTGTATACGGCATGAATGCCCTCCACAATAACAAGCAGGAGATTGTGGCGGAAATCCCGATGGCAGAACTTTGCGGATATTCCGCGGATTTACGCTCCATGACCATGGGCATCGGCGATTATTCCTACGAATTTACCCGCTACGAGGCGGCACCGTCCGATGTACAGGCTAAGGTCGTTGAGGAAAATGCATGATATGGAATAATGCAATTCTTCAGGGGTTGTATGACGGGCACAACTATGATAAAATTAAGAGTAAGGACAGGGGCGGCTTGTACCGCCCCTAAATTTACGTACAGGCCAAGTGAGTATAGAGGCATTGCACAAGCACGCCTGCATAGAAAAGAAAACCAAGAGGAATATGTTATGAAAAATGCTAAAGATCCGTTTTACAGTCAGATAAAAATATTAGTGATTCCCATTATCATTCAGAATATCTTAAGTGCGATGGTAAGCTCTGCAGATGTGGTGATGCTTGGGTTTGTGAATCAGGATTCCATTGCTGCCGTATCTTTGGCATCCCAGTATGCCAATGTGTTGTTCTCCATTTTTTATGGATTCGGTACCGGCGTTACTATGCTTTGTGCCCAGTATTACGGGAAAAAGGATATGCATGCCATTAATGCGGTGCAGGGAATCGCATTGCGGTTCTCAGTGAGTATTTGTACCGTGTTTTCTCTCTGTGCGCTGTTGATTCCGGAATTTATGATGAAGATTTTTACAAAGAATCAAACCTTGATAGACGCCGGAGCGGAGTATCTTCGAATTGTCAGCATCAGCTATTTTTGCTGGGGCATTATTGAAATCTTTTTGGCAACCCTGCGAAGTGTGGAACGGGTAGTGGTTTGTACCGTGTTAAACGTGATTACGTTCTCTTTGAATATTATATTAAATGCAGTGCTGATTTTCGGATGGTTCGGATTGCCGAAGCTGGGAGTCATGGGTGTGGCCATTGCCACCGCTGCATCCCGTGTGATAGAGCTGATTCTATGCCTGATTGTGTCGGCGAGAAGCAAGGATGTGAAACTAAAGATTTCTGCGGTGTTTGCGAAAAACAAGGTATTGTTTCAGGATTTTGTGCGTTTATCCATGCCGGCGGTGGCCAATGATGTCATCTGGGGCGTAGCCTTTTCCGTATATTCCGCCATCCTTGGCAACATCAGTGATGATGCGGTGGCTGCCAGTGCCATCGTGGGGGTAGTCCGGAGCTTCGGTACTGTATTGTGTTTCGGTATTGCCAGTGCGGGCGGTATTTTAATCGGAAAGATTATCGGAGAAAACAAGCCGGAAGAGGCCAGAGCCGGAGCAAAGAAGATGGTGAAGCTGACGGTTATCAGCGGAATTATCGGTGGTTTGATTATACTTGCCGCCATGCCGCTGGTTTTGAAACTTGCATCTTATAAGTTGACGGATGGTGCAATGGAATGTTTGTTCTGGATGCTGCTTATTAATACCTATTACATATCGGGTGCGGCACTAAATACCACCATGATAGCCGGTATTTTCCGTGCAGGAGGTGACAGCAGGTTCGGCTTTATCTGTGATACCATAGATATGTGGGGGTACGCGGTACCGCTGGGCTTATTGACCGCATTTGTATTTAAGTTGCCGGTATTGTGGGTGTACTTTTTTCTTTGTACCGACGAGTTTGTGAAGTGGCCGTGGGTCATTAAGCATTATAAGAGCGGAAAATGGCTCAATAACGTGACCAGGGATAACTGGGGTCAGGATGGAGCATTGGAACAGAAGGCAGAGTAGAAGGAACGAGATATGCCAATGTTTTTTTGGGAAGGCATAACAGTGGAGGTGTAGCTATGGAAGAGAAGAAACCAAAGATTTATTTGTCGGATATTCATTTGGAAAACTACACGGACCAGTATGAGGGAAATCAGGCAACGGCAGCGGATGCTGTGTTTATGGGGGGCAGGGAGACTGTTTCCTTAAACGGTACTTGGAAATATGCCGTGGACCAGTACGATACCTGTTTGCGCCAACGTTGGTTCAGAGAACGATATGTGGATGAACGGGGATTTACCGTGCCGGTGGATTTTTCCTTTGATACCTGGCCGGAAATAGAACTTCCGGTATGCTGGAATGTGGTGCGTCCGGAGTTCATTATTTACGACGGAAGTATGGTTTTTACAAAGAAGTTTTCTTTTGATAAAAAGGCAGACGAGGCGGTGTATTTACGCGTCGGAGCAGCCAATTATATTTGTCGAGTATTTCTTAACGGAACTTATGTGGGGATGCACAGAGGAGGGTCCACACCGGCGTTTTTCGAGGTATCGGAGTTGTTGCAGGATGAGAATCGCATCCTCATTGCGGCAGACAGCACGAGACGACCGGAACAGGTGCCGACGGAAAATACGGACTGGTTCAACTACGGCGGCGTGTACCGTGATATTGAGTTAGTACGGGTACCGAAAGCTCATATAAAGGATTTCCGAATCGCACTGGTGCCGGACGGGACCTATCGGAACATTCAGATGAAGGTGATTCTGTCACAGCCGGTAACGGCTACGGCAGAGGTATGTATCGAGGAATTGGGAATAAAGACAGAAGTGACCGTGACGGACGGTGTAGGAAAGTATGTGTTGGCGGTGGATACCGGTACCGCCGATGGGAAAGAACCGCATTTGGAACTTTGGTCACCGGAACAACCGAAGCTCTATGATGTGACATGTACGTGCCTTGCGGATATGGTCAGCGACAGAGTAGGTTTCCGTGAAATCAAGGTGGAGCAGGGAGAGATTCTGCTAAACGGTATGTCTATCTTCCTGCGGGGCATCAGCTGCCACGAGGATAGTGTGGCAAACGGAAAAGCACTGACCGACGAAGAACGTAGGGAGAATATAAAGCTTGCCAAGGAGTTGGGGTGTAACTTCATGCGTATCGCCCATTATCCGCACCATGAGAATATGGCAAAGCTGGCGGACGAACTGGGTATGCTTTTGTGGGAGGAAATCCCGGTGTACTGGGCAATTCAGTTCCACAGAGACAAGACCTATGCCGATGCGGAGAATCAGTTAAAAGAGTTGATCACAAGAGACTGGAACCGTGCCAGTGTTATTGTCTGGTCGGTGGGAAATGAAAATGCGGATTCGGATGAACGGCTTAGTTTTATGAGCCGTTTGGCAGAGTGTGCGAGAGAAGAGGACAGCACACGCTTGATTTCTGCGGCCTGTTTGGTAGACGGAGCGAAAAATCAGATTGCGGACCGATTGACAGAGTATTTGGACATCATTGGTATCAATGAATATTATGGCTGGTATTCGCCGGATTTTGAGAAGCTTCCCCAGTTGTTTCTGAACAGCAATCCGGACAAGCCGGTTATTATTACGGAATTCGGTGCAGACGCCCTGACGGGGCTACACGGTACTACGGAAGACAAGGGTACGGAAGAGTATCAGGCCTATGTGTATGAACGGCAAATTGAGACGATTCGGAAGATCTCTTACATTAAAGGCATGACCCCATGGATATTGTATGATTTCCGTTGTCCGAGACGGACGGCAGCTATTCAGAAGTATTATAACAGGAAGGGGCTTCTGTCGGAGGATAAGAAGTATAGGAAGCCTGCATTTTATGCATTACAAAAGTTTTATGAGGAGAAAAAAGGAGAGTAGTCATGGGACGAGTTTCGGTAAAAGAGAATAAAAATATTTATCATTTGCGTAGAGAAGAGCTGGGCTTGTCAAGAGAAAAGGCAAGTGAACTTTTGGTATCTATGCCTCCGGAGAGGATCGAGAAAATCGAAAGCGAGAAATCTTTGCCTCACCCGGATGAGATTCTGCTTATGTCAGAAGGATATAAAATGCCGAATCTGTGCAATTATTATTGTGCAAATGAGTGCCCCATCGGTCAACAGTATGTGCCGGAGATAAAGATAAAGGATCTTTCCCAGATTGTTCTGGAGATGCTGGCTTCCCTGAATTCCATGCACAGAAAGCAGGAGCGCCTGATTGAAATCACTGCGGACGGACGAATCGAAGGAGATGAGATAAAGGATTTTATCCATATTCAGGAAGAACTCGAAAAAATATCAATTACGGTAGAAACCTTACAGTTTTGGGCGGAGCAAATGTTGGCAAACGGAGCGATAGATATAGAGGCCTATAACGCATATAAGAACAGAGAAAAATAGGATAAAGACAGCGGGAACACCTTGGCAGAAGCGCCAGGGTGTTTTTTATTTTGCTAAAAAGACAGAAATAAAGGTGGTTATTTTACTGTTGCAGTCATTTTATTCATCGGATGGGGTCGGTATAATAAATACATACAAAGTGATACGGGGTGTTACATAAGTTGAACTTTTTAAGGAGAGGGATAAGATGGATGAAGAGATAACGCGACAATGTAATTGGATTGGAGTTCCGGCGGAGACGATGGAGTTTGAAAGAAAGATTTCGGTATTCCGGACCATGTTTCCGTTTGTCAGCACAAAGGCAGCATTAAAAGAAAAATATTTTGCAAAGGGATATGCCTATTCCTGTCTCGTTTTTGGTATGGAGAATCGGGAAGCGCAAAAGGCTATGAAGCAGTACCTGGAACAGGCATTGGAGGAGTACCAAAGGTCCTATGAGGAGGCCGGGACTCCGGAAGCCATTGCAAATTTGTTGTGGGCATTGTGTGTAGGTTATGCTTGCACGGCGGAAGGGGAAACTGCAGTGGTAAGCACAGAGCATACGGAAAGCTGCTACGAAACGGGGATGTTGCTGATCGGAATTCTACGGGAGGCTGAAGAATATAGGGCTTTGGCCGAGTATTACCTTGCATTATTGTACGTGATAGGGATGGGCAATAACGGGGCGGGAGTAGATTTTAATAAAAAGGTGGGAGTAGAAATGATGAAAGCCCTTGTACTTCTTGGCAATCCGTATGCGATAAGTTTTCAGAACGAATGTGAGTGGGTGGCATAATCGGGCAAAACTTAAAACGGACGGAGGTAGTGTGATGTCGGTAAGGGAGAGAATCGTTGCAATCCGCTTGGCGGAGAAACTGGAAAAAAACAGGGCGTATGGGGAAAAGATAGGTGTGGTTTTGGGAAAGGGCAAGGGAGTAGAAAGTAGGGTGTGGGAGAGAAAGGGAAAATAGAAGTGTGGGAGTAGATTTGGCGGCGGAAAGAACGAAGTGAATGTTTCATAATGGAAGCATTCACTTCGTTTTTTGATTGGCTGGAACATTTTGTTGAAAGTACACATTGCGTCACTTACCTGCTTATGTTATATTAATTATAATATGGCTACATGGAGGGCTAAACAATGCAATATCGTAACGACAAATACGGCAATCCGATTTCGGTGTTGGGATTCGGATGTATGCGTTTTGAAAAAAAGGGTGGAAAGATTGAGTTTGAGAAGGCGGAGAGGGAGATTCTTGCCGCTTACGAAGCCGGTGTAAATTATTATGATACAGCGTATATTTACGGCGGAAGCGAAGAGTTTTTAGGAGAGGTATTCGAAAAGAACGGAATAAGAGAGAAGATAAACATAGCGACCAAGCTTCCTCACTACATGATTAAGAACATGGAAGGGATTGAAAAGACCTTTCGGGAGGAACTGCGTCGCCTTCGTACCGATTATGTGGATTATTATCTGATGCATATGCTGACGGATGTAAAGACCTGGGAACGGTTAAAGAGTCTTGGCATTGAAGAGTGGATTCGGGAGAAAAAAGAAAGCGGAGCCATCCGTCAAATCGGTTTTTCTTACCATGGCAATACAGATATGTTTTGTCAGCTCATTGATGCCTATGATTGGGATTTTTGTATGATTCAGTACAACTATCTGGACGAGCATTCCCAGGCAGGACGGAAGGGCTTGCAATATGCGGCATCAAAGGGTATCCCGGTGTGGATTATGGAACCGCTTCGGGGTGGTCGCCTGGTAAACAATCTTCCGGAGAAAGCGAAAAAGCTGTTTGAGGAGCATCCGAGTAAGCGGACACCGGCAGAATGGGCCCTTCGTTGGCTTTGGAATCAGCCTGAGGTAACCTGCGTATTGTCCGGTATGAATTCGGTGGAGATGGTACAGGAAAATGTGGCCAATGCGGATGCTTCCCGTTCGGGGGAATTTACTGCAGAAGATGATGCGGTCATTGCCGGAGTGGTAGAGGCGATTAAGGAGAAAATGAAGGTAGGTTGCACCGGATGCGGGTATTGTATGCCTTGCCCGAAGGGAGTGGATATTCCGGGTGCCTTTGCTGCCTACAATAAATGTTTTACCGATGGAAAATCCAAAGCATTTAAGGAGTATTTGCAGTGCACCTTGCTTCGGAAGGATTTTACTTCCGCATCCAATTGTATCGGATGCGGCAAGTGTGAAGCTCATTGTCCGCAGCAGATTGAAATCCGCAAGGAACTGAAGAACGTGAAAAAGAAGCTGGAAGGGCCGGTGTATAAGACGGCCAAGTTCGTGGTAAAGAGGTTCATGAAGTATTAGGAGGTACGTAAAGAGGGCATTTCAAAAGTCGTTATGACTTTTGAAATACCCTTTGTTTGATGAATAATGTAAAAGGTTAGTCTACTTTGATCAACTGAGCGTTTTTAATAACAAACTCTCCGGTACCATGACCGAAGTTGAAGCATAATCTCCAGTCATCATAGGTGTTTTCATCCATAGTAAAGTAAAACTCATAGTATTTCATGGTGTTAGAAAGTGTGGTATTTCCCCACCAACAAGTCGGATACCCAAAACCATCAAAACGATTAAATCCCACATCGAAGGTTGCAGAACTTTCGCTGGATGCTTCAAAGGAAAGCTTGTAGGTACAGCCCTTTTCCAAAAGCAGGTCCTCGGCCTGTGATTGGATATCCCAAACGTTTGGTTTGGTTTGTGGAACGGTTATGCTAAAGGTGGTTCCCGCCGCGTCCGCATAAGCCGTCGCATCACCATAATAATCCCACAAATAAGTAGCAGGAAGCATATTATTCCCGGAAACAGCTGAGGGACTGTCTCCTTGCATGCCAAGGTACTCTTCAAGGTAACGTTTTGCAAAGCTTGGACGGCTACGGAAGTATGCCTTCAGACTGGTAATTTCGTTCTCGTAATTGTAAGCAGCCCAGTCGATACCGAATCGGAAATAAGTAGCTTTTGTTACCGTGTTATATGCTTTCTCGTATTCATTAATCTTTTTGTTCACAACATCATAGGAGAAAGTATTCTCTATGATATAAAGGTATCTATCGTAGAAGGCCTGACGGAACTCTTCGTTATTGCATAGATTTTCTAACATGGCCGGCAGGCTGAAGTCACCGTCCACATAGTTTCTGCCGAGAGAATCATAGCTGGCAGAAGTACCCTCGCTGCCATAGAGACCGGCGGCAAATTCCACATCATAGAAGATGAAACGCCACTTACCATCCGCTCTCGGGATATCCGGATAGATGGTTTTGGAACGCCATACTTCCCAGTTGTTGCTTGCACCGTTGGCCCAGTCATTGTTGTTTATGTAGGTTTCTACTGCCATATAGTCTATAAAATTCTGCACATCCATGGTGTCGCAGAACTTTTTATAGTTCTCCGGGTCAGTCATGTCTGCTGTGGAAGCCCAGGCACAAAATTCACGATAGTCTTCCATATCAGAGTCTTCGCCGTCTTCCAATTCGCTGTTTTTAATCACAGCAACTTCTTTGGAATCAATGCCGTAGTGGGCTTCAATGTAATCTGCATCGGTTTTTTCGCGAAGCATGTAAAAGCCCCAGAATTCGCCGTCAATGAAGAGAATACAAGGTTCCGCTGCCATCGTATCCACAGAAAGGTCCTTTACTAAATCCTGAATAAGGGCATCACGGAAGTGGAGATTTCCGAAATCGTTTCCGCCGTTCCGGATGGTTACGGAATCATATTTTTCGATTAAATTACCGTTGATGTCCGTAAGCTCGTCAAAGAATGCATATCGCATCTTGCCGTCGCCGTATTCTTTTCTGGCATAGAGGCGAATGCTCTTTTGTGCATGGCCACGGGACCAGTTGCCGGCAAGTCTGGCACCGACATCACCGGAATAAACAGCTTGGCCGTTTTCAAACACCTGAACGGAAACCGGGAATTCGGTTTCTTCTCCTTTGGTGTTGTAGTTGGTCGGGTTTAATACGTCACCCGGATCATAAGACACATAATCTTCGCTACGTAACCAGTCGTAATATTTGGAACCGATCATGTAAGCACCGGTATCCTCGTGGAACAGGTAATCGCTGTCGGTAACAAGAGATACTACCTTCATCTTGGAATAGTAGGAAGCGGTCTTGCCTACAAAGTAGCTATTGCTAACGACTTTGCCGTATTCGCCGGCCGGAGTTTTTACAACGGCACGTACAATAATACCTTTATCTACCGGGTCCTTCGGCGGCTGGTATCCGCTAAGGGAAATGTCTCTGATGGCACTGTAGACATTCGGACGGTCGGTGTTGTTATAAATGGATATTCCGCCTGCCGGAAACAATTCCGCAGTATCGGAGGTACGCGGGACACTACCATCTAAGGTAAAATAGATTTCGCAACCGGATTCCTCGGAAATAGTAAGGGTAGAGGATAG
>JAZNBY010000045.1:0-19804 GCA_045587325.1 Lachnospiraceae bacterium | reverse complement strand
GATTTATCAAGGACCTGGACTTATTTTGAATGGGCAAAGAATGAAAAACTGGTGGCGAAAGGAATTCTGGACAGGGATTTGGAGCCGGTAAGCGGAAAGGCACGGTATATTTCCATCGGAGGAAAGAAAAAGAGGATGCCGCTGCTAATTTCCGGGAAGGGATACGGCATTTCGGTTTCGGCAGGGCATACGGTTTCGTTCTGTGATGTGGGCGTATACGGACAGTACATTTGCACCGAAAATGAGACGCAGACAGACTATTATGTACTATTTGGCGGAAGCAAGGAAGAGAACCTGAGACTGTATAAACTTTGGGAGTAATACTGTTAAGGGCCACTATGATTAGTTGTAAAAGCGACTTGGGCCCCGTTCTTTTGACATTTCTAAAAAAAATTCAACTTTTTGAAAATTTTTCTGTCAATTTGTCAAAATGTATGGTATAATCTATGTATACATAATTATATGAGATAAATTAAACAGGAGGGCTGTCTATGGATAAACTTTTTCTTGTGTTAGCTCTAATCGAATTTGCGGTCATTGCGTTTTTATTATTCATAATAATCAGAAACGAACTGGCTTACAAAAAGATTGTGGAAAAGAGCAGTCAGATTGTACGCGGTAAGCTGAATGTAGATGATATCAAGGTGGGGGAAAGCAAAAGTACTTCCAATGTCATTGCAGGGTCGGTGAATGCAATTAAGAGCAATTTGATGACCTTTGTTGAGGCGACAAAGGGCAATGTAATTGTCTTGTCGGATGCCATTGATGTACTGTTAAAGAGTGCGGATGCCAACCAGGCGGGAAATGAGCAGATTGCAAAGGGCGTTACCAATGTTGCCGGAAAGACAACGGAGCAGTTTGAACTTGTAAAAGACAACCTTGAGCTGATTGAAGCGAATAATGCCCAGATGGCAGATGCGGAGAATTCGGTACAGTCCATTCAGACAATGTTAGATGCTACCGTATCCAATTGTCAGGAAGGTGTTGCTCATTTGGAAGGCTATGAAAAGGACATGAGTGAAATGTCCAAGGAGCTTAACAACATCGACCAGATTTTAACCGGCTTTAACGATGATATTAAAAGGATTGAGGAAGTCGGAGATTTTATTATCAATATTTCCAATCAGTTGAAGCTGTTGGCACTGAATGCTTCCATTGAGGCGGCAAGAGCAGGGCAGGCAGGTAAGGGGTTCTCTGTTGTTGCTGATGAGATGAATGAGATGTCTTCCAAGACCAAGGATGGTATTGAGGTAATCAATAAGATTGTACATGAGGTTATTACCAGCAGTGAGCAGGTTAACGAAAGTATTCGTGCCTGTGTGGAGACCTATAACAAGAGTACCGGAACCTTCGAGCAAGTAAACAGCTCTTTCCGTTCTATCGACAGACAGTCAGGTGAGATTCGCAACATGATGGCAGAGGTTTCCAAGAAATTTGATGTTATGGCAAATAACACGGTAGAAACAAAGAACAAAGCTACCCGGTTGTTTGATACATCCCAAGCCATCAGTGAAAGTACCTCGGAGATGGCAGCAGTGTCTCAGGAGGTTGCGGCAGAATCCAATGAGATTTCTGCACATACCGAGAAACTGGGCAATATGCTTAAGGGTATCCAGGGCTTGCTCGGACAGTACAACACAGCGATTGTTCCTACCACGAAAAAGAAATCCAAGCCGGTGAAGCTTATGTTATTCAGTATGCACGATAATGAATTCTGGTACGGTGTGGGCCGAGGTGCCAATTATGCGGCAAAGGAGTTGGAAGCAGTCGGTGGCGTGGCTGAATTTGTCCCGATTGTTCCTACTGCGGAGAGCAGCATGGGTGACCAGATTATCGCCGCAATGGAACGTGCCATTAAGGGCGGCTATGACGGCGTAATTTTCCCGGGCTGGATGGATATGCAGGGCTATGGCGTAAAGGCAGTGGAAAGCGGTCTGAAGGTTATGGTATATAACAGTGATTGTCCGCCGGAAATCGAGAGATTGGCTTGTTTGTGTCCGGACCCGACGGAGCCGGGACGTCTTTCCGCCCAGGCTGTTGTAAAGAATTTAGGAAAGAAAGGAAAGGTGGCTATTTTACACGGCGACCTGGAAGTGGCTTCCAATTCAGAGCGTATCGATAGCTTTAAGAGTGAGTTGAAAAAGTGCAGTGGTATGGAAATCGTGGAAGAGGTTCTTGTGATTGATAACGATGAAGATGTATATAGTAAGGCAATGGAGTGTTTACGTAATCATAAGGATGTACAGGCATTGTTTATTACCAACGGATTCCCGTGTTCTGTTGCAAGAGCCATCGAGGATAGTAAGATGGTCGGCAAAGTTCAGATATATGCGTTTGATCCGGATCCGGAGGTGAATGCTTACATCAAGAAGGGTATCGTTGCCTGCGCCGTAGGACAGGATTCCTTCGGACAAGGCCATGACCCGATTATCTGGCTTTACAATCATCTGGCTGCCGGAGAGCCGTTCCCAAGTGACATTATCTATTGTCGCGTATCAGTAGTGGATAGAAGCAATGTAGATAGTTTGATTGTATAAAAACAAAAGGCTGATTACCCGGATATGGGTTTTCAGCCTTTTGAGGGTAAATCGGTAAGAGAGCAACTTGTATGAAAGAGAAAACGATGGGTAAGATACAGTATCAGATTATAACGACAATTAAAGAATCAGATAAGGGAAGCGTGTATCTTGCAACCATGGAGGGATACGGCTTCCCTGTCATTGTGAAACGGTTAAAACACGGAAACCGTCAGGTGTTTGAGGCAATACAGGAACTTCAGAGCAATCAGATACCTCAGGTCTATCTTATGGAAGAAACGGAAGACGGGCTCTTAGTGGCGGAAGAGTACATAGAAGGAGAGCTATTGTTGAACCGGATCAGGGAAGGAATGCTGACAGAATCACAGTATCTGGATATAGCAAAACAGCTTTGTGAGGTGCTTTCAAAGTTACATAATCATGTGCCGCCGCTCATACACAGGGACATCAAACCTTCCAATATTATCATAAACTCCAAAGGAGTTGTAAAGCTTATTGATTTTGATTCCTCCAGAGTGTATAAGGAGGATTCCGACGGGGATACCAGATTGTTAGGGACCGAAAAATATGCGGCACCGGAGCAGTACGGTTTTTCCCAGACCGACAGCAGAAGTGATATTTATTCTCTGGGGGTGGTGTTCGGAAGCTTTTCAGAGTCTTTCTCAGATGCGCGGAAAAAGCGTTGGAATAAGTTGGTGGAGCGGTGCACGCTTTTTGCACCGGAGAGCAGATTCCAGACGGTGGAAGAGATTTCACGTGAAATTGTAAAGATAGAAAAATTCAGAACACTGCAACGGATAAAGCTGGGGATAGGTGCCGGTATGACTATAATGCTTGGTAGCGTGACAGTTCTTCTTCTGACTATGGGAGGAACGGACGAGGCCACCGGAAAAACAGGCACGGAAATGACACCACCGCCGGTGGAGGAGGTATCTCCGGGGGCAATACCGGAGGATGACCCTGCGCTGAGCCTTATGCCGGAATCAGAACCAAGTCCTACGCCTTCTCCGGAGCCAACGCCAACTCCGGAACCATCTCCGACTCCAAGCCCGAGTCCAAGTCCAAGTCTGACACCAACCCCAAGACCGGTTTTTGAAGAAGAAGAGAAGGTGGCACCGGTTTGGAGAGATGAGGCGACCGATTCGGCAAATACGATTGCGCTAAAACAGATGATTCGTGAGAAACAACTGGTGGTACTCTATTATTTTAAGGACAGAATGGAAGGAAAAGATTTTATATTTCAGGAGAACTGGTTGCAGCAGGCAAGGTACCGTTTTCAGAATGTCCGCATGATATTTGAAGAGACGAAAGAAGAAATACCGGTGACAGCGAAGGTACAGGGGAATCTCGTATGGATTAGTTGTGAGGAGATGAACGCACTACAAGACGGATATTATATGTTGGAAGTGCAGATATTTGACGCTGAGCTTAATGATACGATAAATAACGGCGTATATCTTTATGTGGCAGAAAGTGATTCGTATGAAACCATGGATATGTTTTTGCAAAACACTACCCTTTCCTATTACGGGGAGGAAGGTGAAGTAGTATATGTGGCAGTTAAAAATGATTTTAGGGGCAGGATTACCGAACTTTTGAATGGGGACAGAGAACCTATAGAGGAAAATCTTTATCGGGTACTGTATGACGGTCGTGTAGTTGAATTATCCGATGAATTATTGAAAACCTATTGTCTGGAGGAAGAAACAAGATTTTTTGTAAGCAACTCGGATAATCATACGACGGATTTTTATGTCCGATGCAGATAGGTGCGTGGGAATTTAACGAATTGTATAAAAAAACGTGTATTATGCTGCGGGCATGAGACTTTTTTGGAAGAAATAAATACAATAGAAGGGAGGTCATGGAACGAATGACATTCATGGAAGAAAAGTATCATGAGGTGTTGGACGACGTGGAAAAAAGTACGGAACAACTGTTAAATGAACTGAGTAAGGCAGAGGATGTATTTGAGTTTGCCAGAGAGAATCAGATGGAATTGGAATCTTACTCGCTTACAGGTTTATTGGAAGAGTTACTGGTAAAATACGGAAAACAAAAGAAGGATGTAATCAGGGATTCCGGCTTGGATACCACTTATGGTTATCAGATATTTGACGGCCGGAAGAATCCACGGAGAGACAAGCTTCTCCAGTTGGCATTCGGATTTCCTTTGACGGTGGACGAGGCAAACAGAGTGTTTCGCGCCGCAGGAGTCAGTGACCTGTATGTAAGATGCAAGCGTGATACGATTTGTATGTATTGCCTGCAACAGAAGATGACGGTAGATGAGTGTAATGCATTGTTGTATCAGGCAGGGGAAGAGACCCTGACACAATGATAATAGAAAGTGGAATGAGCTGTCACAGTTACGGTTAAACTCGTAGGTGTGGGAGCTCTTTTTTGCGTGATAGGAAATTTCGCATATAGAATGAGATTTTCGTTTACATCCGCTGGAGATTCAAGTAAAATGGAAACAGAGAGAAGTAAGGGCTGACACCGGTAGAAGAAGGAGCAGTATATGATTAAAATAGATGAAACAGTATTGCAAAAGGCAGAACTTCTTGCAAAAGTAACCATAGAGCCGTCCGAACGGGAAAAAACCATGGAAGAGATGGAAAAGTTGTTACGGTATGCGGAGAAACTCAACGAATTGGATACAGAGGGCACAGACCCGCTGGTGCATCACCGGGAAGAAGAAAACCGATTCCGGGAAGATGTAGTGACGGGGAAGGACGGCAGAGAAGAAATATTAAGTAACGCACCGAGACAGCAAAACGGTCAGATTGTTGTGCCGAAGACAGTGTAAAGGAGACAACGATGGAGTGGATGCAGACAGAGGCAGGATTTCTTTCCGGGCAGATAAAGAACGGCGCAATCAGTGTGGCGGAAACGGTTGAATTTTATAAAAAGCAGATAGAACAGAAGGATAAAACCCTACAGGCATTCCTAACAGTAGCGGAAGACGGCCTTGGGGAACGGATAAAAGACATACAGGACGGAATAAAAGAGGGACGTTACACAGGACCCCTTGCGGGAGTTCCGATTGCAGTAAAGGACAACATTTGTACCAAGGGACTCCGGACAACCTGTGCTTCGGATATGTTGGAAGACTATATCCCAACTTATGATGCAACGGTAATCCGCCGTTTGGAGCAGGCGGGTGCCATTGTCCTCGGGAAAACCAATATGGATGAGTTTGCCATGGGGAGCACCACGGAAACCTCGGCATTTCAGATTACAAAGAACCCGTGGAATACGGAATATGTACCGGGAGGGTCCTCCGGTGGCTCGGCAGTTGCAGTGGCTTCCGGGCAGGTACCGTTAGCTTTAGGTTCTGATACCGGCGGTTCTGTACGACAACCGGCTTCCTTTTGCGGCATCACAGGATTGTTGCCTACCTACGGACGGGTATCCCGGTATGGACTGGTAGCGTATGCCTCCTCTCTGGACCAGATTGGTCCCATGGGAAAAACAGTGGCGGGTTGTAAGTTGTTGTACGAAGCCATGGCAGGCTATGATGCACTGGATGCTACCACGGCAAAGGAATCTGTAACGGGGGAACATGATGAAACAAAGGCCATAAAGGGGATGCGCATCGGGATTCCGAAGGAGTATATGCATCCGGGGATAGATAAAGAAGTGAGAGACGGGGTAAAGCGTGTTGCCGCAATGTTAGAGCAGGGTGGAGCCGTAGTAGAAGAAATGTCCCTCCCTATGACCGAATACGGGGTGGCAGCGTATTATCTGATTGCCTGTGCCCAGGCCAGTTCCAATCTGGCACGATTTGATGGTGTCAAATACGGAAAACGGGCAGAAGAAAAACAGCTTCATGCCATGTACAGGGAGAGCAGAAGGCAAGGCTTTGGGGCAGAGGTAAAACGACGCATTTTGTTGGGAGCTTTTGTACTGAGCGAAGGTTATTACGATGCCTTTTATTTGAAAGCATTGAAGGCAAGACGACGGATCAAGGAAGATTTTTTGCAGGCCTTCCGGAGCTATGACTGTCTGCTTACACCTACGGCACCGACTACGGCATCGAAGCTGGGAATTGGTCTGACGGACCCAATGCAGATGTATATGGCAGATGCTACCACAGTGGCAGTCAATCTGGCGGGGCTGCCGGCCCTTAGTGTGCCGTGTGGGCGTGACGCGAAAGGGTTACCTATAGGGGTACAATTCATTGCCAATGCATTTTGTGAGGCTACGCTTTTTCGGGTAGGAAGTGCTTACGAGACCATGCGGGGGCCGTTCTCTTCCCCGGATAACATGACGGAAGGAGGACGTTAGCAGGATGGAAAAACAGTACGATACCGTCATTGGATTGGAAGTGCACATAGAACTGTCCACCCGGACCAAGCTGTTCTGCGGGTGTGAAACGAAGTTCGGTGCCCTGCCTAACACCCGGACCTGTCCTGTTTGCACGGGAATGCCGGGTAGTCTTCCGGTATTGAATAAAAAGGTAGTGGACTATGCCCTGCGCCTGGGGCTGGCTACTCATTGCGAGATAAACCGGGTTACTTTTTTTGACCGGAAAAACTATTTTTATCCGGATAATCCGCAAAACTACCAGATTTCGCAGTTATATGTTCCCATCTGTCGGGACGGGCATTTGGACATTGCTGCAAACGGTGTAAAATCAGGCAAAAGCAAGACTGTCCGCATTCATGAGATGCACATGGAAGAGGATGCCGGAAAGCTGACTCATGAGGAGGAAGCGGGCATTTCTCTTATTGACTACAACCGAAGCGGCGTACCTCTTATTGAGATTGTGTCGGAGCCGGATATGGAAAGTGCGGAAGAGGTAGTGGCGTACCTGGAAAAGTTGCGGATGATTTGTTTGTATCTGGGAATTTCCGATTGTAAGCTGCAGGAAGGCTCCATGCGGGTAGATGTCAACCTTTCCGTAAAGGAAGCAGGCAGTGCTACCTTGGGAACCCGGACGGAGATGAAGAATCTGAATTCCTTTAAGGCCATCGGCCGTGCCATAGAAGCTGAGAGGGCACGCCAGATTGCACTTCTTGAGGCTGGCAAAGCAGTGGAACAGGAAACCAGACGATGGGATGATACCGCAGGTTGCTCTTTTTCCATGCGATCTAAGGAAGATTCCAAAGACTACCGGTATTTTCCCGAACCGGATGTACCACCGGTACGGGTTTCCGATGACTGGATAAGCCGGATGAAAGAGGAACTGCCGGAACTGCAGGAGGAGAGAGCAGCACGATTTGTGGCGGAGTACGAAATTCCGGTTTATGATGCAGGGATATTGACCCAGTCGCCACATATTGCCGGATTATATGAAGAAACTGCAAAGAAATCCGGACAACCGAAGAAAACCGCCAACTGGTTTATGGGAGAATTGTTCCGTATTCTAAAAGAAAAAGCCATAGAACCGGAGACGCTTTCCTTTTCGCCGGACTATGTAGCAGAACTGATTGTGGCAGTGGAAAGCGGAAGCATCAATCAGGCAAACGCAAAGGAAGTATTTGAAAAAATCGTAACGGAGAATATCGAACCGTTAGCGTATATCGAAGAACATGGTCTTAAGAGCGTATCCGACGAAGGGATACTGCTCACGGCGGTACGGGAGGTTCTGGAGGAAAATGCCTCTATAGCGGATGAGTACCGTACCGGAAAGGAAAAAGTATTCGGATTTTTAGTGGGACAGGTGATGAAAAAAACAAATGGAAAGGCATCACCGGCGACTGTAAATGAGTTATTGAAAAAGCAGTTGTCCTATGATAAAATGGAGTAAATGGTAGTGGTGGGAACACTGATTATACAGGAGGATGAAAAATGGGAACTGAGAAAACAAAAGTAAAAGGCTTAGATGTATTTTTACAGGTAATGATAGCGATTTTTTCGCTGGGGTGGATTTTGTTGGATGTGCCGTTTCTGCTTGAGACGGATTTTGGATTGGCTTATTACGGACCGGAATCAATGATTTCGCTTTTGAGTAGAATTGTTTTTTCTGTCATGGTATTTGTATTTGTTACCTTTCTGTTCCGAAAAATTACGGCAACTGTGGTGCGGGTATTATTTACCTTTGCCTTTGTGCTGTTGATGATTGAGTTCACCAGTTATTTGGGAACATTGTGGAATATGCTGTTTTCCGGGTACTACAGATATTATAACATTACCATTACGGCGGTGTGGTTAGCGGATTTTATGTCTATGGTTATGATTTTACTTATGTTATGCTTTGCCATGTCAAGACAGAAGTACAGCGGTATGTTTATCGGACAGGTAATTTGTCTTATTTTGTTGGTGGTTTCGGATACTTTTGCTGCCCTGTTTGTCTTTGACGAGTATGATATGGAATTTGAAGTGATTTGCTATTATGCTGCTATATGGGCCTTCCATTTGATGCTGGCATTGCTCAGTATCTGGCTCCGCCGCAGAAATTATTACAGAGTCCAGGAAGAATGTTCTGCTTTTGCATGTCCGTTTATGAACGGAGCATTTGTCCCGGGAGTGGCAGCACCGGTTGCAATGAGTGCACTGGCAGCACCGGTAGTTGAAAAGGCAGTTCCGGTGGCTGAAGAGAAGGTACCGGAGATAAAGGAAGCACCGGCAGCACCGGCAGCACCGGTAGTGCCGGTAGCAGCAGTAGAGCCGAAGCAGGTAGATGGTATTCCGTGTCCGGTTTGCGGTGAGATTTGCGAGAAGGATGCATTGTTTTGCGGCACCTGCGGTGCTACTTTGAAAAGAAAGACAGAAGAGACACCGACGATGCAGCCGAAGGTACAGGAGTATGATTCTACTCCGACGTTAGAGCCGGAGTGGGAAGAAGAACCGGCAACACAGATGGATGCATATGAAGATGAGCCGGTTACAAAGATTGCCGGATTTGAAGATGTTGCAATCGCTACAGAGCAGGTAGTGGAAGAAGAACCTGCTACCTCCATTCTTGTGGAGCCGGTAGTGGAAGAAGAGCCTGCCACCTCCATTCTTGTGGAACCGGTTGTAGAAGAACCTGCCACCTCTATTCTCGTGGAGCCGGTACAGGAAGATGCATCGGCGGCACCGGTAGTATCCGAACCAAAAGCAAGATTCTGCAGAAATTGCGGAACGCCTTTAGAGGAAGGTACTTTCTTCTGTTGTGAGTGCGGAACGAGAATCGAGGAATAAGGAATATCGAATTGTTCCCAATATAGCTGAATAAGAGGATGATTAACTCCCTATGTAGGTTGCTGACTTGCATGGGGAGTTTTTTGCCTTATAGGAAATTCGTATTTTTGAGATAAAAAAACGTAATTTAGCATGGATTCTATCGAAAAAGTCTGAAAGTATGCTGGTGGCACAAGAAATTTACAGAGAAAAATGCTATAATAAAGCCATCAGATATGTGCAGAATACATGTCACGAATTCACGAAGGGAGAAAATGTATGGGTTTTTTTGACAAGGTAAAAGAAAAGGCAGGACAGGTAAAGGATGCAACAGTGAAAGGGTTTAATGATGCAACCTCTTCTATCAAGGCACATAACGAAGAGTCGAAGGAATTGAAAAAGACATTGGATGGTGCATTGGCCCGTTATGAGTTTACTTATATCAGTGGATTTGACGGCGTGAAGAAAAAGTCCGGTGCATGGGGAATGAACGTTATGCCGGATTCCTTTGCATTCCGTGTTACCATGACCACAAAGGACTGGTTGTTTGATTACGATATTCCGTATACCTCTGTTTCGGATATCAGAATCGAGAAGAGAACCATCAGTACGGCAGAGGTATTCTTAGGCGGAAGCGATAATGCCAATCAGCAGCAGGAAAATGTTATCGTAATCGAATACATTGACGCAGAGGGCAGAAAGCAGACGTTACGCATCGAGATGCTTACCGGCGTAACCATCTACAACCAGGCAGCAAAGTGTACGGAATTAATCGATTTGCTCAGAAAGAATGATATTCTGGATCTTATCAAGAAGAATACGGATTCCGGTGATAAGGGCGGAAACGGTGGCAATGATGTTCTTGCACAGATTGAGAAGCTGGCAGACCTTAAGGAAAAGGGGATCCTGTCAGAAGAAGAATTTGCCGCAAAGAAGGCAGAGTTGATTGCGAAGTTGTAAAAAATCAGATGGGAGGCACGGGCGGTTGTCCCGTGCCTTTTTATGTGGTATAATTATTGGGAAAGAAATTACACAAAAGGAGGACGATGTGTATGAGGATAAAAAGGATTGCGATGTATTTTTGTATGCTGTTGTTACTTTTAGCGGGAGCATGCGGAAAGGGAGACGAACCGGCGGATGCAAAGCAGCCGGAGAAGGAGACTTCATCGAAGAAGGACAAGGAACCGGCAGGAGAAGAGGACAATGAGGATAGAGATGAGGCTTTTTTGAAAGAAAACGATGACGAGGATAAAGAAGATGAAGAGACATTAAAACCGGGCCTGAAGCCGATAAAGGATAAGCCGACCAAAGCACCGAAGCCGACTTCAACCCCGCGACCAACCCCGACCCCGCAATTGGTGGAAACCCCGGAAACGGCATTTAAGTATTCGCTGAACGGAGCTGATGTAACAATTACCGGTTTGAATGACAAGTCACTGACGAAAGTGTGTATTCCTCGTGCAATCATGGGCTTTCCGGTAACGAGAATCGGGAATAAAGCCTTTGCAAATTGTACAAACCTGGAGCATGTTCAACTGCAGGAAGGCGTCATGAGTATCGGAGAATATGCGTTCATGAATTGTACTGCTCTTAAAGAGATTGCACTTCCGGATAGTTTGGAGGAAATTGAGACTGCCGCGTTTTCTGCGTGCACGAGTCTGGAAGAGGTAAAAATTCCAAGAGGTCTTTCTTATATAGGAGTAGGTATATTTATGGAGTGCAGTGGGTTGAAAAAGGTTGTGATGGAAGATAATGTACAGGCAATCGGGGATAAGGCTTTTTATGAATGTACTTCTTTGGAATCCATTGATTTCCCGGAGACCCTTATCTATATCGGATGGGATGCTTTTAACGAATGTACCAGCCTGAAGACGCTTACCATACCGAAGGCAATGACGGTAATTGTGGAGGGGTCTTTTAGAGACTGTACAGGATTAGAAAGAATTGAAATTCCAAGTAGTATTACGGAAATTCAGGAGGACGCATTTTTTGGGTGTACCGGATTAAAAGAGGTTGTGGTACCGGAAAGTGTAAAATCCATCGGAGAATGTGCATTTTATGAATGTACTAGTTTGGAGAAAATAACGCTTCCGGAGGGATTGGAATCCATTGGGGAGGATGCCTTTGATTTTTGTAAAATAAAGGAATTGGTGATTCCGTCAACGGTTAAGATGGATGGATATGAGTTTTGCAGAGACTGCGGTATTATTAAAATTGTATTACCGGACGGTTTGTTAAAAATCGGATATGAGATGTTTGAAGATTGTAAAAGCCTAAAAGAGGTGGTGATTCCGGATACTGTTACAACAATTGATTACAGAGCTTTTGTCGGATGTACCTCTTTGGAAACGGTAGTGATACCGAATAGTGTAATAGAGATTGGTGAAGCTGCATTCTCCGGATGTAGCGCTTTGAAAGAGATTGTTCTTCCGGAGAGTATTGAAACAATCAAAGGGAATGCATTTAGCAAATGCAATAATTTGGAACGAATAGTAATACCGGGGAAAGTAACGAAAATTGATTCGTATACGTTTTGGGACAGTGTCAATTTAAAAGAGATTAAGATTCCTGCAAGTGTGACTCAGATAAGTTCTTCTGCATTTGATGGTTGTACCGGCTTAACTAAGATTGTTGTTGCAAAAGGTTCTTATGCGGAAGAGTTTTTGAAAGCAAACGGCTACGAAGATATTTTAGTATACGAATAAAAGACAGTTATTTTCACGAGTATTATAAAAATACATTTCGGAAGGAATCTTGCCATTTTTCCTTGACAAATGTGCATGGGCTTGATAAAATACACTTTGATATAATACAGTGAGAAAGAAGGGAACCTTATGAGCCGAATGGTATTGTCACTTTTAGTAGAGAATACGGCAGGTGTATTAAGCCGTGTATCCGGTTTGTTCAGCCGTCGTGGTTACAACATTGACAGTCTTTCCGTGGGTGAGACAGAGAATCCGGAGTATTCCCGCATGACGGTGGCAGTCAGCGGTGAAGATGGGATCCTGGAGCAGATTCATAAGCAGCTGGCGAAGCTTGAGGATGTAGTAGAGATTACAGAGCTTCTTCCGGGCGAGTCGGTATGTAGAGAACTGGTACTGGTAAAGGTACAGGCGAATCAGAAGGAGCGTCAGGCGGTGATTTCCGTGGCGGATATTTTCCGTGCGAAGATTGTTGACGTGGCACCGGAGTCGCTGATGATTGAGCTCACCGGCAATCAGGCAAAGATTGATGCTTTCATGCGTTTGCTGGAAGGCTTCACCATTAAGGAGTTCGTACGTACCGGTATTACCGGTTTGGTACGTGGTGTAGGCGATATTGAGGATTATATCGCAGAATAGTAGTATCGTATTTTATCAGAGCGTACGACGCATAGATTTGCGCATACCATATAGAAAATTTAGGAGGATATTACAATGGCAAAGATTTATTACCAGCAGGATTGTAATCTTGCACTGTTGGATGGCAAGACCGTAGCTGTGATCGGTTATGGTAGCCAGGGACACGCTCATGCACTGAACATGAAGGAGTCCGGAGTACATGTAGTAATCGGTTTATACGAGGGCAGCAAGTCCTGGGCAAAGGCCGAGGCTGCAGGCTTTGAAGTATATACGGCTGCTGAGGCTGCTAAGAAGGCAGACATCATCATGATTCTCATCAACGACGAGAAGCAGAAGGCTATGTACGAAGCTTCCATCGCTCCGAATCTTGAGCCGGGCAACATGTTAATGTTCGCACACGGTTTCGCAATTCACTTCGGTCAGATTATCCCGCCGAAGGATGTAGACGTAGTTATGATTGCTCCGAAGGGACCGGGTCATACCGTAAGAAGCCAGTACCAGGAAGGCAAGGGTGTTCCGTGCTTAATCGCTGTACATCAGGATGCTACCGGTAAGGCACACGAAATGGGTCTTGCTTACGCACTGGCAATCGGTGGCGCAAGAGCTGGTGTTCTTCAGACCACCTTCCGTGAAGAGACCGAGACCGACCTGTTCGGTGAGCAGGCTGTTCTTTGTGGTGGTGTAACCGCCCTTATGAAGGCTGGTTTCGAGACCTTGGTTGAAGCAGGTTATGAGCCGGAGAGCGCATACTTTGAGTGTATCCACGAGATGAAGCTAATCGTAGACCTCATCTTCCAGAGCGGTTTCCAGGGTATGAGATACTCCATCTCCAACACCGCGGAGTACGGTGATTACATTACCGGACCGAAGATCATCACCGACGAGACCAAGAAGGCGATGAAGCAGGTATTAAAGGACATCCAGGAAGGTGTATTTGCACGGAACTGGCTCACTGAGAACCAGGTAGGTTGCCCGAACTTCAACGCTATGAGAAGAAAAGGTGCTACCCATCAGTTAGAGGAAGTAGGCGCAGAGCTTCGTAAGCTTTACAGCTGGAACAACGAGAACAAGTTGATTGATAACTAAATCGTTGGAATTGAATATGAAATAATAAGCAGTCCCTTTCCAGGCGGAGAGGGGCTGTTTGGTTTAGGGTTGAAAAAAGGCAGGTAACCGAAAGTACTATAACGAAGTTATTATCTGTTTATATGAGTATGAAAAGCTTTTTAACCTAAGATAAGGAAGAGATGACAATGAAAACCATGCTTGTTATACCAAATGAGGGAATTGGGAGTTTAAAATTGGGGATGTCTCCAGCACAAGTGCTAGATGCCATCAATGAGGAACTGTCTGATTTGCCTGATATATCGAATAATGATATGCAAGTATCAGAAACCAACGAAGGTGCAGGAGTTACAGTAAGATACATGAAGGGACCTTACTTTTTTATGGTTCATTATATGAATGGCATATCTGCAGAAATTTCTGTAAATCGTGATTTAAGAGAAAGTGCAAGGGTAGTCTTATATGATATTGATATATTTCTTACCAAGGCAGAGCAGATTGTGAATAGGTTAAAGCAAAAGAGTAGGTTGGTTTGTGATTGGGAAGATGAACAATTAGCTTACGATTACGATTTTACCGATATCGGAATTCGGTTTTGGCGTGACGGCGTGTTTCATGAAAAACTACTTTTGGACCGGGAATACATGGAAATGATGAAGGATGTGATTGAGGAAGAGTATCGGTATCTTTATTTTGATATTATTACTGTAAAGAAAAATTAAAAAGTGTCTCTGAAACATTTTATGTCGTATTATAAAAAAACTAGTAAATGGCTGAAAATGACATTTTATGGATGGAATCGAGGAGCTTACCGTTTGGTAGGCTTCTTTTCTTTCACTTTTCTTTCGTTTTTTCTGCCGAATTTCTTTCGCTTTTTTTGCTATGATTTTCCTAAGAGCAAAGAAGGTCCGGGGAACCGGTGAGTACGAAGGGAGACAGGATATGAAAGTGAAGAAGGTTACGCAAAGAAAGCTGGCAGTTGTTTTGATACTGGGTATGCTTGCGATGCTGTTTGCAGGTTGTGCCGGAGAGAAGAAAAAGAAAGACGAGGATACAATACAAGTACCGGAGGATACCCTGTTAGGGTATACCTATTCTGAGATATACACCCCTGTTCAGCTCAGAACTTGTGATATCGACGTGGAGATTGTCCAGGCAGAAAGTGAAGAGGTTATGGTAACAAAGATTTTAGCAGGGGATTCGGATTATGATTTTATGATGCTATCTTCAGAAAGTTCCTTGGGAAAAGATATTATGCGGACCGGAGCCTATTGCTCCTTAAATAACATTCCGGAGGTTTCCGGTCTTTTGGATCGGTATCATGGTTATCTGAAAGATGCGGCAACGGCAGAAAACGGAGACATCTGGATGATACCATGCGGCGTGGATATTCCCCTTCTTGTGTACAGGGAAGACCTGTGTGAGGAATACGGTCTGGATTTTAGCGATATGACCTATGCGGAGTTTATAGATAAGGTAGGAAAGCTTCCGAAAGACGGTGAGCATACGTTTAGTGTGCCCTATTATCTGATGACCGGAGATATTACCGATAAATTTGAACGGGTTTACGGATATGACAATATGAGTAAACAGGCGGAAGCGTTGTTTCGAAGTTATATGGAGAGAATCAGAACGTATGATGTTCCGTTCAATGAAGGAAAGTGGTGGGTGCTCAGCAGTGAGGATAGTGCGAATCATACGTTGAAGGCGGAGCTTCAAAACATTGTGTTTGAGATGGAACGTAGTTTTAATGTAGTGCGTCTCGGCTCCAAAGAGAGTTATTTTCAATACGGTGGGTTCCGGGCAATCAAAACACCGGATTTAGAACAGGGAGTGACCTGCCCGAATACGGTAATGATGGATTTTATCATAATCAATCCGAAGTCCGAAAAGCTTGGTTTGACACTGCGCTATGTAGCTGAGCTGTGTGAAAAGCTACAGAAGGATACGACCAATGTGTTCCGCTATATGTGTCAGGGAGAGGATTTTTCAAACGATGTGTTAAGACAGGATATTTACAATATTATTGCGGAGGCTGAGGTCAGCTTTGGATACCCTTATGATGTGATAGGACAGGAGTTGTGGGATTACCGGAGTGGGAAGCAGGAGTTCGATAAGATGCTTGCGGAAATCAAACGGAATGTAAAGATGTATCACAATGAATAAGAAGGAGGGGCATAAGGGGTGAAGAAGTATTTACTGAAATGCCGGTTGTTATTGATTCCGAGTATTTTTGGGGTAGCACTGTTTTATGTGCTACCCTATGTGCGCGTGATTTACTATTCTCTCATTGAGAATCAATTCAGCCGGAAGTTCGTGGGGCTGCAAAATTATGTAAAGGTGTTACGGAATGAGTATTTCAGACTGGCAATGAAAAATTCTCTGCTGCTGATTGTGATTGCAGTGCCGGTGCTGGTAGTGGCGGGCTTCTTACTGTCCCTTTTGCTACTGAAAATGAAGGGGTACTGGAAACTGCTGCGGATTGCCTTCATTTTTCCGATGCTGGTACCGACCGCCAGTGTGGTAGTAATTTGGCGGACACTGTTTGATGCCAGCGAATCGGTGTGGCCGGTATATTTGCTGTTTATCTATAAAAACATCGGTCTGCTTATTATTTTGCTCAGTGCAGCCTTTTCCACGTTGGATGGCGAAGTGTATGAAGCGGCACGGCTGGACGGGGCCCACGGAGTTACCCTGCATCGGAAGATTACCCTGCCCCTTATTTCACCCACATTGTTGTTCACAGTATTAATCGGTGTGGTATACAGTTTTAAAGTATTTCGGGAAAGCTATCTCTACTTCGGGACAAGCTATCCGCCGAATCACAGCTATACATTGCAATATTACATGAACAATCACTTCTTTAAGTTAAATTACCAGAATCTGGCATCCGGTGCCGTGATTACTTCCTTTATCGTGGCGGTAATTGTAATTGTGGGTGTAAGGTTGCAGAAGAGATTTACGATATAGGGAGGGAGACAGATGAAGAAGTTTTTTGCAAAGAGTGTTCTTGTGTTGTGTGCCCTGCTGTTTTTGCTTCCTATTCTGCTTACGGTGGTGCATTCCTTTGGTGTGCGGTCTGTGGATGCGGAGGACTTCCGGCTCACCAGCCTTATTCCTTCCGGGTTTTCTGTGGTGGGATATTATGATTTGCTCATTGAACATTTCTATGTGTTACGAAACTTTTGGAATTCGGTATTTTATGCGGGAGCTATTACTTGTCTGAACATTGCGGTGTCCGTACCGGCAGCTTATGCCTTCTACCAGGCGAGATTTAAGGGAAAGGAGCTGTTGTTCTTTTTCTATATCATGCTTATGATGATGCCGCTTCAGGTGACCTTGCTTCCGAATTACATAGGGCTTCGGAATATGGAGCTTCTGGATACACCCTACGCCATTGTGTTGCTGTCTATATTTGCGCCGTTCAGTGTATTCCTTCTGACCCAATATATGAAAGGTCTGGAACAGTCTTATGCGGAAGCGGCGATTCTGGAAACAAAATCGGTATTCCGGATTCTGTTTCAGATGATTGTGCCGCAGCTTCGCACGTGTATTCTGGCAGTGTTCGTGTTTGTGTTTGCGGAGTATTGGAATATGGTGGAGCAGGTAGATATTTATTTGAAGAGGGATAGTTTAAAACCTATGTCCGTTCTTTTGGCCATAGGGGAGGGCTTTACTACATCGGAGGTGCTGGCAGGCTCGGTGGTTTTTATGATTCCGATTGTCATTTTGTATTTGTACTTCCATGACAGTTTGGAGGTCGGATTGGAGAGTATGAAGCTATGAAAACAAAAAAGACGGCAGATATTATTTTTGCGGTGTTCTTCACGGTAATGTTGTTGCTTACCTTGTTTGCGGATGATTTGTACCGGCTGACCCTGCCGAAGGTGGCAGTGGAAAAGGTGATGCGAAGGGCTTTTCCGGTAGAGGTGACAGGGCCGAATGGGGAGAACTATGAGTCTTGGCGGACGGTGCCTGCCATATCGAAGGAGGCGTTACACGAAGGAAGAGTCTATGTTGTGCTTGAGAAGGAAGAGGGGCTGTTTTTGGCAGAATACTTCGTCTCGACGGGAGAAGAACAGGACGGCATTGTTGAGATAACAGGAGGCGTGGTTACCGGGACACCGGTGGTAATCGGAAGTGACCGGAACTATATAGCCGGGCAACAGGTTTTACTCTCCGAATGGAACGAATCACTGGCATTGCATACCGCAAGAGAGCGGGGAGAGGACATTGGCAGCTACGCCGCAGATATGCGGAAGTGCTTGAAAAATGACATTTTATACGTAATCGGGGCAGTGGTTGCATCCGTTGGTGTGGTGTTACTGTGCCACAAGTTTTGTAAAGGCCGCCTGCGTCTTTTGAAGGTGCCGGTGCTGATTGTATGGTGTATTTTGGTGGGTTTGTTTTTCAAAGCAACGATTCTGCTTCCGGGAGAATGGATTCCGGAAAAGCTTATTGACTGGGCGGGGTGGAGAATGAATATGGAGAGGTATCCGTTTTGAATTGACAGGCTTGCCGGTACATAGTAATATGAAATGGAAGAATATGTAACATCCCGTTTTCGGTACAGCATACCCTTATGCGATGTGTTATGCTAAAGCTACCACGTGGAAGGTAAGGTGACGGATATGAACCGGATATTAGAGTATATTGAAGCGCATTTGGAAGAGAAGCTGACCACCGGACAATTGGCAGATTTGGCCGGGTATTCGGAGTACCATTTTTTGCAGTTGTTTAAGGAACACACCGGAGAGACAGTCATGGAGTATATTTGCAGAAGACGGCTGTTTCGCGGGTTGGACGCGGTCCTTGCGGGAACCAGAATCATTGATGTGGCATTCCGTTATGGGTTTGAGTCCCACAGTGCCTTTTCCAGAGCCTTCAAGCGAGAATTCGGTGTTTCTCCGTCCTTCCTTAGAACTTTAAGACTGGAGCTTGATTGCATAGGAGGGAACTGTATGGAACAGATTTTTTTAAACAGTACGAAGCTGGGCACGACCAAGGAGGAGCTGTTTGCGGGATTAAAAGAGTTACTTAAGAAGAATGGTGTAGCGGTAGAGGAAGCAATGCTTGATGCGGTCTACGATGTGGCTTGCAGAGCATACGAAGGAAAGAAACGTTATTCCGGGGATGAGTTTGTGACCCATACGCTGAATGTGGCAATGCTGCTTGCGGATATGGGCGCGGGTGCGGATACCATATTGGCTGGGCTGTTTTCGGATGCTTCGGAACGCTTGGAGTCGGTGGATTTGGAGAAGGAATTGCCGACAGTTGTATGGAACATCGTGGAGCAAATCGGATTGTGGCATACGGACAGAGAGAACTGCCCGGAGGAAGTGGTTCTTATTAAGCTTGCGGAGCGGTTACACAACATGCGTACCATTGAGTATCTGGCAGAAGAGAAGCGGGCGAAAAAGGCAAAGGAAACCATAGAGTTTTATCTGCCGTTGGCTCGTAAGGTGAATAACCGGAAGCTTCTGGAGGAGTTAAACGATTTGGCAAGGAAGTATTCATAATTTGATAAAATGTCAGATATTCTATAACAATACTTTATTGACAGTACGGGAAAAACAAATTACAATGACTGTGAAGAAGGCGGGGCGCAAAGGCGTGTCGCTTTCTTGTTGCTTGAATAAAGATGGAATTAAGTAGATAAATGATATTCATATTTTGAAAAATGATGAGGTGACCTATGAGTAACGCAAAAGTCAAAGATATGACCAAAGGCAGTCCGTTGAAGCTGCTCCT
>JAZNBY010000044.1:0-17882 GCA_045587325.1 Lachnospiraceae bacterium | reverse complement strand
TCCGAGATGGATGCAACGGCAAAGAGGGAGTTCGGTAATGCAAGAGGCATCCGTAATCTGTTTGAACGTCTGGTGAGCAATCAGGCGAATCGTATTATTGCGTACAGTTCCCAGTCCATTAAGGATATGACTGTGCTTACGGAAGAGGATGTAACGGAGTAGAGGAGGAAACATGGAAACCAACCTGCAGAAGAAGATTTCAATCGTGGTTCCGGTGTACAATGAAGGAGCCCATATCAGAAAATCAATGGCATATGTGGGGAACATTTGCGATGAGGCTTCTATTCCGTATGAACTGGTACTGGTAGATGACGGTTCCAAGGATAACTCCTGGGAAGAACTTGCTGCCATGGCAAAGGAAGACGAAAGAATCACGGCAGTCCGCCTTTCCAGAAATTTCGGCAAGGAACCGGCGCTTTTGGCAGGAATTGATGCGGCTTCCGGGGATGCCGTATTGGTGATGGATGCGGATTTGCAGCATCCGCCGGAAAAGATTCCGGAGATGGTACGGCTTTGGCTGGAAGGTGCGGAAGTGGTGGAAGGCGTGAAGTCTTCCAGAGGCAAGGAGAAACTTTCCTACCGGTTCTGTGCGAAGCTGTTTTACGGTACGATTAATAAGGCAACGGGGATCGATTTTAATAATGCGTCGGACTTTAAGCTTTTGGACCGCAAGGTAGTGGAAGCCATGAAGCAGATGCCGGAGCGGATGACCTTTTTCAGAGGCATGTCCGCCTGGGTAGGATTTGAACGTAAGACCTTTGAATTTGAGGTGGCGGAACGGGTGGACGGCAATTCCAAATGGTCCTTAAAGCATCTGATTAAGCTGGCGGTAACGGCGGTGACATCTTATACCTCCGCACCGTTACACTGTATTACGGTGATGGGGTTTGTTATGTTTTTCTGTGCGATTGTTCTCGGTATTCATACCTTGTATATGAAGATTGCCGGGAATGCTCTGGGGGGCTTTACCACCGTTATTTTACTGCTACTTTTTATCGGCAGTATGATGATGATCAGCCTTGGAATTATCGGTCTGTACCTGATGAAGATTTACCATGAGGTAAAGGGCAGACCTCGTTATATAGCTTCACGGGTCATCCGTCAGAAGGAGGAAGAGAAGTAACCATGGGAAGTGTTTTGTTTCTTGCGGTAGGAATCGCATTCGGATACGCAGTGTGCGAAACGATGTTTCCGAATTTTCATAAATGCGGGGAAAAGTCCTTTAGCGGAAAAGAATTGAATCTGTTATCGTATTTTATCCGGGTGCCGGCCTGGGTACTGGCAGGTATCATTCCCCTTACCTGGGTAACCTACCTCTCCGCCTATTTGTTAAAGACAACGGGTGGTGTAAATTATCCGTTGTTGCCGGCCAACTGTATTTCTATCGGACTTATGGCAGTGGCAGTGGTTTTGTTGTTGTATTTTCGGAAAAAGAAGCAGCCGGAGTTACAAAAAGAGATTTTAACGAACCGTGTTGTGCTAATCGCAGAGTTGGTGTTTTTTGCCATTCTTGCTATCTTCTTCACGGAATTGATGTTCCATACCTTCCGGGTGACGGAGGGACGGCTTCATGTGGGGTATTCGGTATACAGTGATTTTGCGCCTCATATGGGAATGATTCGTTCTTTCTCCTTTGGAAATAATTTTCCGACGGAGTATGCCCATTTTGCGGGGGAGGATATAAAGTATCACTTTATGTTCCAGTTTTTGGTAGGTAATCTGGAATTTTTGGGCCTGCGGATTGACTATGCCTTCAATTTGCCGAGTATGTTCGGTATTGTGGCTACCTGCTCCCTGTTGTATGCCTTAGCTGCAAAGCTTACCGGCAAGCGCATGGTAGGTGCTCTTACCACTTTGTTTTTTGTATTCCGCAGTTCGCCGAGCTTTTTCCGTTTTGTTGCGGAGTTGCCGAAGGAGGAACTGAGCCTTAAGACGATTTTGCAGCATGGTACATTCCCGGACTATACACCCTATGAGAATTGGGGACTTTGGAATTTGAATGTATATTGTAACCAGCGGCATTTTGCATTTGCCATTGCGGTGTTGCTGTTGGCTCTGCACTTTTTCATGCCGTATGTCTATGCCATGGCGGAGAAGTTATCGGGCAAAAGAGCGGGCTTTGCACCGTTGACGAAGAATGTGAAACAGTGGAAAGAAATCGGACAGAACCTTTGGAACCGTGTTGTGGTATATGTGAAGACCATGTTCTTTACAAAGACCACCTTCGGCGTAAAGCACCCGGTACGGGCATTGCTTCTCGGTGTGTTGTTGGGAGCGTTGGCCTTCTTTAACGGTTCGGTGCTGATTGCCTGTTGTTGTATGTTGTTTTTCATGGCAGCGGTTTCGGATTACCGGTTGGATTACCTGATTACGGCAGTGACGGCGTTGTTGTTGTCTATACTGGAGTCCAAGCTGTTTATTACAGGGTCTGCGGTTTCGTTGCAGTTTTTCTTTGGATTTATTGCTGAGAATAAGACACTGTACGGCATGATTTATTACATGTGGAAGCTCTGGGGCGTGTTACTGATTTTTATCAGTGCGTACCTGCTGTTGGGTCGGGGAGTTAAACGATATTTGGTGGTTGTATTTTCCGTACCGTTGGTGTTGGCCTTTACCGTATTTTTGATTTCCGGGATTAAGGTAGCGCCGGAGAATATGTATTTAGTTGAGTATTACGTGACGGTGAATCATAAGTTTGTAATGCTGGCGGAGATGCTATTGTCCATATTCCCTGCGATTCTTCTTACGAAGCTGGTAGAGAAAAAGGAACCACAATGCAGAGGCTTTATTATGAGATGGCTGGCCGTAGGCATGGCAGTTGTAGTGCTGACGGTTACCGGTGTTTTTGAATATTTCATCGTGAGAAAGCAGAACGAGGGTACCTGGCAGAGTGATATAGATAACCCGATTACGGTGTGGGTGGATGAAAATACGGATTCGGACGATGTGTTCCTCACACCGCCGTATACCCTGCATCCGGTGGTGCTGGGAGGCGGAATGTTGTACTATGGCCATTCCTATTATGCCCAGTCTGCAGGATATGATGTGTATCCGAGAGAAGAAGCTGTGTGGCATATGTATTGTGCGACAAAGCCGGGGCGGTTACAGGAACTGATTGAGGAAAATGATATTGATTATATTGTAGTGGATAATGATGCAAGAAATGATTACTATGCAAGAGAGGATGTAATTGCAGCCACATATGAAGCGGTATTTTCGTATGGGGATACTGTGATTTACGATACAAGCAAAGTACGTATAACAGAGTAGGAACAAGGGAAAGAGAAGGAAAAGGAGAAAGGGTATGAAGTTTGATTATGTTGTAGTAGGAGCGGGGCTTGCAGGGCTTACGGTGGCGGAACGTATTGCTAACGTACTGGATAAGAAGGTGTTGATCGTGGAAAAGAGAGGTCATATCGGCGGAAACGTATATGACTCCTATAATGAGGACGGTGTGTTGATTCACAATTACGGCCCACACATTTTCCATACCAATGATAAAGGTGTTTATGAGTATCTGAGCCAGTTTACCAAGTGGAATGATTTCTGGCACAGAGTACTTTCTTATGTGGATGGTAATCTGATTCCGATGCCGATTACGGTGGAAACGGTGAATAAGTTATACAACCTGAATCTGAACACCTTTGAGGTAGAGGAGTTCTTTAAAAAGCAGGCAGTGGACATTCCGGAGATTAAGACCAGCCGTGATGTGGCACTGAGTAAGGTTGGCGAGGAGATTTACCAGAAGTTCTTTGAGAACTATACGAAGAAGCAGTGGGGACTGGACCCGGCGGAGATTGATACCTCCATTATTTCCCGTATTCCGGTGAGGACGAACCGTGATACCCGTTATTTTGCGGACAAGTACCAGGGGATGCCGCGTCACGGTTACACCAAGATGTGTGAGAACATGGTAAAGAACCCGAACATCAAGATTATGCTTAATACGGATTACAAGGAAATCATTGATGATTTGGAATACGATGCCCTCATTTATACCGGTCCGACGGATTATTTCTATGATTACAAGTACGGTAAAATGGCATACAGAAGTATCCGTTTTGAGTTTGAGACTTTTGATTGTGAGTCCTATCAGGAGGCTCCGGTGGTGAATTATCCGAACGATTATGATTTCACCAGAATTACGGAGTTTAAGAAGATGACCTGGCAGAAGCACGACAAGACCACCATCTTAAAAGAGTATCCGAATTCCGAGGGAGAGCCGTATTATCCGTTCCCGACGGCAGAGTACAAGGAGCAGTTTGCTAAGTACCGTGCCGAGATGGAGAAGGAGACCAAGGTATTTTTTATCGGAAGATTGGCGGAATATCGCTATTACAATATGGATGCGGTAGTACGCAGTGCCCTTGATTTGTTTGAAGAAAAGCTTGCAAAATAATACGAAAAAGGAGCAAACAAATGGATAAGCTATATATTGTGATTCCGGCTTATAATGAGCAGGAAACCATTCAGAGTGTAATTGAAGACTGGCATCCGGTGGCGGTAAAGGCCGGTCCGGAGAGCCGTCTTGTGATTATTGATGACGGCAGTAAGGATAACACCTATGCTATGTTACAGGAGGCCCAGGAAAAGTATCCGCAGCTCATTGCACTGACAAAGCCAAACGGCGGTCACGGAGCCACCTTGTTATATGGGTATAAGTATGCCTTGGAGCAGGGAGCGGATTATGTGTTCCAGACTGACTCCGATGGTCAGACCAAGGCAGAGGAGTTTGACGAGTTCTGGAAGCAGCGTAAAGAATATACCATGGTCATCGGTCACAGAAATAAGAGAGAAGATGGCTTCTCCCGTGTCTTTGTTACAAAGACCTTAAAGTTTGTTTGTCTTCTGTTATTCCATGTTAAGCTTAAGGATGCCAATACGCCGTTCCGTTTGATGCAGGCCGGAGAACTGGCGAAGATTCTTCCGCTGATTCCGGAGAATTACAACTTATCCAACGTAGTAATTTCCGTTATTTTTGCAAAGAAGAAGCTTCCGGTAAAGTATATTCCGATTACCTTCCGTCCGCGTCAGGGTGGCGTGAATTCCATCAACATGAAGCGTATCTTTAAAATCGGCAAGAAGGCTATGGGCGATTTTATTAAGATTAACAAGATGGTAAATCAGGCTTGTAAGGAAGATAAGGAACGGAAGTAATACCGAAAGAGTAATCAGAGAGTGTGGTAAGAGTTATGAAGATAAAAAAGAGATGGTTAATCGAAGGCGGTTTGGCTTTTGTCGGACTGTTGGCCTGCTTGTTTTGCTGGGATGAAGCAAAGGATGCCTTTTTGGCACCGGACCGGATGCCGGTCATCAAATGGTGGGGTGCACTGTTTTTCCTCAGCGTTGCGTTTTATCCGCTGACGGCGCTTTTGTTCCGGAAGTTTTCCGATAAGGGATACATTTTCGGCAAGGTCATCGGTCTGGCGGTAAGCGGCTGGCTGATGTGGGTGATGGCATCCCTGCATATTATGAAGTTTACGGTAACAAGTTGCTATGTGATACTTGTGATTTGTTTTCTGGCAAATTACGGCCTGGCGATTTTCTTCTGCAGAAAAAAGAAAGTAAAGCTGTTGGAGTTTTTGGGAATCTCCGACGGGTCCGCTGTGCCGACCAAGGCCATCTGGTATGAAGTATTATTCTTTTTTGTATTGGGAACCTTACTTTATATGAAGTGCTTCCGTCCGGACTTTTCCTGGCAGACGGAAGGTGGTATGGATTTCGGATTTATGATCAGTATGTACAAGTCCGACTATATGCCACCGCAGGATTTCTGGTATTCCGGTACGGATCTCAATTATTATTATCTGGGGCAGTATTTTTGTACCTATCTGGCAAAGATTTCCGGTGTATCCATCCAGTATGCCTATAACTTGGCGCTGATGACGGTGGGTGCCCTTTGTGTGGTATTGTCCTATGCACTGGTATCCCGGATTGTGGAAGTGTATATGAAGGAAAGGGCAGAGGAGTACCGGTTGCGAGGGAAACGTACCATTGCATCCGTTCCGTTGTTCCGTGAGATTGTTTCGCGGTTTGCAGGTATTCTGTCAGGCTGTGCCGTGACCTTTGCCAGCACCAATCATTACTGGATTTACCAGAAGGTCGCACCGGCTATTTGCGATGTGTTGGGAATCGAAGGAGACCATGGGTATTGGATTTCCGACCCGACCAGATACATCGGCTGGCAGGGAGATGCACTGGATCAGACCATTCATGAGTTTCCGGCCTATTCCCTGGTGCTGGGAGATTTGCATGCCCATGTCATCAATATAATTTTTGTCATCACACTTTTGGCAATTTTATATGCTTTTCTTTTAGCAAGAAAAGAGCGTATGAATCGGGCTGTAGAGGGAACCATAGATCAGGTAAGCTTCCTGCAGGAGGTTCTGGATCCGAATATTATTGCTCTCAGCTTTTTTATCGGTATTTTCCAGATGACAAACTATTGGGATTTCCCGATTTACTTTGTGGTGTGCGGTGCGGTAATCCTGGTATCCAATGCGGTATGCTGCGGATTTACGAGAAAATCCTTACTGCTGACGGCGGTGCATGCGGCAGAGTTTTTGGTGATTTCTTTTGGAACCGCATTGTTGTTTAATATTCATTTTGAAAGTATGGCCAGCGGAATCGGTATCTGTTCCCATCATACGGAACTGTATCAGATGATCATCGTATGGGGCGTGCCTATTGTTCTTATGTTATGTTATCTGGCAGGCAGCATCAGGGAAGAGATACAGCGCAGGAAAGAGCGTCTCACGGAGACAGAGCACAAGAATGTGTTTTTTGCATGGTTGCAGCATTTGAAGGCTTCCGACCTGTTCCTGATTGTGATGGGACTGTGTGCCGTAGGTCTGATTATTTTGCCGGAGATCATTTATGTAAAGGATATTTATGGTGTTGTAAACCAGCGTACCAACACCATGTTTAAGCTGACCTATCAGGCATTTATTATGTTCAGTCTTTGCATGGGTGCCATGATTACAAGATATTTACTGCTTCCGAAGAACGGAAAGAATTTTGTATTTGGTGCCGTGCTGATGCTGATGTTATGGAGAAATCTGGACTATTTCCCATATGCATGGGAGGCGTGGTCCGGCAATTATAAAAACCCGGATAATTATGTTTCTTTGGATTCCACCGACAGCAGTGATATTTGCGAAGCGGATATGAATGCAGTGGAATGGATTAATGAGAATCTCCCGGGCCGTCCGGTGATTATGGAAGCAGCCGGACACAGCTATCGTACTGACGGTATTGTTTACGACCGTATTTCTGCGTTGACGGGATGTCCGACGGTAATCGGCTGGCGTACCCACGAGTGGCTGTGGAAGGGCGATGTGGCGGCAGTGGACAGGAGAGCGGATGATGTGCATGAGATTTATACCTGCAATGACCCGAAACGTGCAAGGTCTCTGTTAAAGAAATATGAGGTAGAGTATATTTATGTAGGAGAAGTAGAAGCCTATAAGTACGGGCAGTATGCATCGGAGGAAGGGCTGGTGTATGAGTATCTTCGTGCGTTAGGCGATGTGGTATATGAAGATACCAGCGAGACCGGCTATTATCCGACGTTTATTGTGAAAGTAGATTATGAATAGAAGTTTGCGAACAAATTAAGATAAGTCCGTTTTATAGTACTGAAAAAAGATTATATTGAAACCGTAATAAGGAAACAGCCTTGTTGCGGTTTCAATTTTTTTTGGAGGGAAATACTATGACAGCGACACTTTTTTCGATTTTTATGATTGGTTTTATTTTTTGGCTTGCATTTCAGGATGGTGTACTTGCTTTTTTTGCGGCACTTTGTATTTTGGGGCTGATTGCTATGGTTGTTGATGAGGCGCGGAAGGAAAAGGAAGAAGAAAAGCTTTTGAAGGAACAGGAAAGAGCGGTGTAATCTTCCAGTTTAGAATCCGGACAGAGACATATAATATCACCGTAATCAACAGAGACACACGCGACGAATACAGAGTGAGTGTCAAAGATTACAGAACAGTTGAATCTTCCCTTATGGAGGGAAGCCTAGGAAGGAGTGTATACTATGTCTAGAGGTAGAAATCGTGTAGAAGTTCCGGAAGCTAGAGAAGCTATGGATCGTTTTAAGATGGAAGTGGCATCTGAACTCGGTGTGCCGTTAAAGCAGGGTTATAACGGTGACTTAACCAGTGCTCAGAACGGTTCTGTCGGTGGCGAGATGGTTCGTCAGATGATCAAGCGTCAGGAAGAGTCTATGTCCGGTAAGTAAGAATCGGTCTGATTCGGAAGAGGGTGTCCCTCACTATGATTTTTAACATCATAGAGAGGGGCACCTTCTCTTTTATACTTCTGCACGATTTCACAACGTGCCCTCGTTTGTTTTCAGCACTCGATTTTCTATAACTCAGATTTTTTCTTTGAATTATGCCCAAACCACTGACATATCAGTGCAAATACACCTTACAAATGCCTTGAAAATACACACATTTTCTACGAAGGTTCTTTTTATTCCCGATTATAGAAAATCTACTCATCACATTTTCTATAACCTTCTTCGAAAAGGCTCTTTATAGAAAATGTAACCTTCTTCCCACTGCAAAACCTAATTTTCCGCTGCATTCCCTTCTTTTTTTGGGCATAACCACGCTCAAAATGCTGGTTTATAGAAAAAAATCTTCCGTAAAGAGAATCAGAAAGCGGAAATTCGTATTTGAGAAATAAAAAAGGAGGGAGCCATTCACAAAAAAAGAGACTTTTAACACCCTAATCCTTATAGGAAATTTCGCTCAATTTATGAAATAAAGGTTGCAATTCAAAGGAGAATGCGATACACTAAACTTATATAAGTGTGCATGTCGGGAGGATGAGCCATGAGAGTAATTGCCGGTTCCAGACGAAGTCTTCGTTTGACTACCGTAAAGGGAGATAAAGTTCGTCCTACCACGGATCGGATAAAGGAAACACTGTTTAATATACTGCAGCCGGACCTTCCGGGCGCATCGTTTCTTGATTTGTTTTCCGGTAGCGGAGCCATCGGTATCGAGGCACTCAGCCGCGGAGCGAAGGAAGCGGTACTGGTAGAACAGGACAGGGACGCGCTTTCTTGTATCCGAGAGAATTTAAAACTGACCCGGTTTACGGATGAGGCCACGGTGAAGGCAGGCGATGTTCTTTCCGTGTTGCGGACATTACAGCATGCACCTTTCGATTTGATTTTTATGGACCCGCCTTACGGCCTTTCCTGGGAGGAGAAGGTGCTTCATATACTGGCAGATGCTCCTTATGTGGACGAGTATACCAAGATAGTCGTAGAAGGGTTGGCAGATATGGATATGTCTTATGCAGAGTCTTTGGGCTTTTCGGTTTATCGTGAAAAGAGCTACGGTTCCAATAAGCATATGTTTTTAGAAAAGAGGAAAGTATGAGAAGAGCACTTTATCCGGGAAGTTTTGACCCGGTAACTTTGGGACATTTGGATATAATACAACGGGCATCGCAGATTGTAGATGAGCTGGTCATCGGGGTGTTAAAGAACAGCACGAAGAAGAATATGTTTTCCACCGAGGAACGTATCGCGTTGCTTCAGCGTGTGACTGCAGATATTCCGAATGTACGGATTATCGCCTTTGACGGATTGTTGGTGGATTGTGCGTATGAGTATGGGACACGTACCATCATAAGAGGTCTCCG
Source organism: Lachnospiraceae bacterium (assembly GCA_045587325.1). Classification (GTDB taxonomy): domain Bacteria; phylum Bacillota; class Clostridia; order Lachnospirales; family Lachnospiraceae; genus SIG307. Next base: position 8,216 of record JAZNBY010000044.1, on the reverse strand, counting down.
CGCGGTTACGGACTTTGAGTATGAGTTACAGCTTGCCCAGACCAACAAGCGGTTGCGTCCGGATATTGACACAGTATTTTTAACCACGAATGTGGAGTATGCATATTTAAGTTCCAGTATTGTACGGGAGATTGCAAGTTACGGCGGTGATATCAGTCACTTCGTACCGCAGTCTATTATGGAAGATGTATATAAAAAAGCAAAGCGAGGAGAGGCAGTATGAGTACAAAACGAATTGAGCAGTTGATTGAAGAGATTTTTGAGTTTGTGGAAAGCTGTAAGGCGTCTGCCTTTTCCGGCTCCAAGGTAATCGTTCCTAAGGAAGAGATGTATGATCTGTTGGATGAATTACGTCTGAAGGTACCGGAAGAGATCAAGCGTTGTCAGAAGATGATTGCCAACCGTGATGCGATTATTGCAGATGCAGAGGACAAGGCATCTGCCATCGAGCAGGCAGCCCGTGCCCAGGCACAGATGCTTGTGAATGAGAATGAGATTACCCAGCAGGCATATTATCAGGCAAACGAGATGGTACGTCAGGCAACGGAGCATGCAGAGGCTCTTGTAGCGCAGGCTGAGCAGGAAGCGATGCAGATTCGTCAGGGGGCGCTCGGTTATACCAACGAGATGTTGTCCCGTGTGGAGCAGGTGCTTGCTTCTTCCTATGAGATTACAAAGAACCGTTCCGATGCCATGCTTGAGTCCATGCGTCAGAACTTGGAGATTGTGGCAGCAAACCGCAGAGAATTAAACGGTGAGGTCGGCCCGGAGGAAGTAAACGGCGGCAGACCGTCCGGCAACAATCAGGGCGACGATGATTTCGAGTTTGATGAAAACGCATTCCTTGACAATATAGGTGATGGTGAATAAGCCTTTTGGGACGAATCAGTCTTACATAGTGATGGAAAGGAATAGCCACATAAGAAGACCGGCAAGCAGTCCGGCTACCGCTTTTGTGAAAAGATAGTGTGCCAACGGGAACGAGGTTCCTGTTAGCACACTTTTTGTTTGTGCTGCGGCAGACAAGCCTCCGAAGGCAACAAACCCTGTAACAAGGCTGATGCGGACGGGCTCTGCCAGGGAAAGTGCAGACAGGGCATTGCTTCCGGTGGTGATTTCAAGGACCGCCCCTACACAGGCAAGAAAAAGGGCAGGAAGAGGAAGAATGGAGAGAAGTCTTGCCAAAACGGAAAACAAAATTAAGTAGCCGCCGATTTTCGTCAGAATCAAAAAGGCCTGTTCGATGGCGGCATCCAGCAGGACAAAGGAAAAAGTAAAAGGAGTAGATGAGGAACCAGTTGTTTTAAAAGAAGTGTCACCAGAGCAGATTTCTTTTCCGGACGGACGCAACAGCATGGCGGCGCCTACGGAGGCCAGCACCACAATTAGAAACAGCGGATAACGCAGCTCCGGCTTATTTAATACGGAGACGGAAACAAACCCCAGTAAAAACAGAGGACTTGGATTGTTGCAAAGAGGAAGAAGGTATTCGCCTTCTTTTTTTGTGATACGTCCGGAGGCGGTAAGCTCGGCCACGGTTTTGGCGCCTACCGGAAGACCGGACAGAAGACCGATGACAACGGCGTAACAGCCGGAAGGGGAACAGCGAAAGACAGGAGAAAGAAGAGGGGAAAGTCTTTTTGCTATCCGGTCGGACAAGCCGGTAGATAAAAACAGGGAGGATAAAATAAGGAAAGGCAGAAGGCTGGGCATGACCTGATGAAACCAAAGAAGAAGCCCGTCTTTGGCTCCGGCAAGGGCGGTGGCCGGGAAACAAAGCAGACAACACAAAAACAGAAGAAGACCGCCCTTTACAAAGACGGTCCGAAGTTTTGACGAAACAGCCATGAAATATCACACTCAAAACTTGCCATTTGTCATACTATATGTGAAATCATCCGGGAAAAGAACATGATACTTTTGATTTACCACCTGATTGTAAAGGTCGGTGGCCGCAATGTCATAAGAAAGCAATTCGTTTTCCAATGCATTGCACCGCTTGGTTTTCTGGGCAAGCTTTGTAAGAACCGGAAGAGAAGCAAAGTCCTTCATCTGTTTTAATACCGGAGTAGCATTTTCTTTAAAACCAAGAATCCGGGCATAGCAAGTCTCAGCCTTGCGGAAGGATTCCAGAGCTTCTTTTGTCACTCTGAATAAAATGTGCAAAAGACACCGTTCGATCCGGGTACGGGTGTACTGTCTTGTTTTCAGATATGCCAAAAAGTCCTCGTAGTCGCAGGCCGGGAAGCGCTTTTTCATGCGTCCTGCAAGCTCAGGGGAAACATCTGCATAATGTGAAAGCCGGTCAAGGTTCTGACCGATGGCATAGCGATATAATAAAAGAAAATCCTCGGCAAACACAGGCGCATACGGCTTTGTAGAAAGATGGGCGGCAGCCGGTGCCGGGATATTTGAAAGAAACTCTTCCGGAAAGTGCTCGCCCGGAGTCAATAAACTACGCAGGGCTGTGGCGGAAGAAAAGCCGTCGCCGGACAGGGTGGCATCATGATAGCCGGAGCCTACTCTGGCGATGGCATACGGCGTAATGGTGCTTTTTTTACGAGCAAGGGCCTTACAGTATTCTAAGCCCAGAATGGCATTGGGAGAAGTAAGGAGAGCGAGTGCTTCCTCGCTTAAATGAGGCCGGGCAGCCATAACTCTGGCCTCCGGAAAGGTCAGGCCGGAACGCAAACCATCCTGCAGGGCTTTTTTATAGTCCTGCGGCTCTTCACACAAAAAAGCGGCGGTTTCGGTATACAGGGAAATCGGAACATCCGCTTCCGTGCCGAAGCAAAGGCTGTCAATGCAGCCAAGCTTGTTCAGAAGTGTAACGGCCCCTTCCGCAAAATACTCCGCGCTTCCGGTGGCATAGCAAAACGGAAGCTCCAATACGACATCTGCACCGCAGGCAAGGGCACATTCCGCCCGGGTAAACTTATCAAGACAGGCAGGGATTCCTCTCTGGGTAAAATTGCCGCTCATCACAGCCACCACAAAATCCGCCCCGGTAACGCGGCGTGTCTCGGCAATATGATATTCGTGTCCTTTATGGAAGGGATTGTACTCAACAATAATACCGGCAACTTTCAAGGGAATGCTCCTTTCTGCAAATTTTTGCAAATCTTTTTCAATCGCGAATCTGAGTTACGAACGGATATGCTTGTAATAGTAAACCGCCAGCTGGGTACGGTCACGAAGTCCCAGTTTTTCCAGTGTACTACTTAAGTAATTGCGAACCGTACCCTCGGACAGATAGAGGGTCTGGGCGATTTCTTTGTTGTTAAGGCCTTCCGCTACCAGCTTCATCAGCTCGAATTCTTTGTCATTTAACGGAAGGTCGGCAACATCCGGTTCCTTTGGTACGGATAAAATATCCGGAATCTTTTTCACTACATCGCTTCCGAATACGTTCTGCCCGCCGTATACTGCGTGGAGGGCCGGAACGATGCTCTCAAATTCCTGCTTTAACAAGTAGCCTTTGGCACCGAGACGAAGGGCACGGATGATGTACTCGTCATCGGAAAAGGTGGTAAGAAACAAAATCTTAGCTTCCGGATCGTGGGCAAGAATCGTAGTGGCGGCATCCAGACCGTTCATTCCTTCCATACGGATATCCATGAGAAGAATATCCGGGGTATGTTCTTTATAAAGGGAAACGGCTTCTTCGCCATTTTTTCCCAGAGCAACGACCGTAATGTCCGGTTCTGCCTCCAATATGGTTTTTAACGAGACGGCCACCAGCCGGTCGTCATCCACAATAAGTACGTTCATAGTAAAGCCTCCTTATTTCGGTATGGATACAAAGATGTGAAAGCCGTTCTGGGTGGAAAAACGAATGGTTCCCTTAAGGGCAGCCACCCGGGCCTGCATGTTATCAAGCCCCATACCTGTCGTATCTCCCGGAATGGATGAGTCGGTACCGTTGTCACCGATGGAAAGTCCGTACAGGGAGGTATATTCTTTCATGGAAATATGAATGGAAGTTCCGTTGCTGTGTTTGACGATGTTTGACAGGGCTTCCTTTGTAATGGTAAGAAAGCAATAAGTAACCGCAGTCGGAACTTCCGGTGCCATATCATATTCAAATATCGTCCGGTAAGAAGAATAATCGGAAAGCAGTTGTTTTACGGAGCCCTCCAAATCAAGGGCATCGTCCCGCAAATCGTGGACGCTGTTCCGGATGCCCTGCATGGCGGCATCTAAGCTCTCTTTTAATAAAAGAAGGGATTCGTCCTCTTTCTTTACCGTCAGCATGGCGCCGACCTGAAGCAGGGAACGGGATAGCAGATGTCCTACGTTGTCGTGAATCTCTCTGGCGATACGGGTACGCTCCTGCAGGGTTGCGATTTTGATGCCTGCGTCCTGGTTCTCTATCAAAGTGCGGGCCTTTTCCTGCAGGGAGAGCTTTTCTTCCCGGTCGGTATCCCGTAACCGGATAAACTCGGAGGAAATCTTTGCAAGGCGCCGTTCTCTGTCTGCCATAAGCAGGGACAGACCAATGAGAAAGCCGGTCAGAAAAGGAAAGGTCACGCTTTTTAGTGTGAAGCCTGCGGCAATGACCGGTGGCAATGCAAAACAGACAAGTGGGGAAAATCGTTTTTCAAAAAGCGGGTAACAAAGCACCGGAAGGTAACAGACGACCTCCGGGAAAAACAGTCCCGCAATCGCTCCCGTAAAAAGCAGGATATAAGAAAAGGTAGGCTTTTGAAATAATTCTTCAAAGGCCAGACAGATAAAGCATCCTAAAAACAGAAGAACGGTAGGAAGCCGGCCGCCATAGGATAAATGAAAAATCAGTCCTAACAACAGTAACAGTAACTTATCTAAGATTCGTCGCATGGGGTCCTCCTTTCCGCATTCTGTGGTGTTCATTCAATCCACTACTTAGTGTACCATAATTTATATGGAAAAGGAAGAAAAAAAGAGATGACATTTGTCATTTCCCGTTTTTACAAACGACACTGGAAATGTGACAGGTGTTTTGTTATTCTTAGGATAGAAAAAATCGTGTAATAAGGAAAGGAGTTACGTATGAATCACATTGTAAAAATCGAGAACCTGGTAAAACGTTATAAGGAACTGGTGGCAGTGGACCATATGAATCTGACCATCGAGCAGGGAGAGGTGTTTGGGCTTTTGGGACCCAACGGCAGCGGTAAATCCACCATCATTAACTGCCTGCTTGCCTTAACCCAGTTTGATAAAGGCGAGATTACGGTGTTTGGGGAGAACATGAGTCCGGCCAATTATTCCGTGAAGGGCCGTATCGGTGTGGTACTGCAGAATGTGGCGGTATTTGAGGAACTGACGGTATATGAAAATATTGATTACTTTTGCAGCCTGTATGTAAAGGATAAGGAAAAGAGAAAGGAATTGGTAAAGGAAGCAATCGCTTTTGTAGGTTTGGAGGAATTTGTAAAGTTTTATCCGAAGAAGCTGTCCGGCGGACTTCTCCGTCGTTTGAACATAGCCTGCGGCATTGCCCATAAGCCGGAACTGATTATCTTTGACGAGCCGACGGTGGCGGTAGACCCACAGAGCCGGAATAAGATTCTGGAAGGAATTATGGAGCTGAACCGCCAGGGGGCAACGGTAATCTATACGTCCCACTACATGGAAGAGGTAGAGCAGATCTGTTCCAGAATTGCCATTATCGACAAGGGACAGCTGGTGGCAACCGGCACCAAGGAAGAGCTGAAGAGCATGATTCAGGTAGGGGAAACCATAAAGGTGGAAGTACCGGAATTGTCCGAGGAGATACTTGCAGGACTTCAGAAGCTGAACCATGTGCTCTCTGTAGACTATAAGGAAGGTCTGGCTACCATTAAGTGCAACGGCGGACGGCATAACGTACTGCATGTACTGGAGTATTTCAGAAATACGGAAATTTCCTTTGGCAGAGTGTTTGCGGAGCAGCCGACCTTAAATGATGTGTTCCTTGAGATTACAGGCAAAGAACTGCGGGATGAGATGCAGTAAGGGGGGAGAAGCATGACGTTATATTGGTATCGCGTAAAGCGGTTATTTCGGAACAAAAATTTATTTTTCTGGTCTATTATTTTCCCGGTAGTGCTGGCCACCTTTTTTAAAGTAGCCTTTTCCGCCATTACGGAAAAAGACTGGGGTTTTGATACCATAAAGGTAGCGGTGACAGCGGAACAGGGTACTGCACCGGATGAGATGCTTGTGTCCTTTTTGCAGGAAATGAAAACCGGTGATACTCCGTTTTTTGAGGTGATGTTATGTGAAAAGGCAGAAGCAGAGATGTTGCTTTCCAAAAAGAACGTGCAAGCGTTGATTGTGGCAGAAGCTGAGGTAGAAGTACGGTTTTATGAAAACGGCCTGGAGTCCACGATTGTAAAAACCATATTAGATAATTATGTGCAGAGCAAGGAAATTATTATGACAGCGGTTATGAACGGGACACTGGAGGCGGTGACCGCAGCATTATCCGATGAAACCGAACTATTGGCGGTAAGAGAATTCCCGGGGGCCAGCAAAGATCCGATGATTCAGTATTTCCAGGCACTGATTGCCATGGCAAGTTTGTACGGCGCAATGTACGGATTGATGAATACTGCCGAGATGAATCCTCTTACCCGGGACGTGGCAGCAAGACGTCTGGCAGCACCGATTAAGAAGGTAAAAACCGTTCTGACGGATGTGGCAGCGGCATTTACCATACAGTATGTACAGTTTTTACTGCTGATTGCGTATTGTACTTTACTGTTACGATTGGATTTCGGTGAGGTAAACGGCCTGCTTTTTGCGGGAGGAGCAGCGTTCAGTCTGTTTGGTGTTCTCATTGGCTATTTCATCGGTACCGTGATCCGAAAGAAGGAAAGTGTGCAGGATGCCATTATGATGGGATGTATCATGTTCAGCTGTTTCATGGCGGGACTTATGGTAGGCAATATGCGTATTATGTTTGAACAGTCGGCACCGGTCATCAACCGGATTAATCCGGCCACACTGATTGCGGATGCCCTGCAGGCACTGTGTGTTATGGGAGATAAAAAACGGTTTGCTATGTGTCTGCTCAGCATCGGAATCTGGTGTGCGGTTCTGATTGCAGGAAGTGTAATCGCCATTTTGTGGCATCAGAAGAAAGACGGAAGGAGAGTGGAGAAGTAATGAAAGCAGTATTAAAAGTAGCAAAGAAATCTTTGCCGTCCGCCAGTATTTATTTTTGCATTTTCTGTGCGTTAATGATCGCTTTTTCCTTCTTTTCCGGCAAAGAACAGGAGGAAATGTTCAAAGCAAGTGAGTTGGATATTTATATAGAGGACAGAGACAATTCCGTGTTGTCCCGTGCCGTTACGGAGTATCTGGCAAAGGGAAACGAGGTAAAAACGGAATTTGACAAAGAACTGGTATCGGAACTGGTATTTAACGGTGTAGTGGATTATGTACTTTATATCGACGACGGTTTTGAGGAAACCTTTCTTGCAGGAGAAAAAGGCGGGATAGAGCGTCAGAGCATCAGGGAGAATGTGGCATTTACCGATCAGAGAATCGAAATGTTTTTTCGTTACGTAAAAGCTGAACTGGCAGCTGGGAAATCCATGGAAGATGCCTGTGCCGCTGTGTTACGGAATACCGATAACCAGGTAAAAACCATGGTGGCCTCCGGAAAAAGCGGAACCGACATGGAACCGGGTTACTTTTTCCTGGTGTATATGGCATATATCTTCCCGGCAATCCTGATTATTGTGTTGGGTCCGATTATGCAGGCTTTTTACCGGAAGGATATGAAGATGCGTCTCTCCTGCGGGCAGCTCAGTTCCAGAACGCAGAACATTCAGATTGTGGCAGGGATCAGCGTGGTAGCAGTGGGATTCTGGGGGGCATTAATGATCATCGGTGCAGTCCTTTACGGAAAATACTTTACGCTGTCGACCTTCTTGTTGAATATGGTGAACAGCTTCCTGTTTATGGCAGTATCGGTGGCAATTGCGGTGTTAATCGGAGTAGTGGTCCGGGGAAAGGATGCCTTAAACGGCGCCAGCAATCTCATTGCCATGGGAATGGCGTTCATGTGCGGTATCTTTGTCCCGACAGAGTTTTTGCCGGATGGTGTGGCAAAGGCTGCAGAGTTTTTACCGGCCAGCTGGTATATGAAGAACGTGAAATTGTTGTTCGCACATAACAAAGGAACGATTGCTCTGACGGAGTTTTTCGGAAACTGCGGAATTATCGTGGTATTCGCCGTTGCT
>JAZNBY010000043.1:0-5561 GCA_045587325.1 Lachnospiraceae bacterium | reverse complement strand
ATCAACGACGTACTGAAATACCGTTCCGCCCGGTCTGCAAGCACCGTAGCAATCACCTTGTCTTTGCCGTACTTCTCAGCCATCTTCTTTGCAGCCCATACATTGGCACCGGAGGAGGTACCTACCAAAAGGCCCTGCACTCTCGCCAGCTCTCTGGCGGTATTGATGGCATCATCATCGGATACTTCCACAATATCCGTAATGATCTTCGTATCCAGTACTGCCGGTACAAAGCCGTCACCGATGCCCTGAATCTGATGCAGGCCCGGCTCATGCCCCAGAAGTGCGGACACATTCTTCGGCTCTACCGCAACGATTTTACAATCCGGATTCTGCTCTAATAAGTAGCTTGCAATTCCCTGCAGGGTACCGCCGCTGCCGATACCGGATACAAAAATATCGATTTTCTTACCGAGTTGCTCTACAATCTCTCTTCCGGTTCCCTTATAATGGGCCTGCGGATTGGCAAGATTCTCAAACTGCTGTGGCACAAAATACTCATCAGAAGAAGATGCCAGACGAAGAGCCTCCTGTACGGAACCGTCAATGCTAAGCTCCGGCGGCGTCAGCACCAGGTCTGCACCCAGGGCACAGATAATCTTCTTACGCTCATCACTCATATTCTCCGGCATTACGATGATAACCTTGTAGCCCTTACGGACACCGCACAATGCCAGACCGATACCGGTGTTGCCGGAGGTCGGTTCGATGATGGTCATGCCCGGGCGGAGCGCACCGCTTTTTTCCGCTTCCTCTAACATATTGAGAGCAATACGGTCCTTGATACTACCACCCGGATTAAAAAACTCTGCTTTCGCATAAATCTGAAGCCCTGTGGTGGCCTCCAAACTTACTAACGGTGTATTTCCGATTAAATCTAACACATTGGTAATGTACATAATTATTCTCCCCCAATTTAGTTCGTTACTGTGTTACTATGCAATACGGTATGATTATATCACAAAAAATGTCACATGAAAAGAGCCTCTCACCAAAAAGGTGAAAGGCCTTTCCTTTAAAACCGCATCGCCACCAGTCCCATAGGAACGATGAGCAAAAATACACCTAATGCCAACGTGGTAATCCGGGTAAACCGTTTACTCAGCCACATAACAACCGAGCCCATAGCCACCGCAATGAGAATACGCATGCCAAACAGGAACACCAGGTATTGCCCGATGGTAAGAGGTATCATAAACCCTCTCATACACGGAATGCTTTGAACCAGTGCTTCCTTGTGAATGTACTCAAACACTTTCCCGATCTGTATGTATTGCACGATATGAATGGTAATGCCACATACAATGCACACACCCAACATAATTCCGATTTTCCGAAGCAGGGTAGGCATTCGCCCCTTGTATGCCGTATGTAACGTCATCTCCATGTTGGAAGACTTCTCGCAGGCCATGATTCCCGACATGACCAGCACCACCGTAAGCAGGGTATACAAATGGTTCCGCATGATCGTTTGATTATCATTCTGAAGCAATAGTTCATAGACCCCCGCATCCATCAGCATAATTTCCAATCCTGTCTCCTGATAATACGCAAGTCCGGCTTCCGCCTGCTCAATCACCACCGCCAGACCTTCCAGCTCCCGTTGCGCTTCTTTTATGGCATCCTCCAGCTTTGCAATACCGCCCTGAATCATTTCATTTCCTTCAAAGATTCCCGCCGCATATCGTTTCGCCAAAAACTCATATTGCTCTGCTAAAGATTTCTCCCACATATCAATGTGATCCTCGATATCCTGTTTTTTGTCCAAAATCATTTGCATCCGTTCTTCGTTCATTACCCCGGCAAACTCCTCATACCAATGAGACACATACCGGCTTCTGAAATCCAGATAGTTGGATTCGATGGACATGGAATAGGACAGATAACACATAAGCGCAATCACAATCAAGCCCTTCTGGGAAAACAACACCTTCTTAATCTCCCACCCCGTAAGCGACAGGGACGGCTTGTGTTTGCTGATGAACTTGCGGATGTTCTCCACAAACGGTAAGGTCTTATTCTCACCCTTTGGATACTGTCTTGCATATTGCACCACACACAAGGTGCCGAACAAAAGCGCACAAATAAGAACCAGCAAATCCGAACTCTGCACCGTATTAAACGGTCGTTCAAATAGATTCAGATTATAGTAATGGGCATACTCCGTCCCGCAAAATACATAGGTATAAATATTGATGTACTTAAACACGCACCATTTTGCAGTAGGAATAATAAGGGTATACAACAAATACTCCCCGAGAAACAGCAGGAAAAATGCTACCACGCAAAAGCTGGACCGAAATACGGACATACACAAATATAACAACAGGCAGGTAGCCAGACAACCAAGCATCTTTCTTAGTACAAACAAAAGAATATACTGACCGATGGAATAATGCCCGATGACACTTTCAAACTCCGGAATGGACTGGATCGGCCGACCCATGTCACATCCCGGAAACGCAAAGGATGCCAAGCAAAGGATACTGCCATACAGCAGCACTCCGATTGCAAAAATACCTAAACACAAAATACCGATTCTTTGTAAGGAAAGCCGTGTCCGTCCCCATTTTGTGGAACGCACCAGCAAATAAAGTCCCTTCTGACGCTCTGCCATAAAGCCCAACACAATATACATTCCGCCAAGAAGCAAAATAAAACTGGTCAGACTGAAATTAAGAACGGTGATGACACCCCGGTTTTCTCCCACCACCGGTTCCACGTCCAATAATACCTTATAATCTTCCCCGGTTTTTAACAGATTCCGGTAGACAAAGGAATCGTAATCGTTAAATAGCGGATTTTCCTTCATAGCAGTCACATTATCCTGTACCGATTGCACATAGGACGGAAACTGCTCCACGTAAGCTTCCAGTGCCTCTCCGGTCAGAGTAACTGCCTTTGTCTCATTGCACTGGAAGAAGAAAAATACGCCGTGAAGAAGAATTAAAATGCCAAACAGCAGTAACGTTTTTCGGTTCCACAGAATACGTTTTAACTCTAACATTCGATCCCCTCCCCTTTATGCTTCCGTCAACTGTTCCTGTGCGTGGAACAAATACACATCCTCCAAGGTAATCGGATGATCCGGTAACTGTCCCGCTGCCTCCATCAATTGTTCTGCCTCTTCTAACAACACGTCAATCGGTTCGAAGCGGCACAAGGTACCATGATGCAGCAAAAGCACCTTCTTTGCAATGGTTTCGATGTCTCCGATTACATGGGTCGCCAACAGCACGGTCCGCTCCTTTGCAATGGATGCAATATAATCCCGAAGCCTGATTCTCTGGGTCGGGTCAAGTCCCGCCGTCGGCTCATCCAGAATCAAAATCTCCGGCTCGTCTAACATTGCCGCTGCCAGAAGCACACGCTGCCGCATACCGCCGGAAAACGCCCCCAGCTTCCGATGGGCATCCTGAGAAAGACATACGATATCCAGGAACTGCTCCGTCTGCTCTCTGCAATCCTTGCGCTTCATACCCTTCAAGGCTCCTATGTAATGCAAAAAGTCTCTTGCGGAAAAGTCCTCGTACATTCCCTGCAACTGCGGTGTATAGCCTAACTTCTTCCGGTACTTCTTTCCCATGGATAAAATATCCGTTCCGTTATACAGAATCTTTCCTTCCGTCCGTGGAATATTATCCGTAATCAGATTCAACATGGTGGACTTACCTGCACCGTTTGCACCTAAGAGTCCGTACACACCAGTTTCAAATGTAACCGTTAAATCATGTAACGCAGTCTTATTCCCGTACTTCTTTGTCACATTAATCAGTTCTAACATACCATTCTCCTCCTTACACCTTAGTGCGTTTCCGTATTTTCCTGATACACAAAGACAAACTCCGGCTTTCCGGTCAACAAGTCGCTCCGCTTACACCGAAGCATGTAGCCTACCCGGTCCTCCGTATGCATCCTGCAATAAATCTCTTCTCCCAAAAAGCGCAACTTCGTCGGTTCTGCGAATACCGGCTTTTCTACACCCTCCGGCTGACTGCCTTCCATCTGCTCCAACAGATTCACGGCACATATCGGGTCCCCATTGGCGTCAAATATATTCAGGTACGATTCCTGCCACTGGGAGACTTCTCCGTCCTCCCAGGTATAAGAATATTCCCGCGTCACCTCCGGAATATACAGATACGTTCCGTCTGTCCTCAGTTCCGTAATGGTATAGGTTGTCTCATCTTCCTTACTTGTACCGTCCGGAAGCAAAACCATATTCTTTCTTGTCAAAGTTCTTTCTTCATTTTCCCCTGTGGCAATGTGATGGATGCAAAGTACCTTTCCCTGTCCTCTTGCATAGAAAATACGGTCACCCAATACCACATATTCTCCCTTGAAGTTCGCAAGCAACGGGAAGGTTTCATCCGCACCGTTTGTAATGTTATACCGGTGCAGTACCGTTTTCTTTCCTTCCTTTTTGCAGTAATAGAAGTAATCCCCGTATGGTGTCACCGATGTCGTCTCCGCATTCTCCTTGCTCAAAAGCTCCGCATCCAGGTGGCACAGCTCCTTTGTATTTAAATCATAGATTGCGGTTCCGTAATATGCTACATCCTCTCCGCCGTCCTGCACTGAAATGCCAAGGGGCAGCCACACTTTGTTACGATGGATGTACAACGGTGTGTCGATTCCTTTCATTGCGAGAGAGACGCCATTCTTTTCCGCCGTATAATAAGTCACCACTTCATTCATTTCCGAACCATCCAACCCAATGGACAGTAGCTTATACAAATACTGAGTGTCGGTTTCCTCTACCACGGTTGCAAACAGCTTTCCTCCGTACACACAAAGGCTTTTTGGCACGTAGTTCCCGTTTGTTGCGACACAAAACGCATTCCCGTCATGTCTGCATTCCGGCTTGTTACACAAGTACATGTCCTTTCCGATTGTAAAATCCACATACCGTATTGCCTGCTGCTTCACACTGTAATAGTAATGTCCTGCATCGGTTGCCCGATAAGTATCACTACCCGGAATAAAATCCTCCGCTTCAAAGGTAACATTCTTTTCCGTTGTCCCCGGTTGTCCCGTACCATCCTGTTCCTTCGTCTTCTTAGAACATCCTGCCAATAACACCATGCAGGCCACCACTGAAATCAAAAGCTGCTTTCTCATTACTGTTCATCCTCCTTTGTACCATTTCCGCTACATCTCCTTCTTATCCGTACAAACCGGTACCAGTACCGGCTTCCCGGCCAGCAGATCCGCCTTATTACACTTATAGAGGTACTCCACGATTTCCGTCTCTGTATTGGCTCTTACGACACAATACGCTTCCTCATCCTTATAGTACAAATCATGATCGGCATCTAGAAACGTATATACGCTATCCCCACCAAAGTCCCGGTCCTTCAGCTCCGGATGGTATTCTAACAATGCGTCCGCAAAATTAACTACTCCCACCTTCTCCAAATCATGGGTATAGATGTGGATGTTCTTTTCAACCTTAACTTCCCCGTCAGACGTCAATGTCCCCATATAAGTGACTCCCTGCTCCGCCACATAGATGTAGCTCTCATCCATCTCCATTCCGACGGCACTATAAACCTGCTCCC
>JAZNBY010000042.1:0-7612 GCA_045587325.1 Lachnospiraceae bacterium | reverse complement strand
GGTTTGGCGCAGGTAGAACCTTTTACAAAAGATGATGCGGTAGAGATTATCGGAATCATTAAGAAATGGCAGGATATCATACAGAAACACTATGGAACCCGGATGATTCATGCCAGTGACGAATGGTATTTGCTTGCCGGGTTGCCGCTGCCGTCGGATGAGGAGTATGAAGGGTATCCGCAGTTGGAAAACGGTGTGGGTATGCTTCGGTTATTGGATATGGAAGTGGATGAATGTTTGTCCGATTGCAAGGGTGATGACAGGACGAGAAAACTTACCATTGCCACCGGACTGCTGGCAGAATCTTCTATAAAGGAACAGATTTCAAAAATACAGAAAAAGTATCCGAATATTTCAGTGGAAGTGGTTGCGATTCGAAACGAGTTCTTCGGAGAAAGCATCACGGTAGCAGGTCTTATAACGGCACAGGACATTATTGCGCAGCTTAAGGACAAGGAATTAGGCGATGTTATATTGCTTCCGGAGGTGATGCTTCGGAGTGGCGAAGATGTGTTTCTGGATGATTTGACTGTTTCCGATGTGGAAAAGGCTTTACAAACCCGCGTGGGTATTGTAAAATCAGATGGAGAGGCTTTTGTACGAGCCGTAATTGAGAGTGATTGATATTGAAAGTGAGGATAAATTCCTAAATGAGTAATCCGATTGTAGCTATCGTGGGACGCCCGAATGTAGGTAAGTCCACGTTATTTAATGCCCTTGCAGGGGAACGTATTTCTATTGTAAAAGACTATCCGGGTGTAACCCGTGACCGTATTTATGCGGACGTAACATGGTTGAATTATAAGTTCACCATGATTGATACCGGTGGTATTGAACCGGAGACCAAGGATAAGATGCTGACCTATATGAGGGAACAGGCACAGATTGCCATTGATACGGCAGATGTGATTGTGTTCCTTACCGATGTGCGTATGGGCCTGGTGGATGCGGACTTTAAGGTGGCGGATATGTTACGCCGTTCCGGTAAGCCGGTGGTTCTGACGGTCAATAAAGTTGATGATTTTGAAAAGATGCAGGCAGATGTATACGAGTTCTATAATCTCGGTATCGGTGACCCGATTGCGGTATCCGGTGCGTCTCGTTTGGGGTTCGGTGAGCTCCTTGATGCCATTGTTGAGTATTTTCCGGCACCGGTAGACGGCGAAGAAGAGGAAGAACTTCCGAAGATTGCAGTGGTTGGTAAGCCGAACGTAGGTAAGTCATCCATTATTAATAAGTTGACCGGTGAGAATCGTGTGATTGTTTCTGATATCGCAGGTACTACCCGTGATGCCATTGATACGGTTGTAAAGTTTGATGGAAAAGAATATACCTTTATCGATACGGCAGGACTTCGTCGTAAGAACAAGATTAAGGAAGAACTGGAACGTTTCAGTATTGTGCGCACCGTCAGTGCGGTAGAGCGTGCGGACGTTGTGGTTGTAGTGATTGATGCCACGGAGGGTGTAACCGAGCAGGATGCGAAGATTGCCGGTATTGCTCATGAACGTGGAAAAGGTATCATTATTGCTGTCAATAAATGGGATGCGGTGGAAGATAAGGACGATAAGACCATTTATCGCCAGACAGAGCGTATCCGTGAGATTCTGTCCTTCATTCCGTATGCGGAGATTCTTTTTATTTCCGCAAAGACCGGACAGCGTATGACCAAGATTTTCGAAAAGATTGATCTTGTAATCCAGAGCAGAACATTGCGTATCCAGACCGGTGTGCTGAATGAGATTCTTATGGAGGCAACCTCTTTACAGCAGCCGCCGTCCGATAAGGGTAAGCGTTTGAAGATTTTCTTTATGACACAGGTAGCGGTAGGTCCGCCTACCTTTGTGCTGTTTGTAAACACGAAGGAACTCATGCATTATTCTTATCAGCGTTATATTGAGAATAAGATTCGCGATACCTTCGGTTTTGTCGGTACGTCATTGAAGTTTATTATCCGGGAACGAGAGGATAACACGAAATAATCAAAACAGTAGCAGAAACGGTAGGATGAGATAGATATGATAGTTTGGAAGATTATAGTTTGTTTATTGCTTGGATATGGTTTCGGTTGTATTTCCACAGGATACCTTGTAGGGAAAAAACAGAATGTTGATATCAGAAAGTACGGAAGTGGTAATGTGGGAACGACAAATGCACTTCGTACCCTTGGAAAGAAAGCCGCTTTGATTACGTTATTTGGCGATATTTTAAAATGTGTGATTCCGGTGTTACTTGTAAAATTGTTGATATTTCGTAGCATGCCGGAAGTGTCCTTGCTTGGCTTGTATACGGCGTTGGGAACGGTACTCGGTCACAATTTTCCGTTTTATCTGCATTTTAAGGGCGGAAAAGGTATTGCGGTTTTGGTTGGTACCATTATGACTTTTGACTGGAAGATCTTTTTGATTTGCATTATTACTTTTTTTGTAATACTTGCAGTTACCCGTTATGTTTCCTTGGGATCGCTGATTATGGAAGTCGAGTTTGTGGTTTATGTAGCGTTGACAAGACAAGGTGACTGGCATATGCTTATTGTCAGCAGTATGTTTGCGGTTTTGGCCTTTTATACCCACAGACAGAATATCAAGCGGTTGTTAACCGGAACCGAGAACAAGATCGGCAAAAAAGTTGATATTTCCGAAACGGAGTCCCCAAAGACACCGGATGAGCAGTAAACAGAAAGGAATGCATTAGTTGCATTGACAGGTGGATGGTATGAAAAGAGTTACAGTGCTGGGAGCCGGAACATGGGGAATCGCACTTACTATATTGTTGGCGGGGAACGGTCATGAGGTTACTTTGTGGTCTAAGTTTCCGGAAGAGACGAATGCGTTAAAAAATGATCGGAATCATATTAAAAATTTGCCGGGTGCGGTGCTTCCGGACAACGTGATTTTGACGAATAATATCGAAACCGCGGCAAAAAACGGTCCGGATATGATTGTGAACACGGTGATTTCTCCTAAGGTAAGAGAAGTGTCAAAGAATATTTCTACTTTTGTGAAGGAAGGAACCATTATTGTAAATGCATCCAAAGGTATTGAAAATGAAACTTTGTATACCATGACGGATATTATTTCTCAGGAGATTCCGCAGGCAAAGGTAGCTGTAATTTCCGGACCGAGCCATGCGGAGGAAGTGAGCAGACATATTCCTACCACGGTTGTGGCCGGTGCTTCCGACAAGGAAACTGCCATGTATATTCAGGATATGTTTATGAATCCGTATTTCCGCGTTTATACCAGTCCGGATGTACTCGGTATTGAATTGGGCGGAGCATTGAAAAATGTTATTGCTCTCGCGGCAGGTGCTATTGACGGTCTGGGATACGGTGATAATACAAAGGCGGCACTGATTACCAGAGGAATTGTGGAGATTGCAAGACTCGGTCAGGCTATGGGGGCTCATTACGAGACTTTCGCCGGATTGTCCGGTATCGGCGATTTGATTGTTACCTGTACCAGCACCCACAGCAGAAATCATAATGCAGGCTACCTGTTAGGAAAGGGCTGTTCCATGGAAGAGGCCAAGGCACAGGTTGGTCAGGTAGTGGAAGGCGTGAATTCTGCACAGGCGGCGTTGGCTTTGGCGAAGAAGTATGGTGTTGAGATGCCTCTTGTAGAGCAGGTGAATGAAGTGCTTTTTAACGGAAAGCCGGCAAAGGAAGCATTGAGTGATTTGCTTGTACGGGAAAAAGTAAATGAATACAGTTCAATAAGTTGGGAATAAATGAAATCCTCCGCGGCATATACTGTACCAGTAGAGCCAAGGGGGATTTTTTATGGAAACGTTTGATTTATACAACGATATGAAGCTGCGTACCGGCGGCGAAATTTACATCGGTGTAGTGGGACCGGTCAGAACCGGCAAGTCCACGTTTATCAAACATTTTATGGATGAAATGGTACTGCCGGTAATTGAAGGAGATGCAGAAAAAACAAGAGCAGTGGATGAACTTCCGCAATCGGCACAAGGGCGTACGATTATGACAACAGAACCGAAGTTCATTCCGAAAGAGGCTGCAAAATTGAAGTTTTCCGACGGGACAGATGTAAAAGTTCGTCTGATTGACTGCGTAGGGTATATGGTGAATGGCGCTGCCGGACATATGGAAGGCGAGAAGGAACGGATGATTAAGACTCCGTGGTCTGAGGAGGAAATCCCGTTTACGAAAGCTGCAGAAATCGGTACAGGAAAGGTAATAAAAGAACATTCTACCGTTGGGGTACTGGTAACGGCAGACGGCAGTTTCGGAGAATTGACAAGAGCCAATTACGAGGAGCCGGAAGAAAGAACAATTACAGAGTTAAAACGTTTGGGAAAACCTTTTGTAGTATTACTTAACTCATCAAGACCGAAAGCGATGGAAACAAAGGAACTGGCAAAAGAACTTTCGGAACGGTATCATGTCACAGTACTGCCTACGGATTGTACTAAACTGGAAAAAGCGGAACTGATTTCAATATTAGAAGAACTTTTGGCAGCGTTTCCGGTAAGTGAAATGATATTTCGAATGCCGAGATGGGTAGAACTGTTGGAGAATAGTCATGAAATGAAGACGGAGGCTATGGAAATAGCAAAACAGTTATTAATAAAAAACAGAAGAATGAAGGATGTAAGAGAGCAGGAGACATTAAGAGACGGTACCTATTTTACTGAAATTTGTCCGAAGGAAATACATATGGAAAACGGAAAAATCGAATATACCATGTCTCTGAAAAAAGAGTTCTATTATCGTATGCTCAGTGAACTTATGGGAACAGAAGTGTCAGGAGAGTACAGCTTTTACAAAGAATTAAAAGAAATTGCTAAGCAAAGAAAAAAATGCGAGAAGATCGCCGATGCATATGATGAAGTGGAACGAAGAGGTTACAGTGTGATTTTGCCGGCTCCGGAGCAATTACAGATTTCTACACCGGAACTTATAAAACAGGGAGGTAAGTTTGGAGTGAAAATCCATGCTACGGCTCCTTCGGTGCACATGATTCAGGCAGATATTGTGACGGAGATTGCACCGATTGTAGGTAGTGAAGAGCAGGCAAAAGATCTGATTGCTTATATGACGACAGAAGGAGAATCCGGAGAATCCAGTTTGCGGACTGCAAGTATATTCGGTAAAACCGTTGATAAACTGGTTGAGGAAGGTGTAAATGCGAAAATCGGAAATATAAACGAGGAATGTCAGATGAAACTACAGGAGTCGATTGAAAAAATTATTAACGAAGGCAACGGTGGTGTGATCTGTTTTATTATTTAGGTCGATATTTTTGTTAAAAATGCCTAAAACTGCTATAAAAATGAAAAAACATTCAGCATATTGTTGACAAAAACATACAAGCTTGCTATAATAAGGCGTGTAACATTTTTAATAATTATGTAACATTTATTATAGAGTTGCAAGTATGGAGGTACTTTTTGATGAACAGAAAGCGCGGATTGTCACTTGCTTTAATTATTGGAGTAGTGATTTCTCTGGTTGGAACGGGCACGACGGTGAATGCGGCAGTCATCGCGGGTGGAAATGCCATTGGTGGCTTTTCCCTTGTTTCCAGTAGCTTTTTTAGCAATGCATTAGAAGAGAATACAGAAGATACAACAGAACTTTTTTCTACGGTTGAGGTACCGGAGGGGATTGCATTTGCAAATGTTACAGATGCATTAAATGTCAGAAGTGGTCCGGGAACAAATTATTCTCGTATCGGCAAGCTTGGTAAGAATGCATACTGTATTGTTGAAAAGGTAGAGAACGGTTGGGCAAAGATTACGTCCGGTAAAGTGAAAGGTTATTGTTCTACAGAATACCTTATTATGGGAGATGAAGCAGTTGAACTTGCGAAAAAGCTGGGTACTTTGACTGCAACGGTAAGAAAAGGAATTATAAACCTGAATGTACGGACTGCACCGGATACTACGGCGAATAATGTCATTGCCAAGGTAAGTGGCGGAGAGAGTTTCAAGGTTGTGAAAGAAGTTGTTATCAGCAAGAATGATCCGGAAGCGAAGACCTTTGTACAGATTGAGTGGAACAACGACGTGGATGCTAATATGGAAGCATATGTCAGTTCAGAATTTGTTACGGTTGCATACAAGTACAAGGAAGCGGTTGAAAGCAGCAGTTACGGAGATGGTGTTTCTCAGTTAAGAACTAATTTGCTGGATTATGCACAGAGATTTTTGGGTACTCCGTATGTTTGGGGCGGTAACAGCTTGACCAAGGGTGTTGACTGTTCCGGATTTGTACAGCAGGTATTTAAGGCATATGGTTATTCGACACCGCGTGTTTCCAGAGATATGGCGAAGAAATTTAAATCAGTATCCAAATCGGAAGCAAAAGCCGGCGACTTGGTATTTTATCACAACCTGAAGACAGGTGTGGTTGATCATGTTGCGATTTATATGGGTAATGGAAAGATTATTCATGCTCGTAACGGTGTTGAGATTTCCAATGTAAATTATCGTACTGTTTATAAGTATGCAAGAGTAATTTGGGATTAATATAAGGATATATAGTCCGGTTGCAGATTGATATTTGCAACCGGACTTTTTTGTCATTTATTAAAAAAAATAACTTATTTTTTTATACAAAAACTCTTACATGGATATGTGGGGGCTTTTGTATTTTTCTTGACTTTTTATATGGATAGGACTATACTTTATCTTGTATAAATATATAAAAAAGTGAGGGTGTCTATGGAATATCTTGTGATTGGTGTGGCGTTAGTCGGACTACTTATTTTTAAGGGAATAAGGGATAAAGCAGCATATAAAAAAAGATTACGTCGGGTTTTAGAAGAAAACTTCGGAACCGTATCCGGAGAAGAATATAGATCGGAAAAATTTCAGGCAATCAGAAAGTATTATGAGACGGTAAAACGGCCGGCTCATGACATTGATGATATTACCTGGAACGACTTGGAGTTGGACGAGTTATATATGACAATGAATCAGACGGTAAGTGCCATGGGAGAAGAGTATCTGTATGCTATGTTACGCAGACCGGAGTTTTCGTCTGAAGAACTTTGTGAACGGGAACGATTGATTTCTTTGTTTTGTACGGAAAAAGAAAAGCGAATCGCACTGCAGGAAGCGTTGTACCAGATTGGAAAAAGTAATCGGTATTCCGTGTTTGATTGTATGAGTCAGATAAAGACCATAAAAAGGGAATCGAATTTGCTTCATGTTTTAGCTTCGGTTGCGCTTTTGCTTTCTGTCGGATTGGCTTTTTTGAAACCGCAGATCGGTGTGATTGCCACTTGTTTGGTGATTACGTATAATATTTACACTTATATGAAGCGGAAGGGTGAACTGGATGCTTATTTAAGCTCTGTTGTCTATTTGATTCGTTTGTTGTATGCGGTAGAAGATGTTGGGAAACTGAATATACAGGAAATTTCGGGCTATACGGAACGGATGAAAGAGTTGAACCGTCATTTTGGAGCTTTCAAACGGAACTTTTGGATTATCGGAAGCAGGAAGCCTACCGGAGATATGTTAGATATGTTTGTAAGCTATTTCCGGATGTTGTTTCATATTGATTTGATTAAGTTCAACCGGATGCTAAAGATTTATGATAAGCATTTGGATAAATTAAACGGCTTATACGAAATTGTGG
>JAZNBY010000041.1:0-35296 GCA_045587325.1 Lachnospiraceae bacterium | reverse complement strand
AACATAAACACAATGCAACAAAACATGCACAAAATGATACAAATGTGCTTGCATTCCCCATACTTTGGATGCATAATAAAGGTAATACAATGAGGAGGATTGCCATGTATACAAATGCTGCTTACCTACACAATTCCGTATCCGATCTTATGGACTTAAGTAAACCGTTACTTGTTACCAGTTGCGGATACTACCGGATTCATACGATGCCTACCTTTCTGACGGAACGTCCCCAGGGCAGAAAGGACTATCAGCTTTTATACATTGCTTCCGGAAAAGCCCATTTTACCTTTCACGGAAAAGAACACATTATTACCGAGGGAAATATGATTTTGTATCACCCAGAGGAACCTCAGAAATATATGTATTATGCTTCCGACAAAACAGAAGTTTATTGGATTCATTTTACGGGTTCTGAAGTGGAACACCTGCTTTCTTACTACAATATTCCAAACACGGAAAATGTATTTTACACCGGCACCTCTCCGGATTACCAGCAATTATACCGGCAAATCATCCGGGAACTGCAACTTTGCCGGCCAAATTACGAAGAACTGCTTTCCCTCTTTTTGCGGCATATTTTTCTTATGATTAACCGCTACCTCAAGGAAGGACGCAAAACGGGCAGCGACATTCAAAATGAAATCGAACGCGCTACCCATTATTTTAATGAACATTATTCTTCTCCGATTAACATCGAAGACTACGCAAAATCCAGACACATCAGCACCTGTTGGTTTATCCGGAACTTCAAGCAAATTGTCAAGGTTACTCCTATGCAATACATCGTATCTCTTCGTATGATGAACGCACAGAACCTTCTGGAAAACACATCCTACCCCATTACGGAGATTGCGGAAGCTGTCGGCTATGACAATCCGCTGTATTTCAGCCGCTTATTCCATAAACATACCGGTATGGCCCCTTCCGACTACCGGAAAAGTCGTCTCGGACAGAGTCGCCGCATCTAGTAAATTACCCGCTTTGCACTATGCGGCTTACGATAGTTGTACTCGGAAATAATGACTCCGGTTTGGTAACTGGAAGCATGCACCACCTGTCCGTTGCCGATATACATAGCCACATGGTCTACCCTTCCATCGGAAGCATAGAAAATCAAATCTCCGGCTTTCAGATTGGAAATATTCGGCGTCACCGACAACAAATCCTTGCTCGCTGCCATATCTCTGGATACCCGCGGAAGGGTGTATCCGTACTTTTTATAGGAGGCATAACACAGGCCGGAACAATCCACACCGGTCTTCATGTTCGTTCCACCCCACACATAATCGACTCCCACAGCGGTCTTCGCATAGTCCGCCACCTGTTTTGCCTTATCTCGTTTCTTTTGTTCCGCGGCTGCCTTTCTTTCTGCTTCTGCTTTTGCGGCAGCTTCCTTTGCTTCCTGCTGTTCCTTTTCTAAACGCTTCTTTTCCTCTGCCAGGGTTTCCCCGTACTTCGGCCCGCCGGTAACGTCCGTATAGGTTGCATACACATATCCCGTGGTTTCTTTTCCATTTAATGTAAAACGAATCTTATGCCATTCCTTCCCCTCTTCCAGTAACTGTGCCGTATCCCCTTTTTTGAAGGAAGTAAGTACCTTATACCCGGTTCCGGCTCCGGATCGTACATTTAAAACATTGGCAGTTACCTGTATTTTCGGAGAATACGTTCGTGCAATAGCCTCTTCGGCATCCTTATAAAACAATAAATATTTCTTTACTACATAGCCCGTCACATTTCCTGAAGAAACATACACCCATTCCCCTGCATCCTTTATTACGGTAGCTACACAGCCGGAATACAGCTTCCCAACCACTTCTGATGAGGTAGTGGCTTTTTTTCTCACATTCACATAATTATTTACATTAGCATATACTATGGTCCCTTCGGGACTTTGCTCTTTGGCAAGAAGAACCAGTTCTCCCTGCGGTTCTTCTTCCTTTTCGAACAGAATCCCTTCCGCCAATACGGTCAGCTCCTCTATGTAGGCATACTTTGCCCCCACGGCACGCCAGACATCCTTTATCTCCGGCCGCAAACTATATTCCGCACATATTACCGGCATCACATACGGATGCTGTACTGCCGCCTGCGCCTTTGCCTCTCCTCCCCATGTAATTCCTGTCAAAAGTGCAGCGCCTAAGCACCCCAAAACACCGTAATACTTTCCACTTCCCATAAATACCTCCTTAATTATTACAAAAATATTACATATTTGTAACATGATTATAACAAACCCCGGTACGTATTGTCAACACACCGGGGCTATCCAATTTATTCCAGTTTAACTTTTTCGTACACTTAGAACGTATTCAGATATGATTCGATTCCGTGAATTGCAACTGCGCCGTCCGCAGCGGCAGTCACTACCTGACGCAACGGCTTCGTACGTAAATCGCCGGCCGCAAAAACACCCGGAACACTGGTTTTACAGTCCTCTCCCGCCAGGACATAGCCATAATCATCCAATGCAGCAAAACCTTTTAACAATTCCGTATTCGGAAGCATACCTACTGCCACAAACACACCGGATACCGGAAGTTCTCTTCTGCCGTTTTCCGTGTTGACCACAAGAACTTCAACATGTCCGCTACCTGTAATCTCCTCCGGGGTTGCCTTTAAGACAAACTCCACATTCTCGCAGGCGCGCAAACTGCTGACTAACGTCTTTGCTGCTCTGAATTCATCTCTTCTGTGTACCAGATACACCTTCTTACAAATCCGGGCCAGGAACAGAGCATCCTCAATTGCCACATCGCCCCCGCCTACGACTGCTACCTCTTTTTCTCTAAAAAAAGCACCGTCACAGGTAGCACAATAGGATACACCGCTTCCTGCGAAAGCATCCTCCCCCGGTATCCCGAGTTTTCTGTGCTTTGCACCGGTTGCAACCAGCACCGTTTTGCTCTCTATGGTATCTCCGTTCTCCAAGATAATCATAAATCCGGCATCCTTGCGTTCTACTGCCGTCACTTTTCCGTCCTGAAACTTCACCCCGCACTTGTCACAATGCTCACGGAAGGTCATAGCAAGCTCGAAGCCGCCGATTCCCTTTAAGCCCGGGTAGTTGTCCACCTCTGATGTATTAATAATCTGTCCTCCGCTCATAAGACCGCTTTCCAGTACCACATGAGACAACTCCGCTCTGGCTGCATAAATCCCCGCTGCCATACCGGCAGGACCTGCTCCGATAATAACCGTATCTAACATACACACCTCTTTCTGCGCCCACTGAGACGCCTGTTCTTGCAATTTATTATAAACTGTGTTATAATGAATTCATAAAGATAGCTATTTGTTATCCTTTGATAACAAGAAAGGAGGAAGCCCCATGGACATACCTGCACTTTCTATGCAACATGCAACATTAAAAGCCAATGATATGGTCAGCGTTGCCGTATTCAAGAAGACTCTGGAAACCATCGAGGGCTCCGGAGAAAACCTGATCAAAATGATGGAACAATCCGTCACCCCGCATCTTGGCGGGAACATCGACCTTCGTGTCTAGAAGCCCATGTAGCCCATGGGCTTTTTTCTTGCTCTACAGGAAATTGCACATTTCCTATAGAGAACAAAAAAACGCTCCGCTATGGATGCGCACTCACGCGTTTGGAAACTGTCGCAAGCGACCGCGCTTAGCGCGAGAGTTTCGCAAGCGAAACTCTTTGTTCCCATCTCATTTCAAAAACATAAATACTACACAAAACGCAATAGCAAATAAAAGCGGCAATGTAAGAACACATCGTTTCTTCAACCGGCCTTCTGCCATATTCTCCAAACCAATCTGTCCGCAAAACGCCTTCATCCCACCGCGTTTTCTTATCAAATAACGCAAAATCAAAACAAATACCGCCGTGGCAATCAAACAAGTCGGCAGAGCACGCAACAACTCATCCGCAATATTGGTATTGTCCGTAGAAAGATATACCTCCAGCCAATCTTCCCTGTGAATCGGCACACCATCCGCGAGTTTCGCAATCTGACTCATTTTTTCTGTATCACCTGCAACTTCCGCAGCCACATAGTCCGTTCGCAATCCCTGTAACTGATTGGTCACCATATACAACAGGAGCACCGAACGCCCGTTAATATAAAAATGCAACAATACCGATGGTATAAACGATCCCATAGCTTCATTTATAAGCAGGAACAAAAACCCCAGAACAAATGCATAACAAAACTGATTCAGGTCCATGTGCATAATCCCAAATAAAAATGCGCTGAGCACCATAGCAAACCATGGTCCGCAGGACTTATAGCCTTTGTATAACACCCCTCTGTAAGCCAATTCCTCGCATATTGCCGGTGCTACGGCTATCACAAACAAGGCCAGTGGAAACGGATATCCCATCACAAGGCTCGACATACTCCCCACCACTTCGTTTTGGGTAAACAGTTGGGACAAAAGATTCATAAAAAGCGCAATCTTGTCCACGCAAAAGGCCAAAGGTAATAAAAATAACCATTGCATCCCAGAAAGATTTCTTATAGGAAGATACTCCTTTACGGAAATCCTTTGTCCATACAGATAACAAACACACGGAAGTACTGCAAACAACTGCAACAGCATCTGCAATAACATCTGGTCTCTTATCCCCACCATAACGAACCAATATATGAAAATCTGTGATACCAGCACACAGGTGAGAAACACCCAATTGGTCTCTTTCACTTTCTTTTCACTCATAGAATACCTCCAAAAAGCCACCCACTAACAGTATACATTTTTTTCCTTCATATTTCTAGCTTTTTTTTTGAAATTATGCTATACTTGTGTCCATAAATAAAAACGCAGGCCGGAATCCGGTTCCGGCAATGAGGAGTAGGGATTATGTATTCATTTTCCACCAGAGTCCGGTACAGCGAAACAGATGCTTCCTTACGATTATCCTTCCCTGCAATCATCAATTACTTTCAGGATTGCAGTATCTTTCATTCGGAAGATCTTGGTATCGGTATCAATTTTTTAAAAAACGAACATAAAGTATGGCTTATGAATTCCTGGCAGATTGAGATTACCCGTTTCCCGGAATACGGCGAGCTTTTACATGTAAATACCTGGCCTTATGATTTTAAGTCCATGTTCGGTTATCGTAATTTTACACTGACAGACAAGGAGAATAACCTTATTGTGGCAGCCAATTCCGTCTGGGTGTATGCCGACACCGATACCGGTCGTCCGGCCCGCCTTGACCCGGCTTACGCTTCCAGATATCCATTGGATCCTGCTCTTCCCATGGACTACGCTCCCCGGAAAGTGGAGTTCCCGCCGGATGGCACAGCTTTGGCTCCTATCCCGGTAACGGTTTCCCATTTGGATTCCAATCAGCATGTAAATAACGGTCAGTATGTCGCCATGGCATATGCCCTTTTACCTGACAATAACTACAAAAAGCTTCGGGTAGAATACAAAAAAGCCGCCCAGCTGGGCGACCTTATTTTCCCTCGTATTTCAGTTACAAAGGATTCCTGTATCATCGTTTTGGCGGATGAGGCGGGACAACCTTATGCCGTTACGGAGTTTAAACGTTAATTTCACCTCTGTTCTGAAACAGACTCTAAAAAAGAAAGGATATTTTATTATGATTATGCTTGGACAAGTGCAGACCTTATCCGTCTGCAGGTCAACAGAAAACGGTGTATATCTGGAAAGTAAGACCACCGGCACCCCATCTTATTCCGATGATACCGCTGCCATCGCAGAGCAGAGGATACTCCTTCCTCGCAACCAGGTACCGGAAGGGACCAAACACGGCGATACCCTCCGGGTGTTTATCTACCGTGACTCCGAAGACCGGGCCATCGCCACTACTACCATTCCGCCCCTTACCTTAGGAGAGACCGCCGTATTAACGGTAAAGGAGACCTCCCAGATTGGGGCATTCTTAGACTGGGGCCTAGCAAAGGATCTGCTGCTTCCGTTCAAGGAGCAGACCGCCAAGGTAAAACAGGGAGAACAGGTACTGGTTGCCCTGTATATCGATAAAAGCGGCCGTCTGTGTGCCACCATGCACGTCTACGAATATTTATCCGGCAATGCACCCTATGCAAAGGACGATAAGGTGACCGGTATTGTATATGAACACATTGATGAATTCGGCACCTATGTAGCAGTAGATTCTGTTTACTCCGCTCTGATTCCAAGACGGGAAGTCATCACACCACTTCGTCCCGGCACTGTCATCAATGCCAGAGTAACCAAAGTACAGCCTGACGGCCGTCTGGAATTAAGCATCCGCGAGAAGGCTTACCTACAGATGGACGAGGATGCCGAACACATTTTAGCTTTATTAAATGAAGCTGGCGGCTTCCTTCCGTATCACGACAAATCCAATCCGGAAGCAATCAAAGCTAAATTCAATTTAAGCAAAAACTCCTTTAAGCGTGCCATCGGCCGTTTATACAAGGATAGTATTATTTCTTTGGAAGAAGACGGCATCCGTCTTAAATAATAATCCTGAACATAGCGCCTGCTTGCCAAAATTTCCTATAGCGCAAAAACCCCTGCATCTTCAAATCTCCAAAGATGCAGGGGAATCTTATTTCTCTTTCTTAATTTCTGTCAAGGAAACGCATCTGCGGTCCCTGTCCCTTTACCGGCTGCTTCTTCTCCGGCTCCGGCTTTCTTGTAAGAGCCGAAAAACCATTGATATACTTTGCTTTACAAGATTCACAGAAACGCCCGGTACGAACCATCTTACCGCAGCCCTCACACTCAAGACCTACCTGTGCTTCGTCACTGAAGGCCAGACGTTCTTCACGAATCCAACGCTTAATCTGGGCAATCGATACCTCCATCTCCTCTGATACCTGCTGCATTCCTGCCCGGGGATGATCGTATACGTAATCACGTACCTCATCAAACTTTACGTCTAATGCCTTAAGACATTCCGGACACAAAGGCTGTCCCCCGATATAGTTAAACAAACGGCTGCATCCTTTACAGTTTCTTACGTCCATGTTTATCCCTCCTCGGTTCTTATCTGTTCTTTCCTATACATACGCACAACCCGTACACAACAGCAATACCATTTTCCCGTAACACCTGGGTACAGGCCGCAAGAGTTGCCCCTGTTGTATAAATATCATCAATCAAAGCCACTGCCCCCGGAAGAACTTCCCACTTTCCTGCCTCACGTACATTCCATGCAAAGGCCCCTGTGAGATTTTGCTTCCTCTCTCTTTTTGATAACCCACTCTGGGGCTTTGTATTCTTCACACGCTTTAATAAATTAATCGTCGGAATCCCCAGTTTATCCGCCAGTCCCCGAGCCAAAAGTTCTGCTTGATTAAATCCTCTGCTTCGCTTCCTCTTCCCCGAAACCGGAACCGGAACCAATGCCGTAACCCCGTGCCGTAGCAACCTTTCTCCGTAACGTCCTGCCATATGATGAATATAAAAGCCGGCATATTCTCTCCTGCCACCATACTTGAACTCCATCACAGAGCGTTTCATCTGTCTGTCGTAATGCCATACTGCATAATTCCGTACAAAGGTCATCTCACTGCCGTTACAATCCCCGCAATACTCCAACCTATCGTCTGCCAGTTCCTTGCCACACCGCATACACACCGGCTCGGTCACAAACCGAAGCTTCCCTGCGCACTCCGGGCAAGTACTGCTCTCCCACGGAATCCGTAACTCTCCGCAAACCGGACATCGTGGCGGAAACACCACAGAAACCAGCTTATGTGCCATACTATTGATTTCCAGCGTATAGCCTCCTTCTCCCCTTATCCTTATCTTACAATATTTTTCATGGAATTACAAGTAGAAGAAGAAGATTTCCTATGCTATACCATCTCCGTCAAATGACGTTCCAACCCGGAATATCGCTTCATCTCATCCGTATTTGCAATCATGCCGCTTACCATGGCTGCACTTCCTACTATAGTGACGCATTGTTTTGCTCTGGTGACTGCCGTATACAGCAGATTGCGGTTCATCAAAAGCCTCGGTCCGGAAAGAAGCGGTAATACCACCGCAGGGTATTCGCTGCCCTGGGACTTATGGATGGTAGCCGCATACGCAAGTTCCAGTTCATCCATCTGGGAAAACGGATACTCCGCCACCTTTCCTTCGTCAAACATAATGCTGACACGCTCCGAAAAGAAATTGATTTCCTTAATAATTCCGCAATCCCCGTTAAACACACCGGCTCCGGACTCCACCGGAATACCATAGCGGCTTCTTACCTCCCACTCCATCTGATAGTTGTTCTTTATTTGCATGACCTTGTCCCCTTCACGGAACACGCCCTTTGTATGCTCTTTTTCCTTTTTCACACCATCCGGCGGATTAATATGCTCCTGCAATAATTCATTCAGCCGCTCTACCCCCAGCTCTCCTTTTCTCATCGGGGTCAGCACCTGGATTTCCTGAGGTTTTACCTTCAGATGTCTTGCCAGCTTCTCCTTTACCAGATACAGGATGGACTGTTGTATCACCGTAAGGTCCTCTCTCTGCAAAAAGAAAAAGTCCTTACTCTTATTGTCGAGACGTATTTCGTCTCCTGCGTGTATTTTATGAGCATTGGTAATAATATCACTTTCCTGTGCCTGCCGGAATATTTTATCCAACGTCACAACGGAAAAACATCCCGAATGAATAATATCCCGCAACACATTGCCCGGTCCCACCGACGGAAGCTGGTTCACATCTCCTACCAGTACCAGTCTGGTCCCGATGGAAACCGCCTTTAGGAGGGCATGCATCAGATAAATATCCACCATGGACATCTCATCGATAATAATCAAATCGCATTCCAACGGATTCTCTTCGTTCCGTTCAAAATGCATATGATTTCCCATTGCTTCCGATACCTTTAACTCCAACAGCCGGTGAATGGTTCTCGCTTCCCGTCCCGTGGTCTCCGTCATCCGCTTTGCCGCCCGTCCGGTAGGTGCCGCCAGCAAAATATCCAGTCCCTGTTTTTCAAAGAAATCCAGCATGGTACGTATGGTAGTGGTCTTTCCCGTTCCCGGTCCTCCGGTCAAAACAAATACACCATGTCTTGCCGTTTCAAACACCGCCATCTTCTGTAACTCGTCAAGCTCAATCCCTTCCTGCTTCTTTAGGGTAGCAAGCTCTGTCTCTAACACCGAATCTGTCAAATCATACCGTACATTCAGATCCAGTAACATACGGGCCGTATTCAATTCCGTATAATAGGCTACGGAACTATACAGTAGGCGGTCACCATCTACTTCCTTTACAATAAGTTTCTTTTCCATCTGTAAAAAATCAATCTGACGTTTTACCGTTTCTCTTCCCAGTTCCAAAAGCTCACATGTGCCGGTAAGTACCTCCTCCTCCGGCAAATACACATGACCGTTTGCCCCTGCCTGAGTCAGCACATAAAAGATAGCCGCACGTACCCGATACTCGGAATCACTGCGTAATCCTACCTTTATGGCAATCTCGTCCGCAATCCGGAAACCGACGCCATCAATATCTTCTGCCAACCGGTACGGGTTCTGGGACAATACCTGTTCCATCTGACCTTTATACCGGTCATAAATCTTTACCGCCAATGTATTGGAAATGCCGTATTGCTGTAAAAACAACATCGCATGTCGCAACTCTCTTTTTTCAACAAACTGTTCGTAAATGGCATGGGCCGATTTTTCGCTGATGCCGGACACTTCCGAAAGACGCTCCGGCTCCTCCTCCATAATACGGAACGTATCTTCCTTAAACCGCCGTACGATGCGGGCGGCCAGTTTTGCTCCTACACCTTTAATGGCACCGGAAGCCAGATACCGCTCCATGGCGACCGCATTCTCCGGTTCCTTCACCTCATAATGTTCCACCAGAAACTGTTCCCCATAAACATTGTGCACCGTATAAGAGCCAAACACCTCCAGGTGATCCCCCTCGCTGACCGCAGAAAAGCTACCCACGCAGACCACATCATCTTCGTCGGTCTCAAGGGTTAATATGGTATATCCGTTTTTTTCATTCCGATACTTAATATGTATTACATACCCTTTTAAGCTTTCCTTTTCCATCTCGTCTCCTGTAGTAATAAAATGAAATAGAATCTCGCTTGCGAGATTCTACTCCTGTATTTCTTAGTTAATTTTCTTCGTTCTTTTGCTCATTCACAACAGTGGAAACGGCTTCCGTTGCTTCCGTATTCTGCAGACTCTCCTGAATCGGTGTTACCGTGTTCCTCTTCATGGATTCATACAATTGCTGTGCCAGACCCA
Organism: Lachnospiraceae bacterium; assembly: GCA_045587325.1. Lineage (GTDB taxonomy): Bacteria > Bacillota > Clostridia > Lachnospirales > Lachnospiraceae > SIG307. The sequence continues at coordinate 25,081 of JAZNBY010000041.1, read as the reverse complement.
GCTCACCATTTTCCGCAATCTGCTTTGCGTACTCCTGGTACATCATATCACCGAAGTAGGAAAGATAATCTCCTTCTTCCTCTTCACTGTCTGTCATGGCATCCTTCATCCGGTCAAATACCTTCTCCACCAGATAAGCTTCAAACTCCTTGCAAACCTCCATAATCTCTTCATCGGAAGAATTGCCCTCATCCAATCCGGTAAGTTTATTCTGCAACCCGATTGCCTTACTGTCGTTTTTACTTTTCTGCATCTGCGCATAAAGCAACTCACTGCTAATTCCGATACTCATGGCTTCCTCCTATCCAAGGCTATGTACTAACGCCCCGTATCCTGTAATCATCAGCCTCTCAAGTTATTCGCCTGCTGTAACATCTGATCCGAGGCAGTAATTACTTTGGAATTCATTTCGTAGGCACGTTGTGCCACAATGAGATTTACAATCTCATCTACTGTCTGTACATTGGACGCTTCCAAATAACCGGAACGAACCGAACTGCGCTTTAATGCCTCGTCCTCCACCTCCAGGCGCGGTGTGCCGGAAGCTGCCGTCTCCCGGTACATACTGCCGGACAACTTCTCGAGACCGGACGGATTATTAAACTGCACAAGCCCAAGCTGTGCCCGCTCTACATGGTCCGTATTATACTTTATCGTACCGTCTGCTGCCGTATATTCCTCGCGTACTTCTTCGATGATTTTGCCGTCCACATCAACGGAAAGCTTCGAAACATCCGTGGTCGGCTCAAGAATAATCGGAGTACCGGTAATATCCAGTAACGGATAACCCTCGGAATTGGTCAGCGCCAATCCATCGGTGGCAATCGCAAACACCAACGAACCATTACGGGTATATGCCGTCTCTCCGTTCGGGGTCTGTATCGCAAAAAAACCTTCTCCTTCGATTGCCAAATCAAACGGATTCTCCGTAGCATTCAAATTGCCCTGGGTAAACCGGGAGGTAATGGCTCCTGTACGCACACCGGAACCAACCTGTCCGATAACCGGCTTCGGGTCACCATTGTTATCGGTAGTCTCCGTCTGAAGTTTTTGATAAAGTAAGGAACGGAACTCTACCGTCTCCTTTTTATATCCAACCGTATTTACATTTGCAAGATTGTTGGAAATCGTATCTACACTGGTCTGCTGTGCAATCATTCCCGATGCACCTGTCCATAATGATCGTAACATAAGGTCACCTCTTTCTTACGCTATACGCGTCCAATGGAATTTACGGAGTTATCCAAGGTCTGGTCTACCGACTGGATTACCTTCTGGTTAGCCTCGTAGGCTCTCGTAATCGCAATCATATTTACCATCTCCGTAACTACATTCACATTTGACTGCTCCGTATATCCCTGACGAATCAGGCCCGTAGCATCCTTCTCCACGGCCCCCTCTACCGGCTCGTACATCACGTCTGCATACTTCTTCAGATAATTGTAATCCTCAAAATCAAACAGATTAATCTTATCTACAAATTCACCGTCCGCATAAATACTGCCGTCAATGTCTACCAGAATCTCGCCCGCATCCGTCGGTACCATAACATCTCCCGACTCACCCTGCAGGTGATTGCCCTCGGAATTCACCACATAACCGTCGCTGGTCATATGGAAGCTTCCCGCTCTGGTGTAACGAAGATGGGTATCTCCGTTTCTGTCTGTGACTGCTACCTGAAAGAATCCGTCCCCGTCCAAAGCCAGGTCAAAGGTATTCTCGGTCTGTCTTAACGATCCTCCGGAATAATCCGTATATACTTCACCGATTTTCACGCCCAGACTCATACTGCCGATAATCCGTTCTCCGGTAATCGGCTCAGATTTATCCTTAATCTTAATGGTCAGCTGTTCGTCAAAAGACTGGGAGGTTACACCTTCCTTTTTGTAACCCACGGTTGCCGAGTTCGCCAAGTTATTCGAGATAACATCCAGACGTTTTTGCTCATTTGCCATACCTGTCCATGCTGTGTATAATCCCCGAACCAACTCTTTTCTCCTTTCTTTGTGTGCTCTATCTCGCTTCCATGCCGGTTACAGACAGCCTCATTGCTGTCATTAGTCACGCTTTCCGCTTAAAAATTCTACATACTTACCGGTACCGATGGCTACTGCGGTCATCGGGTCCTCTGCGGTCATGGTCGGAATACCGGTCTTTTCTTCGATCAGTTCTTCCAATCCGTACAAAAGGCTTCCGCCGCCGGTGAGTACAATACCGCGCTCCGCAATATCCGCTGCAAGTTCCGGCGGAGTCTTCTCCAGTACGGAGTGTACCGCTTCTACAATCTGGGATGTAGTCTCACGAAGTGCCTCCTCCGTCTCCTCGGAGGTTACGGAAATGGTCTTCGGAAGACCGGAAACTAAGTTTCTGCCCTTAACATCAATGGAAACAGACTCCGGACGGCGGTATGCCGAACCGATTCTGATCTTAATATCTTCTGCTGTTCTCTCACCGATTAACAGACTGTTCTTCTTCTTCATATAACGCACGATTGCCTCGTCGAAATCGTCTCCCGCAATCTTGATGGAGGTACTTACTACCGTACCACCCAAAGAGATTACCGCAATATCCGTAGTACCGCCACCGATATCCACTACCATGTTACCGCACGGTCTGGCAATGTCGATACCCGCACCAATCGCTGCCGCAATCGGCTCTTCGATAATCGCTACTTCCTTTGCACCTGCCTGTAAAGTAGCATCTTCTACTGCCTTCTTCTCTACCTCGGTAACACCGCTCGGTACACATACGCTGACACGTCTGCCACGAAAACGACGCTTACCTACTGCCTTCTGCAGAAAGTACTTTAACATCTTCTCTGTTACGGTATAGTCGGAACTAACACCGGCACGAAGTGGACGCACTGCTACACTATTACCCGGTGTACGACCGAGCATCAGTCTGGCTTCTTCGCCGATGGCTTTAATCTTATTCAAATCCCTGTCAAAGGCAACTACAGAAGGCTCTTTTAACACTACACCTTTGCCTTTTATATATACAAGAACACTTGCTGTTCCAAGATCGATTCCGATATCACTGCTTAACATCTTCCCATTTCTCCTTTCACGACTGCTCTCTCAGCCTACGTATCTATTATATACATATTTGGGAGATTTTTCAAAGCATTTTTTTAAGATTCTATTATTTTTTTATGTTATTTTATATATCGGACATAAAACAGAATTTCTCTACTGTTTTTTTGACCTTTTTCTTCCTTTTCTGCCGTTTTTTCCTTCCTTTGACAACAGGTCTGTCCTATGCTACACTATTGGTATCATTTCTTTGGAGGTGCCCCATGGCAGAACCGAACCGTTCTTTATCCGAACATACTGCGGACCGGTCTCTTTCTATCCTTTGCCGGTTTCTTGCCGCACGCATATTTTATCGTTTTTCGGTATTACTCCTTTTTGCAACGGGACTTATCTTAAGCCTTTTTTCCATTCACCTGTTTGCTCCTTACTGTATCGCACTTTTGTGCCTGCTTCTGCCGCTTTTCGTTACAGAACCTTCGGAAGAACAAAAAAATGAGAACAGCGATTCCGCTCTGTCTGTCTTGTACAAGCGTTATCACTATTCTCCTGTTTCTTTTTTAAACTACCGGCGTATGCAGTCCCTTTGCATTCTGCTTCTGATTGTCTGGCATAGCCTCCAGTCCCCGGCCATTACCCTGTTCCGCATTTCCCTGCCGTTACTGTATGCCGCAATCCTTTTAGCCGGTTATCCGATTTTAAGCCGGATCCTCACTTTTATTTTCCACAGACGGCTGATGAACGGTACTATGTAAACAATTCTGTCCCTTATATAGCAACTCGAACTCCTTTAACGGCATCGGTCTTGCATAGTAGTATCCCTGTATCATATCACATTTTGCATTCTGCAAAAATTCCTTCTGATATTTCGTTTCCACACCTTCCGCCAATACAGCCATCTTTAAATCCTTCGCCATGGAAATCACATGGCTAACAATACGCTTTCCTCTTGTTTCGTCACTTTCTTCTTCACAATCCTCCAGGAATACCCTGTCTAACTTCAACACGTCTACCGGAAGGGTTCTGAGAATGTTCAGGGAAGAATATCCCGAACCAAAATCATCCATAGAAAGCCGGAATCCCGCATCCTTTATCTGTGACATAATTCGGAGCAGACTTCCCGTTTCTTCGTAAAATGCCGATTCCGTTAACTCAAATTCAATGTACTCTCTCGGCACATTATGCTTGTCCACCACATCGATTAGCTGTTCCACCAGATTCTCCTCAATCAGATGGACTCTCGACAGATTGACGGAAATACAAATCGGCGGAACTCCATCCTTTATCCAGGATTCGATAAGACTGCACACATTGTCCAATACAAACAGATCCAGCGGAATAATAAATCCGTTCATTTCAAATACCGGTACAAACCGCCCCGGAGAAATCATGCCCCGCACCGGATGGTTCCAACGTACCAGTGCCTCGGCGCCGATAATTTTTTCGGTTTCCACATTAAATTTCGGTTGGAAATATACTATAAATTCCCCATTCTTCAATGCCTCTCTCGCATCATACTCCAGTTCCTTTTCTTCTACCTTCAGACTTTTCAGCGCCTCATTAAAGTAAACGATGTCTTCCAGTATCCGTTTTTTACTTTCTTCCCGTGCCAGATTGGCATTCGCTCTCACGGTGTTGATATCCACATTCTCGTCAATCCGGAATACACCGCAGGAAAACTTTAGGGAGCACATCGCCAAATCTTCTTCCGGCTCTCTGTATTCCAGAATCAATTCAAACAATTCACGGATACGATTACTTAACTCTTCCTCCGTACCGTCATCCTTTAACATCATAGCAAAATTATCGGAAGATACTCTTGCGTATAACTCATCCTTTTTTGCAAAAAGCTTTACTACCTTAGCAATATGAATCAATATTTTATTTCCGTATTCGTAGCCGAACATCTCATTGACGTATTTGAAGTTATCCACATCAAATGTAACATAGGCGTACTTGCCTTCCTGACGATCAATCAATGCCTGGGCATCCAGCTTATGTTTTGCTTTGGACGGTATTCCTGTCAACTGGTCCACATATGCCGCATTGTACACAGCCTTACGGTTACGTATATATACCACCAGGGCCACCACAATAACAAAAAGCATAAAAACCGACATCAACACCATCAGAACGGTCAACCGCACCATGGATCCCTTAATCTCTGCTTCTACCACTTCCGAGCTGGTAAGACGCACCACGTAAAACCTATCATACCTCTCTATCTTTGCCGCTGCAAAGTAAATATCGTTTCCGCTTTGGCGCTTTGCGGAAGCTACCGAGCATCCCACTAATTGCATTTCCTCATCAAACTCACCCTTTTGTTTCCACGTCTCTCCGTTCGCCAAGAACTCTTCCCAGGACATTCCATCCAGATAATTTCCAAGATCATCCTCCATAATTATTACTTGTCCGGATACATCCACCACCAATTCCGTACCATCCTGCTGCTTTTCGGAACGCGATCTAAACACTTCTTCTCTGGATATTTTCGCAACAATTACGCCTATAATTCTGTCTTCTTCCATACACGGAACAAAAAAAGTAACCCCGGCATCGGACACTTCATCCACAGAACGTGCAATTACCATAGTTCCTCCCATGGCTTCTTCCACATTCTCCGTTCGCATGTCGGAAATAATATCCATATCCGTGTCATAATATGTATATTCTAAATCAACAAATCCAAGATGACTCATCATATATTTATTCTTCGTCTCTATCAATTTCCTTATGATATCCGTCCCCGTCTCCGTACTTTCACTATAGGCACGGGAAATTTTTTCCTGTACTACATCTAATATAGCAAGCCGATTATCAATATCTTCCGAAATATCCTTTGATGTCTGTTTTACCTCCCAAAGAAGATTGTTCTCACATTCTTCAATCAAATCTTTTCTGGCATGATTCAGATTTGAGAGAACCATTGCTCCTACAACAAATAAAAACAGGCATACCAACAAAAGCCCTATCACGTACCCTTGTTTTTTGACCTGTTTTTCCTTCTTCTTTGTTCTGCTCATATTCTCATCCTCTGCTTTCATATCAAGCAATCTCAACAAAGTTCCTGCAGCAAAAGTCTAAACATTCTAAAATCGCACGAATATAATTCCGAATCAAAATTAATTTTACCACAATTATCAAAATTTTACAAGATTTTCTTCTGTTTTTTTCAAAAAAGGAGAACATTTTACACTGTTCTCCTCCCCATTTTGATACTATCTTACTTATTAAACTTCTTGTACAACGCCATACCGTCTTTTTGTGCTTCGGTAATGATATCATTTACTGCCCGCAGCACCTGTACATACTGTACCGAATAATCTCCCGGCATTTCCTGTAATACATGATCCAGCGGATTTTTTCCTTTATCAAGTGTCATATCCCCTAATACAAGATAATCCGCCGACATCTCACTGTTACTGCAAATTTTATAGATACTTTCTGCCGAAAGACCCTTCTTTCCGTTCTCTGCTTCTGCCAGAAACTGGGGTGATAATCCCACCTGTTCGGAGAATGCTTCCCGGTTCATCCCAAGACTTTCTCTGTACGCACGGAGTCTTCCGCCGATTACTTCATTCAACTTTTTTGACATCCGTCCGCCTCCTTCCGAACCTGTTTCTTCTTTTGTTCCTTCTATTTTCGTTTTTTATTATATCCTTTCCGATTTTATTTCAACATAGTCTATAGCAGAATTTTTCTGCTATAGCGTAATTCAATCCCTGCTACTTGCTTTTTTTTTAAGTTTGAACTAAAATTATCTTAGTATGCATCTCGGAGGTGTTTTTTTATGAACGGATCTTCTTTCGGAACCTATTTTAAAATTACGACATTCGGCGAATCCCACGGACCGGCACTGGGCGTTATTGTGGACGGCTGTCCGGCAGGGGTTCCGCTTTCTGCGGAATATATTCAGACCTTTTTAGATCGGAGAAAACCGGGACAGAACAGTTACGCTACTCCACGCAAAGAAGCGGATTCGGTAGAAATTTTATCCGGCGTTTTTGAAGGAAAGACCACCGGCACCTCTATTGCACTCTTAATCCGCAACGAATCCCAGCGTTCCGGTGACTATTCGGAGATTGCTTCTTATTATCGTCCGGGCCATGCGGATTTCACCTTTGATGCCAAGTACGGTTTCCGGGATTACCGGGGCGGCGGACGCTCTTCCGGTCGTGAAACCGCAGCCAGAGTAGCAGCCGGTGCCGTTGCCTGTGCGTTGCTTGATACATTGAATATCAAAGTATGTGCTTACGCAAAATCCATAAACGACTATGTATGTTTTGATACAAAAGACTATTTGGCAGAGCGTTACACCCCGACGGAACTGGCTTCCCTCCGGAATCAGAGCCCGCTTAACATGCCGGACGCAGAAGCTTCCGCCAAGGCAGAGGTGTATTTACAAAAGTTACGGGAAGAACACAACTCCGCCGGCGGTACCATTGAGTGTGTCATGACCGGACTTCCTGCCGGACTCGGGGACCCGGTGTTTGAAAAGTTCGATGCACGTTTGGCCCACGCCATGTTGTCCATCGGCGGGGTAAAGGGCTTTGAGATCGGTTCCGGCTTTGATGCCGCCCTTCTTACCGGCACGGAACAAAATGACCCGTTCTGTACCGATGATGCCGGCACTATCAAAAAGCGTACCAACCATGCAGGCGGTGTTCTCGGTGGTATGACCGACGGTTCTGATGTGTTATTCCGGGTAGCGGTAAAGCCGACCCCATCCGTATACGCGCCACAGGAAACTGTGAAGAAAGACGGTTCTTCCTACACTTGTCAGATTACCGGACGCCACGACCCGATTATTGTTTCCCGTGCCGTTGTGGTAGTGGAATGTATGGCTGCCCTTACCGCTGCGGATGCGTTGCTAAGTAACTTGGGCAGTAAACTTTCTCATTTGAAAGCCGTTTATGGTTTCAACGAATAAGCATTTCGATATTATACATTCTAGGGGGGACTTTTTTTCATGAAATTAAAACTCGCCATCTGTGACGATGACGCAAAACAACGGGACTATCTGACCGAGATTGTCACCGCCTGGGCAAAGAAAAATCGTCATCTCATCGAATTAAAGCAATACATCAGTGCCGATTCTTTCTTATTTGATTACGAAGAAGAAAAGGATTTTGACATCCTACTCCTTGATGTAGAAATGCCGGGACGAAGCGGTATTGAACTGGCCAAAGAGGTCCGGAAGGACAACCAAGCCGTACAACTTATCTTTATTACCGGCTTTTACGAGTACTTCAGCGACGGTTTTGATGTATCCGCTCTCCATTATTTGATTAAGCCTGCGGATGCCGCAAAGCTTACCCCGGTCCTTGACAAGGCCGTAGGAAATCTGACCAACCGCATGCGTTCCGTACTGATTTCTACTTCGGATGGAGATGTAAAGCTTTCCCTGGCAGACATCATCTACATAGAAGCGGAAAACGTGTACCTTAACATCCACTCCACCCACGGAGACTATCGTACCCGCACGACCTTAGGAAAATTTTTCGAGGAACTGGACGATACCTTTTTTAAGGCCCATCGTTCTTTTCTTGTAAACTTAAAGTATGTGAAACTGATTACCCGCACCGACGTTACTATGATGAACGGTGCGATTATACCCCTTAGCCGTGGCGTATACCATGACATTCACGCCGCCCTGGTTAAGTATTTATAAGAGGTTACTATGTTATTCGAAAAACTCATTGCAAGAAAGGTTGCGGCCTTTGAAACAGAACTCATTCAAAAATATTATCTGGAAGTGGAAAACATGTACCAGAAAATGCGGGGATGGCGTCACGACTACCGCCATCACATCCAGACCATGAAAGTCCATATGGCAAACGGTGAGCTTGACGAAATCGGTGCCTATCTGGATATGTTGGATGACGATTTGACCAACGTGGAAACGGTGATTAAAACCGGCAACCGCATGGCAGATGCTATTCTAAACAGCAAGCTTTCCCTAGCAACACAAAAGGAAATCAAAGTCAAGGCAGAAGCAAATATTCCCGTTGCCTTAACCGTATCGGAACTTGATCTTTGTACTGTCATCGGCAATCTCCTTGACAATGCCATGGACGCCTGCATGGAACTTCCTGTAGAAGAACGCCTGATCCGTATTTATATGGAGATGAAAGGAAACTACCTCTATATATCCGTTATCAATACCGCAAACGGTAAGAAAAAAAGCAACTTCCGCACCACCAAAGGCGAAGGACACGGATTCGGCCTCAAACGAATCGACATGATTGTCGAAAAATACGGTGGATATATTACAAGAGCGTCGGAAGACGGAGCGTTTTCTACGGAGGTACTACTGCCACAGTAACCGTTCCCATCAGGTATGGATATATCCACAAACAATCAAACATAAAAGTGCATTTGACATCAAATTTTTGCATTTGACAACAAATCGCACTTTTTCTTTTTGTATTTGGTATAGTAAGGTCAGACAAAGGCAACGACCTTTGCAACTACATTCCGGCAGAACACACAAACACTTCTGCCGATCACTTGGAGGGGAATTATGAGACAAAACAACGAAACAAAAAAGAAGGAGAAAAAGTATTCCAAGTTCGGAAGTCTTGCCTATGCGTTAAAGAAACTCTGGAAACTGGACAAAATGTTCGTATTCTTCATGTTTGCAGTGGTGCCGATTGTTGTTATTCTTCCGTTGCTATCCTCCTTTTTTTCTAAGGAGTTAATCGATCGCATCGGAGGCGGCGCTTCCTTCTCGGAACTATTCCGGTTCACACTGGGATTCCTACTGCCTCTTGTTCTCTTGGAACTGTTGCGAGGCTTTATTAATTCCAGATGTCGGGCAAGACGTTACTATCCTACCGGCATCTATCAGATGGAGATGGGACGCATCTATCATTACGAAACCGACTTTGAAAACACGGAAAAGCAAGAATATCGAAAGATTCACGAATATGCTTCCGGCGACTCCTGTCAGGGAGATTGTGCCTTGGAATTTCTCTGGTTGGATATCAGCGATGCGCTGGTTAATCTCCTCGGCATTTTTACCTACGCTTCCCTTCTCATTGTATTAAATCCAATTATCTTTGCTGTAGTTGCCACAGTGTCCGTGCTCTCCTACTTTACCACCCGTTGGCAGCCGACCTACTTTGAAAAAAACAAACACAACTGGGAGAAGGAATCTCGTAAGAAAGACTATTTACAGGGACTTTCCGAGAACTTCTCCATGGCAAAGGACATCAAGCTGTATAACTTAGAAGGCTGGCTTGACAAAATGATGCGGGACTACCAGAACTACCTTCTTATGTGGAGCAAGCGGTGCTCCTTACGGGGATTGTTTGCCTCTATTCTGTCCGGTCTTATGACCTTTGTACAAAACGGTGTGGCCTATGCGGTATTAATCGGACTACTCCTTGCCGGAAAGCTTACCGTGGGTGAATTTGTATTTTACTTCGGTCTTACCGGAAGCATCGCAGGCTTTTTGCAGGGCATTATCGGCAGTGTGGCAAAGTTAAATACCAGAGCCGAGAAGATTGCTTACTATCGCGACTTTTACAACTACCCGAACACCTTCAATCACGGAGAAGGTTGTGCACTTCCGACCGGGCCTGTAACCATCGAATTAAAGGACGTTCACTACCGCTACGACAGCGCGGAACATGATACCATAAACGGATTAAACCTCACAATTTCCGCCGGAGAAAGCCTGGCTCTCGTGGGTATGAACGGAGCCGGTAAAACCACGTTAATTAAGCTTATCTGTGGATTGTACGCCCCGACCTCCGGTGAGATTTTGGTAAACGGAAAACACATTTATGAATATAACATTGAAGAATACTACTCCATGATTTCCGCAGTATTCCAGGACATCAAAACCATTGCCTTTTCCATGTTTGAGTTTGTGGCAAGTGTGGACCTTGACCGTCCTACCGCAAGAGAAGATGCTATTGCCGCCATGAAAGCTGCCGGAATTTATGAGAAAATCGAAAAGCTTCCGAACGGTATCGACACTCACTTAATGAAAGGTATTCACGATGACAGCGTGGACTTATCCGGCGGCGAAATGCAAAAGCTGGTACTGGCCCGTGCCATTTACAAAAATGGTTCCATCTTAATCCTTGACGAGCCGACCGCAGCCTTAGATCCGATTGCGGAAAACAATCTGTACTTACGCTACCGTGAACTAACCGAAGACAAAACCTCCATTTACATTTCCCATCGGTTTGCCTCCACCCGGTTCTGTGACCGCATCATTTTACTGGAAGACGGTGTAATCAAAGAATCCGGCACCCATGAGGAGCTTATGTCCGCAAAGGGGAAATATGCAGAAATGTTTGAGGTACAAAGCAAATACTATAAGGAGGGTGAAATCAATGCATAATTACAAAACTACCAGACGGGCACTAAAGCTTTATCATTCCTATAACCCGCATTATTTCCCGCTCCGTCTGTTACAGATTATTTTTAGCAACCTTACCCCGTTTTTCACGCTATGGATGTCCGCAGAAATCGTAACGGCATTATATCAGAAACAAACCAAAAAGGAACTGTTTCTTTTGGTGGCCATCACTTTATTCGGTAACCTGTTTATCCATGTGATGGGCACAATCCTCGGCAGATGTGTGGACACAGCATTAAAACGTCTGGAAAGCAACGAGGCTGCCGCCTTTAACCAAAAAACATTATCCTTAGATTATGAAAAACTGGAGAACCCTGAAACAAGACATCTGCGCCGTAAAATCATAGAAAACTCCTGGATTAACGGCTACGGCGTAAAACAAATGCGCTGGGTACTGGAAAACATTGCCACATTCCTTGTAAACATTGTTTATTGTGCCATTCTGTTTGTGGAAATGGTTCTCTTAATTTCCCGACTGGCATTTGATATCCGGGGTATCCTTCTCTTCGTAGCCATGATTGTATTTGTTGTTCTCACTGTCTTGATACAGTCCCGCTGTGGCAAGAAACAAGCTGCCGCCTGGAACAGTTCCGGAGAATTAATGCTTCGGGAAAACAGACTTGCCGGAGGCTACAGCCAGTCCGGTATGGACAGTCGTTTTTACAAGCAACAGGCCATCGTAGAGAAAGTTGACAGAGACCTGGCCGTAGAGCACAAGCAATTATATAGCCATATTAACAACATAGACTTTGCTTTACGTATTCCTTCCTATCTGTCCAACAAAGCCTCCGAATTGTGCTCCTATCTCATTATCGGTCTTTACTGCACCTTAGGTGCCTTTCCGGTAGGCAGCGTAATCAAGTATGTGGGATATTTGGGAATTCTGACAAACAACATCGGTGCCCTATTCTATAATCTGGGCGAACTGAAAAACAACGAGCAGTTTTTGGAAACTTACTTACAATACTTCGATATTAAAAACGACATGTATCAGGGTAGCCTTTCCGTGGAAAAACGTAGTGACAAACAGTTTGACATTGAATTTAAGAATGTCAGCTTCCGTTATACCGGCTCCGATGATTTTGCCTTAAAGGACATTAACTTAAACTTAAAAGTCGGCGAACGTCTTGCGGTGGTAGGACAAAACGGTAGCGGAAAGACCACCTTTATCAAACTCCTCTGCCGTCTCTATGATCCGACGGAGGGTGAGATTCATATGAACGATTTCAACGTCCGCAAATACGATTACAGACAGTATCTGGATTTGTTCTCCGTGGTATTTCAGGATTACAACCTCCTAGCCATGCCGCTCGGCAACAACGTAGCCTCTGCCGAAAAATGGGATACGGTAAAAGCAGAACAACTGCTATACGAGGTAGGTTTCGGAGAACGTTACAAAGAAATGCCGAAGAAACTGGAGACCTCTCTTTATAAAAACTTTGACGAAGAAGGTGTTAACGTCTCCGGAGGCGAGGCGCAGAAGATTGCACTGGCAAGAGCACTTTATAAGGACGCTCCGTTCATCATCTTAGACGAACCTACTGCAGCCTTAGACCCGATTGCTGAGGCAGAGATTTATTCCAAGTTTGATGAAATTGTCGGAGACAAAACCGCCATCTACATCAGCCATCGCCTCTCCTCCTGTCGTTTCTGCGATAAGATTGCTGTATTTGATGAAGGCCAGATCGTACAGGTAGGAACCCACGAGGAGCTTCTGCAAAACGAGAACGGCAAATATTTCGAACTTTGGAATGCCCAGGCGTGTTACTACTCGTGATGCAACGAGCTAAAGATAGAACACGAAAAAGACCGACAAGAACCGCAGGTTCTTGGTCGGTCTTCTTTTGTGTTCTTATCGCGGCGACTGCCGCGGGCTAACGGGCACGCAAGTGACCATTAGACTCTGCTCGTTGCGTTTCTATAGTTTTCGTTTATTCTGCACCGGAATACTTACCGCTACACATACCACGCATAAAAATACGGTTACAACCAGCGCAGGGACATAATCCCCTACCGTTTCCTTCCCACCAAGCAATGCACCGCTTCCCATCAGTTTCCCCGGAGAATATGACGCAACCTCCGGCAAAAGGGTAAGCAGATAGGTAACAAGCACCACGCCCCCGGTACCCAGTAACACCCCGGTATTTGCTTTTGCCATGGAAGAAAACAGCACCATCAGCATTACCGCAAACAGACCGAACACCCACCAGCACATCGCAGAAAACAGAAGATGTCTTGCAATGCCGTTGTCCCAGAAATAGGAGTTATAAACATAGGTAACCCCGTAGCAAATCCAGTACCCGGCCGACCAAAGCACGGCCAGCACCATTGTCTTGGAGAACACCACCTTATATCGCTCCAACCCCTTGGTCAACACCGGAATCAGAGTGCCGCTCTGATACTCTCTCGTAAAAATACTACTTTCCATCAGCACAAATACAATCAGAGCCATCGGAATGTTTTTATAAAACTGTTCCCAGGAAGTCAGTGCATCCACCTGCACCTCCGTCACAGTCATTCCACTTTCTTTTAAGGTATCCGCCAACAGTTCAAACATCCAAGGGGTCAGCTTGGCAATGGCAGGATTCATAATACCGAACACCACAAATAACAAGGCCAGAACCACCAGGCGTCCGGAACGAAGCTGCTCCATCCATTCTTTTTTCGTAAAGGCAATCAAAGATTTCATTTCTTCACCACCTCCATAAACAAAGATTCCAAAGACGGCTCCATCCGTTCCATGCCTGCAATCTTAATCTCTCTGTCTGCCAGGAAACGAAGCACCTCGAATACAGATACCTGCGCCTCATAAAATACGAGTTGAACCTCTTCCGCAAGACTCATATCCGGAAACGCCTCCGACAATAACTTTGCATCTGCTACCGTCTCGGTGGTTATCCTGTACGCTTCGGTCCTCTTTCCGCTTTTGATTTCTGCGAGAGTTCCCTGCATACAGACGGTTCCCTCATCCAAAAAAGCCACCTCCGTACAAATCCGTTCCACGTCCGAAAGAATGTGGGTGGAAAACAATACCGTGGTCTGCTCTTTTACTGCCTGCAAAATTTCAAGAATATCCTTTCTCCCCACCGGATCAAGGGCCGACGTGGGCTCATCGCAAATCAAAAGCTTCGGACGATTCAGCAGTGCCTGGGCAATTCCGAGACGCTGCTTCATCCCTCTGGAAAATCCTTTGATACGATGTTTCTCGCCCAAAAGACCCACCAGTTCCAGCAGTTCATCCCTTCTTGTGACCAGTTCTTTTTTCTCCATTCCCGTGATTTCCCCGCAAAACGTTAGGTACTCCTTCGGATTCATGAAGCCGTAAAACTCCGGCACATCCGGTAAATATCCAATCACTTTATTTGTAGCGGTCTGTCCGTAAATCACCTTCTGACCCGCTACCGTTATGTCACCCTCATCCGGTTTTAAAAGTCCCAGCACTGCTTTCATGGTGGTGGTTTTGCCGGCACCATTTTTCCCGATAAAACCGAACACACTCCCCTCCGGCACGGAAAAGCTGACGCCCTTTAACACTTCTTTTTCCCCGAAGCGTTTTTTCAGATTGTCAATACGAAGCATTTCCACTTATGCTTCCTCCTTTCCGAGCAGGAAATAAAGAACCGGTCCCACATAGCTCATTCCCACCAAAGATACAATGAGCCACACCATCCGGTTTCCTCTCTTATAGTGCTCGTGGGTCAGTATGTGATACAGTGTATATCCCAAAAGACAAAATTGAATTATGATTAACGGGATTAAAAAAGGTAAAAATTCCATCAGTTTTTCCATTTAGTTTTCCTCCGTTCCGTAAGTTTCCACGCAAAAGCCGTGATACCCGCAACAGGTGCAGGTAAGCTTGCGCAGGGTCAATGTGTGTCTCGCAAAAAAAGCTTCCTTAAATCTTGGTTTAAATACCGTATGGCATTCCGGGCATATATAGGCTACTTTTCTAAAATAGTATCTGCCGATACCGATACAGTACACCGTTACCAGTGCCATGTGGGCTACAAACGGCCACCAAATTCCGGTTGTAATCCAGACTGCAATGGTTACCCATTCCAGTATCTCAAGCGGAATGGCTGTCAAAAGCATCATTGCATACAGGCGTTTCAGTTTCTTTTTATTCTTCATTTGATGCGCTACGTCACCGATGGATTCCAAAGAAAACTGCTTCACATTCTTCACTTCTTTTTTCAGTTCTTCCACTATATGCAGCTTTTCCTTACATTCACCAAGTTCCTTCTGCAGTTCCTGCTCCTGCTGTTCTAACAACATGGAAATAACACTGCTCGGATTCTCTTCTTCAAAAAGTTGTCCGATGCTGTTGATGCTGATTCCCGCATCCCTGAGAAAACAAATCACTTGCAAACGTTTTACATCCGCATCTGTGTACAAGCGACGTCCTCCTTCGCTTACTTCTCCCGGAACAAGGATTCCTCTGGAATCATAATATTGTACCGTACGGACCGTCACATTACAAAGCTTTGCAATCTCCCCGGTGGTATATCTTGACATAGCGTTTCCTCCTTTCGATACCCATTCTACCTCATGACGCAGCGTCACAAGCAATACCTTACGCAAGGTTATTTTTCAATTCTCTCTATTTTTTTCATATCTTGTGCTATAAGTTTTGGTTATGGCTAAGAAAATGCTTCTTTGCTTCCGCCTTTTCCTATTTTCCCACTGTTTCCCCGTCTTTTTCGTCAGAAATCGAAAAAAGTTTCCAAAAATTTTCATTTTCCTCTTGTATTATAACACATCCTTTGCTATAATTAAAATACATATTATGAATATTTATTATAACTTTAGGTTATATAAGGAGGGAACATGGAAGTTGAATCTACCCTGTCCTCCTACCGCATCTTTAACGCCGTGGCCGAGACGGGCAATCTGTCCAAAGCCGCAAAGGAGCTCTATATCAGCCAGCCTGCCATCAGTAAAGCAGTCAGTAAGCTGGAGCAGAGCCTTTCGGTAAAGCTGTTCACCCGTAATTCCCGAGGCGTCAAACTAACGGAGGAGGGTGCCCTGCTGTATGAGTACACCTGCTCTGCGTTTCAGTCCCTGCGTCAGGGAGAAGAAAGCATCAAACGGATTCACACTCTGGGCATCGGACATATCAAAATCGGAGTCAGCACTACCCTTTGCAAGCATCTGCTACTCCCCTACATACAACGTTTTATTAATGCAAATCCACATATTAAGGTTTCCATCGAATGCCGGTCCACTTTTGATACCCTCTCTGCCTTAGAAGAGGGCAAACTTGATATCGGTCTCATCGGAAAACCTACCCAGAACGGTTCTCTTGATTTTTTACCGTTAACATCCATCCGGGACACCTTTGTAACAAGTCCCACCTATCTTGAGAACCTGAAGGAACGGGAGCCTTCCGTCACGGAAGATACAAACGAACTTTTCCAACGGGCCAATCTCATGCTGTTAGACGATAAAAATATCACAAGACTTCATGCTATTGACTATTTTTCAAAACATAATATCCGCACGGGACAGATTCTGGAGGTCAGTACTATGGATCTTCTCATTGAATTTGCCAAGGTAGGACTGGGCATCGGATGCGTCATCAAAGAGTTTGTAACCGAAGATCTTTCCGATGGTTCTCTCATCGAGCTTCCGTCCCTACCGCCATTTACGAAACGTGTCGTTGGATTCGCTTATCGGAAAAATGCTGCACAAAGCGATTCCGTCAGTCGATTTATTGACTTTTACAAAGGAGAAATGCAATCATGCGAAAAACAAACAGGAGAGGACTACGCCGGAAACTAAAACAGGCTGTCTATCGTTTTTTAGTCGCCGTCTATGAAGGCGAAATCCGTTTTTCCCTTTTTCATATTGTTTGTACTGTTTTTATACTGTTTTTATGTATCGGCTTCTTCTTTGATACCGATAAAACAAAAGAAATGCCTACAACAACTTCCGTTTTCGGAAGTGAATTGACCCATGCGCTGCATTATGCGGCGGATACAGAGCGTCACCCTGAACTGGATGCGGACATTACATTGTTTCTGCTTCCGGATACGGAGGATGACGCCACCCTTTCCTCTTTTCTATCTGCCCCGCTTTACGGATTTTATTTATCCGGAAAGGAAGTTTCCTATTTACCGGAGCTGTATGCTTCCCTTTCCGACTCCTTTATAGCGGGCAAGCCATATATCGGCGGATTATCTTTTTCCTATAATCCGAACCGTTTGATATATAACCGTGCAACGGACATCCTTCACCTTTCAAAGGACGGTTCCTACTCTGCGCTTTCCGATGACACCCTTTACTATGTCATCGGAAACGACTCCGTATTCCTGATGTTTCATTATCTTTCGGAACGCACCTTCCATCTGTTAAACGTTCAGCCGAAGGATGCTACCGGACGGGTTCTTTCCGATTATTCCGGACAGCTTTTAGCCGGGGCTACCGGTTCCCGTACCTTCAGAGAAGTATACGGAAACTACCTAAGTTCCGCTTCAGGGACTTACAGCCACAGTTCCGGTGAGATAATCCGATGTAAATCCTTAAATACCGTTGCTCTGTTTTCACAGTTAAATGGTGCCGGATTCTTTTTAGTAGGATGCACTGCCCTATCATTTACATTGATTTTATTTGTACGGCCATCCCTTCGGCGTATTCACATCTGGTTCCGCTTGTTCCTATTCCGACGGAAAAAGAAAAGCAAGTTTTCCCTGCGGGGCCGCATTTATACGGCCCGCGTCGCCAGACGAAACGCAGCCTAATATTGCCTCCTCTGTCTGCCTTTCCGTTTTTACTGCCTAAAAACGGGAAGGCAGACTTCTCGCTTTTTCTGTCCTATAAAAACAAAAAAATCAAAAAAAGTAGTTGACAGATTTCATTTCATAAGATATAATACTCTTTGCTTGAAGAAAGCAATTCCTTGCACGAGTGGCTCAGTGGTGGAGTATCGCCTTGCCAAGGCGAGGGTCGCGGGTTCGAATCCCGTCTCGTGCTTATAAAAAATAAGAATCGGTCAAATGACCGGTTCTTATTTTTTTGTGAGCACGAGTGCTCACAGAACCCATGCATGTTTGCATGGGTTCGGGTCTTCTTCGTTTCACTTCGGTCGGTCCCAGGACCGACATCCACCGGATGTCGTGGGACGCTTCGCTTCGGTCCTCTCTAACACACTTTTAACACATTTCCCTGTTATACTGTAATTACTTTGTGCGAATGCACATTTTAGGAGGATTTTATGAAAAAGAAATTAGTATCTGTTTTAGTTTTATCAACCCTTGTTCTTTCCTTCGCTGCTTGTGGTAAGAAAGATGATAAGGAAGAAGTAACGGACGGTAAGTTTACTTCTACCGAATCCACTTCCGGCGAATCGGGAAGTGCTTCCACTTATGTTCCTGTCATTGAAGAAAAAGGAATACTTACCCGCGAGTCCGAAGGTCTTCTGTCCGGTAAGCACAACATTGAAATCGAGTTTGAAAAGTTTGGAACGATTGCTCTTACATTAGATGCGGATACCGCACCGGTTACGGTTACCAATTTCTTGGATTTGGTACGGAATGGTTTTTACAATGGCCTTACCTTCCATCGTATTATCAACGGTTTTATGATTCAGGGCGGTGACCCGGCAGGTAACGGCACGGGCGGTTCCGGTCGTAATATCCAAGGTGAATTTGCTTCCAACGGCATCGAAAATAATATTTTGCACAAACGCGGTGTTATTTCCATGGCCCGTTCCGGAAATCCGAATAGTGGTGGTTCCCAGTTCTTTATCATGCATCAGGATGCCCCGCACTTAGATGGTGATTATGCGGCATTCGGCTGGGTTACAAGCGGTATTGAGATTGTAGACGCTATTTGTAGCACTACCAAGGTACAGGATTCCAATGGTACCGTTATGGCTAAAAATCAGCCTGTTATCAAAGAGATTCGTATTGTAAAATAATCTTTTCTGATTACAAAATCCCCGACCGGTGTCGGGGATTTCTTTTTATGCGCTCTGTTGCTTCTCTTTTTTTATTGCCTTTCGTTTTTTTCCGTAAAAAACCGCCTTCATTTCCGGAATGAGAGAACACCTCTTGGCGCACACTATAAAAAAAGAAACGGAGGTGAAGTTATGTCTCACTTGGAAGACAGTACCCAGACTCACAGTGCGCCCCAGAAACTGAAAAGCGCACGCCAAAAACAGCGGGATAATATAAACCGCACCGTAGAAGTATTTGAAGCATCTACTCCTATGGAGGACGATTTTCCGGATATCGACACTATGCCTGTCAGCTCCGCCACGGAACTGACCGGTATGATGTACCGGCCGCCGATGAATACCGCAGAGCTTGAATCCTACCATGATTTGTATGATATTGAATACGAGCCTGCTGCTGCAAAAAGAGGCACTAAGACAGATGTAAAGTAGAAGAAAAGCTCCTTGCATATCCGCAAGGAGCTTTTCCTTTATAATTCCATAATGGACATCACAATACTAATTAAAATCGATACTACCCCAACTACAGCCAACACGAATCCGCATCTTTGAGTCTTCTTTACTTTCTCAGCATCTTCACGGAATTCTTTTTTGGTAGCTGCTTTGGGATTGGTGATACAAATAAGTGACAACACAATAAACATACATCCGCAAATCATCGGAACATACTTATACATCTTCTGTTCTCCTGTCCCCGTATTATCTGTTTAAGATAAGCTTGGTCAGTTCAACCGGATCTACAATCTTGCCATCCTTATAAACACGCATATTACCGGAAGCGATTTCGTCGATTAAGATAACTTCGTTGTTGTTATAACCGAACTCAAACTTAATATCCCAAAGATCAAGTCCGATGGACTTTAAGTCATCAGCAACAATCTTGGTAATCTTTAAGGTCTGCTCCTTCATGCTTGCAAACATCTCCGGAGTCATAACGCCGAGAGCTGCAAGACCTTCACCGGTTACAAGCGGATCGCCAAGAGCGTCGTTCTTAAAGGTACACTCAACATAACCGCCTTCTAATACGGTACCGTCTTCCATGTACTCACCGTATCTGCGAATAAAACTACCGGTAGCAACCAGACGACAGATAACCTCAAGACCATGACCGAATACAGTAGCAGGAAGAACTTCCATGGTAGCGTTCTCTACATCAGCGCCTACGTAGTGAGTCTTGATGCCAGCCTTCTTTAACAACTCAAAATAGTGAATGGAAGTCTGAAGATTTGCCTTACCGATACCTTCAATGGTTAAACCTACACTATTCTCGCCCGGATCAAATACACCGTCCTTACCGGTACAATCGTCCTTGAACTTAAGCATTACATTGCCGTTATCGAGAGCAAATACATCTTTTGTCTTTCCTTCATAAAGCTTTTTCATTTTCATATCCTCCTGCGTTGGGAATAAAGATTGATTAAAAATAACAAAAATACTATATCACACTTTTTTCTGCTTGACAATTTATTTTTTTGTAGAAAATTAAATTTTTTTAAGATAAACAGTAATCCGACAGGACACTTCTCAATTCTTGTGCAAATATCACAAAAGAGCAGGCATGCACCTGCTCTTGTCAAATCAACTATACACACATAATTCACATCATTCCGTTGCGTTTAACGGATAAACCCGTCTCGAAGAAAAATTGTACGTTTGTGTTGTAACATAAAAGTATAACCCAAAATAAGCGGTATGGGTTCCATCCGTAACACAGACTCTGTCTCCTGTGGTGCCGCTATAGGTGCCGTCGGTATTAAAAATACTTCCAAAGGTTAGGTAAGAGGCTTCAAACCCAGAAGTCACCGTCAGTGTCATAGTCCTTCTGTATAAATGTACCTTTCCGTCCGGATAGTCCCACACCGTGCAGCCCACAAGCACCCAGGCAACCCGTTCATCATTCACATAGAAATCATGTCTTGCAGAAAGTATCCGCTCCGTATGGGTGCTATCCCTTTGCTGGTCCGGAAGACACACCTCTGTCCGTTCCATAACCACTTTCCCCGTCACATCCAGTCCGGAGTTATCCGGCAGAAGCACCGTTCTTATCTCACCCCACTTATCATTTTGTAACTCCGATGTTCCAAGCGCCCCCATGGCCTTTGCCACCTTCACAGGACACGCTATCGCACCCAGTAATACGACTAACATTACAATTATACTACACCGTTTCATCTTTTGCCTCCTTCTCGGCAGAATAAATCCCACCGGATACTATCTCTTTTCAGATGTTACAGTAGTTATAGAATAAATCTCCCAATCTCTTCTCTGTTCCGTCCCGGTTTTCGCCACTTCGGCCTTGGCGATTACATCCGGTGCCTGTAGCATCATGGTAACAAACAACATGCCTGAGGCTACAAAAGCAAAGAGCGCTTTCCTCTTGCTTCGCTTAGATACTTTTCCGTAGCCCATGATACGGCCAATCCGCTCTTCTATAGCTTCTCTTCCGCAACCCAAAGAAAATCTTTGGGTATCTTCCGGCAAAGTGGACACCATAACCAGTGCCTCTGCATACTGCCGTTTGAAAGCGTCCGAACCTTTTCGTATGACCGCTTCATCGCAGGCTGCTTCCATATCCTCGATACATAAGTCGCACACCTTATTCCAAATCGGACAAAACCAAAACAAAACCGTAAAAAAGACTGCACCGGCTTTTACCCATAAGTCTTTTCTGGTAATGTGCACCTTCTCATGCATAATTACCGAAGGATAATAGGCTTCTTCCAATCCCGCAGGCAGATATATTTTAGGAACAAACAGCCCCATGGAAAACGGTGCCATCACTCTTGAGGACACATATACATTTTCTTCTTTACAAATACTGCCTACCAAATATCGTTTAAGCCCTATGTAAGGCATCACTACGCCATACAGTTTCACTGCCATCCCAATCAGCCAGATTGTCTCCATGAGATAGAGCAACATACCAGGCAAAAAGAGCAAGCCGTTTTGTTTCTGCAAGCCTCCCATAACCGTTTCTTGATCTCGAAGCAAAAAGAAAAACTCTCTGACCAAGATACTTACAGGAATGATGCTCCAAAAACAGTAACACATTCTTGCGGATACCCTTTTTAATATCCTCCGCACCGGTAACATTACCAAAACCAATACAATCAGACGGATACATTCATTGACCATCAAAAAAAACACATCATGTAACATTTCTTTCCTCAGCTTTTCACGTGAAAATCTTCTGTCTCAGACAACTGTAGTTTAACATATTTCATCAACCCGGTCAATCTTCTATAGCGTAGTTTATACCCTATAGCATTCCCTATAAAGCAAAGAAAAGACCTCTTTTATAGGAAACCCTATAAAAGAGGTCTGATACTTCATCTAGAAACCTTATTTTGCTGCACCTTCAATAATTGCAAGTAACTCTTTCTTATCCTTTTCGGATAAACCGTACTGCTTCGTGAAAGTTGCCACAAATAACGGAAGAGAACCTTCAAATTTATCCTTAATCATATCTCCGGTAATCTTTGCCTTATATTCCTCTTCGCTCATAACTGAGGTAACAACGCTCTTCACATTCTGGAACAATCCATGCTCGCAAAGTCTGCGAAGCATTGTGTACGTAGTAGACTTTTTCCAGCCCAGTTCTTTCTCACATAACTTTACTACTTCTCCGGAACCGATTCCTTCTCTCTCCCAAAGTAATTTAGCAAAACGCATTTCCTGCTCTCCGATACCAAAACGTTGCATAATATCCTCCTTCTTACGTATATAACGTACTAACAATCTATACTGTACCACATTTCCCGACATACGTCAATCTTCTATTGTTTCATTTCAGAAACAACTGCGTAATCACTGTCACAAATTCTCTCGTCAGCCGAACGCTATTCTATCAAAAAAAATGTCACATACGGAGTCTCCCTCCGCATGTGACATTTATAATGTAATGTACGTTTTCTTAGTGATGGAACAAACGAATTCCGGTAAAGCACATTACCATGTTATGCTTGTCCGCTGCCTCGATTACAAGGTCATCTCTTACAGAACCGCCCGGCTCAGCAATGTACTTAACACCGCTGCGGAACGCACGCACAATGTTATCACTGAACGGGAAGAATGCGTCGGAACCCAGAGCTACGTCAGTCATAGTATCAAGCCATGCACGCTTCTCTTCTCTTGTGAATACTTCCGGCTTCTCCTTAAAGATACGCTCCCAAGCGCCGTCAGCCAATACATCCATGTAATCCTCACCGATGTAGTTGTCAATAGCGTTGTCACGATCTGCTCTGCCGATTTTGTCAAGGAACGGAAGGTTAAGAACCTTCGGATTCTGACGAAGATACCAGTTATCTGCCTTGCTACCAGCCAGTCTGGTACAATGAATTCTGGACTGCTGGCCTGCACCGATACCGATGGCCTGACCGCCCTTTACATAGCACACAGAATTGGACTGGGTGTACTTTAAGGTAATGAGGGAAATGATAAGATCAATACGTGCAGACTCCGGTAAGTCCTTATTAGCGGTCACAAAGTTGGAAAGGAGCTCATCGTCTACCTTTAACTCGTTTCTGCCCTGTTCGAAGGTGATGCCGTATACTTCCTTACGCTCAAGCGGCTTCGGAACATAGGTTGCATCGATCTGGATTACGTTGTAACCACCCTTCTTCTTTTCCTTTAAGATAGCTAATGCTTCCGGAGTATAACCCGGAGCGATAACACCATCGGAAACCTCACGTTTAATGATACGTGCGGTGCACTCGTCACACTCATCGGAAAGTGCGATGAAATCACCAAAGGAAGACATACGGTCTGCACCTCTTGCTCTTGCGTATGCGCTTGCAAGCGGAGTCAAATCGCCCATGTCGTCTACCCAGTAAATCTTTCTCTCTACTTCGGTCAGCGGAAGACCTACTGCCGCACCTGCCGGAGAAACATGCTTAAAGGAAGTCGCTGCCGGAAGACCGGTTGCCTTCTTAAGCTCATTTACCAACTGCCAGCCGTTGAATGCATCTAAGAAATTGATATAGCCCGGTCTGCCGTTTAACACGGTAATCGGAAGTTCACTGCCATCTTCCATGTAAATCTTAGACGGCTTCTGATTCGGGTTACATCCGTACTTTAATTCGAATTCTTTCATGATATGCCTCCTACTTATTCTTATTTACAATTCTGGTCTCCGTAGCGCCGGTTACAACATCAATGTAACGAACGAACAGGGAAACCTTATTCTCTTCGTTTAAATTCTCCCACAAAAGATTGGTGTACTCGTCAATATCATCAAAGGTATCCACAAGCTTCGGCTCGCCCTCAAAGCTCGGGAGCGGATTGCCGTCACCCATGTAGGTGTGAATGAAACGTCCTTCTCCAGCCTTCGGGTCATTGTATGCAAAGGTAAAGCGATTACAACAGCTCGGATCGCCATTGTTGCTCTTTAAAATGGACATTGCATAGTTAAATGCGCCTGCCCCCGTATGTAAAATACCGGAAATACGAGGAGTATAGTTCGGTGCATCCGGCTCGAACTCTCTGGTACGGAGTGCCTGCTCAAAGGTCTGCTGCTTATCCATTAACTCATAAATGGTATCCGTCTGATCTCCGTTGGTAACGATGGTCTTATTTCCAAGAACACGTACCGGTGCATAAATAATTAAGCTCGGATCACTTAACTTGCTCGGATCGAACGCTTCCGTGCGGATGCCTTCGCCTTCGGTAACAAATACACGATTTCTGCTGTTCTCACTTCTACCCATAATAAAATATGCGGTCACT
>JAZNBY010000040.1:0-24710 GCA_045587325.1 Lachnospiraceae bacterium | reverse complement strand
GCACTCATGATATGTAACGCAGAAACCGTATCCGCTTTGATCTGTGTCGGATTGTTCGAATCAACCTGCCATCCCATAACACTATAGCCGGATGCAGTACACAACGTACCGTTTGCATCCAAGGTAAAAGAACCGGCCTTGGTAAACAAATTGGAGGTACCGTTGTTTACAATGAAAAATCCGTCTCCTTCAATCATAAGGTCAAACGGGTTGTCGGTTCTCTGGGAACCGCCGGTAGAATCCATGGTGGTTTTTACCGACGCAAAGTTTGCACCGAGACCGATCTGCTTCGGGTTTACACCGGCACGTCCCGTGTTTTCATCCGGGCCGGATGCTGCCGCCGATGTCTGATATAATACGTCCGAAAAGGTTACCTGGCTGGACTTGAATCCAACGGTATTTACATTGGCAATATTATTACCGATGACATCCATTTTCGACTGATGAACCTTCATACCGGATACTCCGGAATAAAGTGATCTTAACATAGTACATGACCTCCTTTAATGATTCCCCTTCTGTCATTCCGGGGAATACTGCCTCCTAATCAGGTCCGGCAGTTAAGTAATAATCGCACCGTCTATGTTGGTAAATATCTTATCGTCGCCCTCACCTACGGCCGTAATCACCGTGCGGTTCGTGACATTCACGATAAACGCCATATTATCCACCATGACCAGTGAATCTCTGATTCCCTTTTGCGAAGCTTTCTCGACTCCGCCGCTAAGGCGCTCTCTCTGCTCCGTAGATAATTGGATGTTCCGACTGGCAAGTCGCTCATTTGCATGTTTGGAAAAACGAAGCTCCGTGGACTGTGCCTGCTTTTGTTCCAATATCTGTTGAAATGTTGCGCCTGTAGGTTGGGGAATACTTGCTGTTTTCTTCTTACCGGCAGTATCCAGATACTGATTTGTCATCTGTTCTATCGATACAAACCGACCGTTCTGTAACTGATTCATAAGCTTCCCTTCTTTACTGTACGCAAGTTGCGTAATCATCCGTGATTCGGTTACGATGTTTCATGCCATCTTACGATTCTGATTCGCTCTTTGTTTCTTCCTGTTCCGTGGAACCCACCGGATTGTCTTTTATGAATACATCCGTATCCACTTTCGGTTCGGAATTGATAACATCTACCACAATCACATCTTCCTTCGTTGTATAGTACGGGTCATTGTTAAACATAATGGAGATACTATGCTTGCCCGGTGTCAACTGATGGAATACATCCTGATTGATGGTATAGTAGTCTTCATTCTTTCTTATGTACTCCGGATTAATAATTTGTGTTCCGTCTACGATAACAGCGATTTCCGTTGCTTTTGCCTCATCCTTACCAAAGTCAACCTCAAAGGAATAATTTTTCGGTGAGCTGCCGTCATAAGCAAAATATCCGGATGCCATGGTCGGCATCTTCTGTTCCAATAAGAAACCGTTTTCGTAAACATCTACCAAATGTTCCGAATCGTACAGTGCACCGTCTACCGTCAAGTAAGCCTTTCCGCCGCTTACCGTTACTGCAGATACTGTGCCCTGCTTGTAAGAAAGTGTTCCGTCCGAATTCTCGGCAGATACACACACTTCTTTTCCTACCAAGGAGAACATCTGCGTATTCTCGTTTGTCTTTGCAAGATTCTGCATCTGCTCCAACTGTGAGAACTGTGCGAGCTGAGCAATGTATTCCGTATCCGATGTAGGATTTAACGGATCCTGGTATTTCATCTGAGCGACCAAAAGCTGTAAGAATGCATCTTTTCCCAATTCCGATGTACCTTTGGTCTCCTTTTTGGTACTCTCGATTGCGGTATTTTCGATTGTTCCGTCTTTTACCGATTGAATTAATGCCATACTCTTATCCTTTCTTACGCCGAATAATCCACGCTACTGTCGGTTACGTTTAAATACTCTGTCATCTGCGGTGTGGTTTCTTCCGGCTCTTCCACTCGGAATGTTCCGGACTTCCTTCTCTTTTCCGGCTCGCCGTTTCCTCTCTGACCGTGTTCTTCGTTCCGCTCAAATCCGAATTCGGAAACCGTTACCTCGATTGCCTCTACTTTGATTCCCTGATTCTGTAAAGACTCTCTGAGCGCCGCCATCTGACTCTCAATTGCTTCTTTTGCCACTTCTGTCTGGGTGGTAAACTGTGCGGTCATCATACCTTCCTTTTCGGTAATGGTAAGATTGACTCTGCCTAGATGCTCCGGATTTAACTGAAGCTCCATATTGGTCTGCTCCGGACGAATGGTGATTTTAATGTGCTCCATAATCTGGTTTGCAATCTCTCTCACCTGGGCTGCTGCTTCCAGTGCCGCCGTTCCGGTCTCGTTTACTCCCTGACTTGCAAGGGCGTCAATAAATACATTTCTCACATCGGCATCTGCTTCCGACGAGATAATGGTGGTATCTCCGTCGCTCTTTGCTTTCGCCAAATGCTGTTCCTCTCCGGTCTCGGATGAATCCGTCCGTGCTTCACTTACGGACACCTCGCTATCGGTAGTTCCGTCGGTTACCGTCATAGACTCCGGTAACTCCTCAGCACCCTCTTCCGGCACCTCTTCCTCAAACATTACGGTTTCGGTATCAAACTCTGCCGTAACCATCTGTTCTGCTTCTTCAAGGGCCGCAAGTACGGTCTTTAACTCCTCCGGAGCAATTCCTGACTCTTCTACCATTTGTTCTACAGTCTGCATCAACTGATTAAACTGCTGAAACAATGCTTCGTTTGTCAGAAACTCGGTAGGTTCTGCCTGGTTGAACTGAAGAAAAATCTGTTGAAGATTGTTTCTGTCGAGCAAATCCGTTTCCTGTAAACCAAGCTCTTCCATTGCTGCAGTAAGCTGTTCGTTTGTAATGCCAAGTGTTTCGCATACTACCTGTTGTACCTGTACAAGCAACGTGGAAACCGCTTCTGTTTCTTCCGGTGTAACTTCCGTTACATCTTCCGTAACCGGCTTCATATCCTTTGCACCGCTTTTTTCGGTAAACATTGCTTTTGCCTGTTCTTTCACGTCAGTTGGCTTTGCAAACTCTTTTCTTACGCTTTTTGTAACAGTAGGCGTAACAGAAGTCTCTTTATCTCCGCCTTTTGACGTCTCCATGAACTGTTCAAAAGTACTTTCCTGCATTCCCATAACGGAACCGCCTACAGCAGGAAATCCGGAAAACATGGCATTCATCGCCGAACCAGCACCGCTCATAATACCCTGTGCTGTCATTTACTTCCTCCTTTCTTCAAAATTTATAGAAACCCTTGCGGGGATTTCTCTTACTTAATCCGTAAGCACCCAATCGTCAAACCGTGCTTCGTCCATCTCCTTCATCTTTCTGGTTACCTTTGCCGCATACAACGGATCCATACTTGCCAGAATATCCGAAACAGAAGCCGCTTTCATGCAATACAACATCTTACATACATACTCCAAATCCGCGGTCATGTTCTCAAACACTTCTGCCGCAGCAGACGCCTTCATCTTCTCGTAATACTCTGCCTTTTCCCTAATGGTGGCATTGTACGCTTCCTTCTGGATGGCCATCTCGTAAATGCGTTCCGCATTCTCCGGTGAAATGGTCTCGTACCACTCTATGTATTCTTCTATGGAAGGGGCATTTTCACCGAACACGATTTGTTTATCGAATTCGTATACCCGGTCCTCGAATTCCGCCATTTTTTTCTCGACTTCCTTTAGCCGGTTTACCTGTGCGGTAAGAGCAGCAATCTCGTCATCCTTATCTTCACCCTCTATAGTTAATTTATCGACCAAAATCTCCAATTCCTTAATACGTTGATTTGCTTCTATGATATCTTTATAGGCCAAATCATTCTCCCAGGCCAACTCCTCGTCCGAAACCGGCGGTAATATCTTATTCACAAGCGGAACATCCTTTAACACCGGACGGAGTGCTGTTCCGATTCCTCCTACATCCAGGTTAATTAACAGAGCAAAAATCGCAATCCAGATTACGATAATAAGCGCAACAACAAGAGCAGTCAGTGCTCCGCCGCCCTTCTTTTCGTCTGTTCCTCTGTTCACACGGTCTTTTTTTGCCATTATGCTTCCTCCGTATCCCTTACGCCGTACTGAAAGCTTGTACGTTCATCAATTTCCTTTTGTTCTTCCGCGTTCATTTCCTGACGATATACTTCAAACGCATTCTCTCTGAGCCGTTCCTGCGTCTTTCGTTCCATCATACTCTCCACAAGACGCTCCTGCGCTGCTTTGAGTGCCAGTTCCGCTTTTCTGATTGCCTGCTTTTGATGAACAATCTGTTCATCCATATTTTCTACTGCGGACTGTAGCCGGTTTAACTTTGGCACATCCAGCTTTCCTGCCATCACTCTACGTTTTTCTTCCAAATAAGCTTCTCTTTTCCGTTCAAGAAAAACAAGACGCTCCTCTTCTTCGTTCAATCTTTGCTGCGCTACAGAAAAAGCAGCTTTGGCCTGATCCTCTAACTTTTGTTTGATTACCAGAAGGCTTTGCATGGAATATCGAAACTTTTTCATCCACTACACTCCCTTCCTCTATAAAATCAAGCGTTAGCCTCATCAAAAATGTCTTTTAACTGCATTACGGTCTCTTCAAACGTAAACTTCTCATCCGTTGCCTGACACAAAAACGCATTAATGGCTCCGTTCTTTCGGATAGCTTCGTCAATTTCCGGATTGGAACCCGGCTTATAGGCACCGATGTTAATCAAATCCTCCGCATCCGTGTAGGTTGCAAGGGTACTCTTAAGTTTACTGGCCAGTTGCTTATGTTCCTTGGATGCCACCGCACTCATGACTCGGGAAATACTCTGCAGTACATCGATAGCCGGGTAATGATTTTTATGCCCCAGCTTTCTGGATAAAATAATATGACCGTCCAGAATACCTCTTGCCGTATCGGATATCGGCTCATTAAAATCGTCACCGTCTACCAATACGGTATAAATACCGGTAATGGAACCTACTGCACCGTTTCCGGCCCGTTCCAGAAGTTTCGGCATCTCTGCATACACACTTGGCGGATATCCCCTGGATACCGGCGGTTCTCCTGCCGCCAGACCGATTTCTCTTTGTGCCATGGAAAAACGGGTCAGGTTGTCTAACATCAGTAAAACGTCTTTCCCCTGGTCTCTGAAATATTCCGCAATGGCTGTAGCTGTCTGTGCAGCCTTTTTCCGTATCAAAGCAGGTTTATCGGAGGTGGCAATTACAAGAACCGACCGCCGCATGCCTTCCTCACCCAAGTCATTTTCTATAAATTCTTTTACTTCCCTGCCTCGCTCTCCGATCAGTGCGATAACATTAATATCTGCCTTTGTATTTCGCGCAATCATGCCAAGCAGTGTACTTTTTCCTACACCGGAACCGGCAAATATACCGATACGTTGCCCTTTACCAAGGGTCAAAAGACCGTCAATGGCTTTTACTCCAAGAGGCAATACATCCCGAATCAGGACTCTGTCCATCGGATCCGGCGGTGTGGAATTTACTTCATAGTACTGAGAAGCCATAAGTTCTGAGCCGTCAAGCGGACGTCCAAGACCATCCAGTGCCATACCAAGCAATTCCTCTCCTACCGGCACCTTTAATGCTTCAGAACATAATTCCACGCTGTCTCCGATACCGATGCCCGATACTTCTTCGTAAGGAGTCAGTAACACTCGATTGTCACGGAAGCCTACCACCTCTGCCCGAATCTGCCGCATCTTGTCTGTTGAAGTGATGGTACAAACATCCCCCAGTTTTGCCTCCGGTCCCAAAGACTCAATCGTCAAACCGACAATTTTTACGACTTTGCCATATTTTTTTACATATGACCGCTCCTGCAGTCGCAAAAAACTCTCGGTTGAAAACGCCATGGTTACACCCTTTCTTGTACACTTAACAGCCGGATGTCCTCTATCAGGCCCTCCAGCTGTGTTCCCAAACTGCAATCTATAATATTGGTATCCGTCTCTATCATACATTCTCCCTTATGTAGCAGGGAATCCTGTACAATCTCCAATGTAACTTCTCTGTCAAATAAATTACGGAACTTTTCTGCCGATGCTTTGACTTCCTCAAAATCATCCTTGGAAGTCTTTATCAGAAAAGTGGTACTTCGATCCGCATCACTTAATGCGTTGGAAACCAAATAAGAAACAATTCCCTTTTTGCTTTCCAGGCATACGCCGGAAAGCCCCTTTAAAAGACCAATGATTACTTCTGTTGCCTTTGGTTCCAGTTCCTGCGCCTTAGTTTCATACTCCGCAAGTAACTGCTGTTCTTTTTCCACATAAGAAGCTTCCATACGTTCCAGTTCCTGCTGCAGCATAAGTTGTCCCTGTTCATAGCCTTCTTTTTTTGCCGCCTCAAACAATTCTAACTTTTCCGCTTCCGCCGCCAGCTTTGATTTTACCTTAAGCTGCTCCCCCTGAGCTCTTGCCTGCTCCAAAATTACATCAGCCTGGGTACGGATTGCTTTTTCCATTTCAATTCGAAGAGCGACCTTCTCTGCTTCTAACAGCTCTGTTTTCATCTTCTCCCGCTCTTCTTCCTTCCATGCTTCCATGGCTGCCCGGTCAATGGTTCTGTGTACCTGGCCTTCTTCATCCTCTGTTTCCAGAATAAACTCATTATCCTCCGCCATTTCATCTGAAAAAGACTCCCCTTCTTCGGCTTCCAGTGCAATAGCACGAAGTCCGCCTACAAAGGAAGGCCCGGATAAAGCTTCCGCCACTTTCGCCTGTATCACTTCTTCGCGTTCCGTTACATCCACGACACGCATTTCTTCTTTGTAGCGCACCGAGTACGCCTTTATCATATTAGACAACGATCTCGTCACCTCCGCCTCTGGAAATAACAATTTCTCCGGAGTCTTCTAACTTACGAATAATATTAACAATCTTCTGCTGTGCTTCTTCAACATCCTTCAAACGAACCGGACCCATGAAGTCCATATCATCCTTAATCATTGCAACAAGACGTTTGGACAGGTTATTGAAGATAACGGTCTGCACTTCTTCGTTTGCACTCTTAAGTGCCGTAGCAAGCTCATTATTATCCACCTCACGCAGTACACGCTGAATGGAACGATCGTCGAGGGAAAGGATATCTTCGAACACAAACATCTTTCTTCTGATCTCGTCTGCAAGCTCCGGCTCTTCGATTTCGAGGGTTTCCATAATGTGCTTTTCCGTGCCTCGGTCTACGGTATTCAAAATCTCTACGATAGCATCTACACCACCGGCAATGGTGTAATCCTGATTTACCAAGGATGCCAGCTTACGTTCCAATACATGCTCTACGTCGCGAATGGTATCCGGCGATGTACGGTCCATCTGGGCAATACGCTTTGCAACATCTGCCTGCTTATCCGGAGACAATGCACTGACGATGGTCGCCGCCTGGCTGGCAGATAAGTAGGACAAAATAAGTGCAATGGTCTGGGAATTTTCATCCTGGATAAAGTTAAGTAACTGGCTCGGGTCTGTCTTACGGACAAACTCAAACGGACGTACCTGCAGGGAATCGGTAAGTTTGCCGATAATCTCCTTTGCCTTTTCGGCACCGAAAGATTTCTCCAACAAATCATTTGCATAGCTGATACCACCTTCGGTAACATACTGCTGGGCAAGACATACTTCGTAAAACTCATCCAGCACCTCATCCTTTACCGATGGGGTAACGTTTTTCGTATTGGCTATTTCAAGTGTAAGTTGTTCCACTTCGTCTTCTTTTAAAAACTTAAACACCTTGGACGCACGCTCCGGGCCTACTACAATAAACAAAATGGATGCTTTTTGTATTCCATTCAAATCAAGTGATCTGCTTGCCATACCATTTCCCCCTTTCGTCTTTAATAGTCCTCATTTAACCATGCCCGCAACAACATTGCCACGGATTCCGGATTTTCATCAAAGAATTTTTCAATCAGTATTCTGGTTTCCGACTTCTCGCCGAATTCAACATCCTCTAAGGATGCATTGTTTCCATGCTCCGCAAGAATTTCCGAATAATTGAGCTCCGGCTCCACTTCCGTCACTTCTACCGGAGACATACCGCGGAATACCACATATGCAAGGAATGCAAGGAGTAATACTGCCAGTACAATGGTAAGAATAAACTCCCAATCCACCGGTTCTTCTTCGATTTCTACAAATTTATACTGATCATAAGTAATAATATGGATATTTTCCCTCGGAATACCGGTTGCCTTCGCCGTCATTTCATACAAATCATCGGACGGTGTGGTCTGGGTCGGTTCTTTGTACAAAAGCTTAAACTGTTCGTAGGTCATGTCTTCCGACAAAAGTCCTTCCAGTTCAAGTTCTTCTTCCGTACGTTCAATAATCCGGGTCGCCACAACAGCCACCATAGAATCATCTTTGTCTACTACGCCGGTTTCATATATTTCATTGGTAATCTGCAAATTGAGTACATAATCTATTTTTTCCGAATCC
This sequence comes from Lachnospiraceae bacterium, assembly GCA_045587325.1. Classification (GTDB taxonomy): domain Bacteria; phylum Bacillota; class Clostridia; order Lachnospirales; family Lachnospiraceae; genus SIG307. Next base: position 16,280 of record JAZNBY010000040.1, on the reverse strand, counting down.
ACGGAGGAACTGCCGCCTAACTGTCCTGTAATATAATAGTCCACCTCATCGTTGGAATCGGTTCCCGGGATATCTCCGTTTCCGGTTACACCCGTAGCGGAATAAGATTCGTAATGGGAATAATAACCCTGGTCTGCCTCCGGATTATCCGGATAGCGCCGTTCGGTGTAAGTTTCTCTCTTATCCATGTTTACGGTAATATCCGGCATAACTTCCGTAATCTCATATCCGTTTGCCACAAATCCCGCATATACAATGCGCTTGTATGCTTCGTTAATATCATTTTTATATTTCGTAATCTCGTCCTGGGTCGGCTCTTCATCCTCCGGCTTCGGACCGTCATATAGGATTACACCGCGTTGGTTTACCACACGAATCTCTTCCGTTGTGGCATTCCCCAATGCATACGCCACCAACACCGCAACAGACTCCGGTGTAGTCTTCTCGTCAAATTCATCATTTACCGTAAGAAATACACTGGCAGGGGTGTCTTTCTTTCCCGTCAGTATAGAGGTGGAAGAGTCCTGTGCCACATAGTTAATGGTAGCATGCTCTACGCCCTGCATTTTCTCAATTTCACTCTTTAAATTGGACTGCAAATACAAGTGGGATCGTGTGAGACGTTCTCCGCTGGTGGTACTGATGCTGGTATTTAATAAGTCATCGATTCCAAACCCTGTCTGTTCTAAATCACTCTGGGACACCAGTACAATGGCATCCGTCTGCTTCTTCCGGTCAACCTCTACCGTCAGTTCATCATCCAACAACCTGTTTTTGATTCCGTTATCGTCCAGGAGCTGAACCACGCCGGTGGCCACCTTCGTGGAATCAAAGGTAGACAGCATTACATATTTTGTTCTGCTTAAAAGCACAATAAGTATAACAAGAGCCAACACTACAGCAGAAACCACACTGATAATGATTGTCTTTTGCTTGCTTGTATACTTATTCCAAATCTCCAACAACCGTTTCGGAAGTTGTTTTATCCTTTCCTTCATAACTGCTGCTCCTTTGTACGAAAGTATTTAACTACATCTAAAACTGCATCTGCATTAATTCTCTATACGCATCCAATACGCCGTTCCGGATGGCTACCGTATACTGCAATGAAAGATTTGCCTTGTTCTGTGCAATAAGCAAATCGTGAACGTTGTCATTCAGACCAAGCATGTAGGACATCTGCGCTTCTTCCGCCTCATGGGTATACCGGTTTGTTTCCTCCAGTAATCCGATGGCGGACTGGTAAATCGCTTCGAACGCAGAACCGTTCTCTGTCTTTTCTGTGGCCGTCACTCCCGGTATATTGGAAGTTACACCTTGAATTTTATTAATCGGTGCTATTAAACTCATGGAACCTCATCCTTTCTCCGGATTACTTACCGATTTCCAGGCCCTTTAATGCCATATTCTTTGTAGCATTAAACGCTGTTACATTTGCTTCAAAAGAACGTGTCGCATCAATTAAGTTGGTCATTTCCGTTACTGTGTTTACATTCGGCATAGTAACGTAACCGTCTTCATCCGCATCCGGATGTGCCGGATCATACACCATCTTCATCGGTGTCACATGATCCTCAGCAATGCCGGTAATCTTTACACCGTCACCCAGCGGATCTGTCTTTCTGTCAACACCGGTCCGCATTGCAGTTAAAATAGATTCGAAATTGGAATCGTTCTTTTCCGCAAACACCACCGTCTGACGGCGATACACGTCTCCGTTTTCATCTCTTGTCGTATTCACATTCGCAATATTTTGCGAAATGATATCCATTCTGGTACGCTGTGCCGACATACCGCTGGCACTGACATTTAAAGCTCCCATTAATGACATGGGGTACCTCCTTTCCGTATGGCAAACAGCCATACATCACGCCTGTCTGTTGTATGGTTATCTAAATAATTAAACTATCGCTGTAACACGGAACGAATCCGCGAAAACTCCTGTGTCATGGAATCCAACAATGCATAGTACTTTAACTGATTGTCGGCAAGATATGCGGATTCCGTATCAATGTCCACGTTATTTCCGTCTTTACGGTAATCCAACGTAGAATGATCCAAATAAGTGGTGGAACCGAGCTTGGATAAATCCATCCCTTTTACCTTTTTGGACAGAGCATCCCGTCCGGTCAATTCATTGGCCAGATATGTTTCAAAGGTCACATCGCTCCGTTTAAAATTCGGAGTATCTACATTTGCAATATTATTTGCAATTACTTCATTGCGCTTCCAGGAGGCATCAGCCGCCTTATCCAGCACATTTACAAAGCTAAAAGCATCAGAACCTATCATTGGATACACTTCCTTTCAATACTATTATATCGAACTTTTGTAAAAACACAAGATGTATTTACGATTTTCCTCATTTTTAGTCAAAAAATACTAGAAGTAGTGTTTTTGTGGTATATTCCCAACAAACAAAAAAGGATTTTGAATGGCTCAAAATCCTTTTCTTATCAGCCGAAACTCCGTCCCGGCCTATCAATATTTGATTTTAATTCTTACAGTTTCTTTAACTCATCAAAGATAACATCGTTCAATACCTTGATATAAGTACCCTTCATACCGGAAGAACGGGACTCAATAACTCCCGCACTCTCAAACTTACGAAGTGCATTTACAATAACAGAACGGGTAATTCCGACACGATCTGCAATCTTGCTGGCAACAAGAATGCCTTCGTTCCCTTCCAATTCGTTAAAGATGTGGGTAATTGCTTCCAGCTCAGAGAAGGACAGGGTACTGATGGCAGAACGTACAATCTGAACCTTACGATTCTCTTCAGCATTCTCCTCGTTTACAGAACGCATCATTTCAAGTCCCACTACCGTAGTTCCGTATTCACTGAGAATAATATCATCTATGGAATAAGCACTACCCTTCTTGTAAATGAACAAGGTTCCCAAACGTTCTCCCGCAATATCAATCGGCAAAATTATTGCCTGATTCTTTTCTACCTCAGGGAAAGAAAATCCAAGTGTCTCTAAGTTCACATTCTCTTTCGTGGAAAGAATATTTAAAAGACGCTCATTTAACATTCCGTCAATATATCCGCCAACCGAATCCTTAATTAATTCTCCGATTGTCTCCACATCATTTCTGTTTTTGATACCGAGAACTTTTCCCTTTTTGCTGATAACCAAAATGTTAGACTCCAAAATTTCACCAAGAACCTGACAAATATCATTAAACACAACCTTATGAGAAGTATTGTTGTGTAAAAGATTATTAATCTTCCTGGTCTTATCCAATAACTGTACGCTCACGGTAACTCCTTTCCGGCAAATAAACTGCCAATCATATCCGATACGTTATCTGTTTGTTTTAATACTATCATAGTTTTTTCAAAAAATCAAGTGTAATTCCTTTAATTAACACACTATATGCAATTTTTCAGAAAAAAAGACAATAATCAGTTACTTTTTTATTGTTTCTACATAACCACACTCTTCCGATGCACAGGCCAGCTTGTTTCCTTTTTCAAGCAACACACCACCGCACTGTGGACACTTTTTTCCGGAAGGCTTTTGCCATGCCATGAATTCACACTCCGGGTTCGATACACATCCATAATACCGTCTGCCCTTCTTTGTTTTGCGGACAACCACATCTTTTCCGCACACAGGACAGGCTACACCGATTTTTTCCAGATATGGCTTGGTATTTCGGCATTCCGGGAATCCCGGACAGGCAAGGAATTTTCCGTGTGGGCCATACTTTATTACCATCTGCTTGCCGCAAACATCGCACACCTCATCGGACAATTCGTCTTCGATTTCGATGTTCTCCAGTTCCTTTTCCGCATTTGCCAAAGATTCTTCCAAGTCAGGATAGAAATTTCTGACAATGGTTTTCCAGTTTACATCTCCTACCTCAACCGCATCCAACAGCGCTTCCATTGTTGCGGTGAAATTCACGTCTACAATGGAACAAAAGGCCTGACACATAATCCGGTTTACCGCTTCTCCGATTTCCGTCACATACAGATTCTTATTTTCCTTTGCCACATATCTTCTTGCCAAAATCGTGGTAATGGTCGGCGCATAGGTACTCGGACGACCGATTCCCAGTTCTTCCAGCGTCTTAACCAGAGATGCTTCCGTATAATGAGCCGGCGGAACTGTAAAATGCCGTGTCGGCAACATTTCTTCCATGTGAATCTCGGACTCTTTGGTAAGGTTCTTTAAAAATCCGCCCTTTACCTCATCCGTTTCTTCTTCCTCTTCCGGACAATATACCGCTAAAAATCCGTCAAATACCAACTCGGAAGTAGTTGCAGTAAAACGATATCCGTTGCAATCCAATTTTACGGAAGCCGTCTCGTATTTTGCTGCCTGCATACGGCTTGCAATAAAACGCTTCCAAATCAACTGGTACAAACGGAACAAGTCTCTGGATAAAGAATCCTTTGCCTTTGCCGGCGTAATATCAACATACGTAGGACGAATTGCTTCGTGTGCATCCTGAATCTTCTTTTTGTCTGACTTCTTCTGCTCGGTTTCTATTACAAACTCATTTCCGTAGTTTTCCGCTACGTACTGCTTTGCTGCTGCATCTGCCTCTTCCGATACACGGATGGAATCCGTACGCAGGTAAGAAATCAAACCTACGGTTCCGTACCCCTTCACATCCACGCCTTCGTACAACTGCTGCGCAAGACGCATGGTCTTCTGGGTGGAAAAATTGAGTGCCTTTGCCGCTTCCTGCTGCAAAGTACTGGTCGTAAACGGCGGTGCCGGCTGACGTCTTCTTTCACCCATCTTTATCTCAGACACAGTAAACTTCTTATCTTTTACTGCGGACATAATCTCATTTACTTCTTTTTCTGAAGAAATATTGATTCGTTTGTTTTCCGAACCATAAAACTTGGCACGGAACGGCTTTTTCATCCCTTTTACGGAAAAATCCGCATCCAGGGACCAATATTCCTGCGGTACAAATGCATCAATCTCCGCTTCTCTGTCACAAATAATGCGAAGTGCTACCGACTGTACCCGACCGGCACTTAAACCACGCTTTACCTTCTCCCATAAAAGCGGACTGATACGATAGCCGATCATACGGTCAAGAATTCTTCTTGCCTGCTGTGCATCTACCAGATTCATATCAATTCCTCTGGCATCCTTTATGGAATTGCGAATTGCATTTTTGGTGATTTCATTAAATGTAATACGTTTCACTTCATTCTGCGGAATCTTAAGAGCTTCTGCCAAGTGCCAGCTGATTGCCTCACCTTCCCGGTCAGGGTCCGTAGCCAGATAAACTTTATCTGCTTTTTTCACTTCTTTCCGCAGCTTTGCTAAAATATCGCCTTTTCCCCGAATTGTAATATATCTCGGTTCATAATCATTATCAACATCAATCCCCATTCGGCTCTTTGGGATGTCTCTCACATGTCCGTTGGATGCAATTACTTCATAATTGGTTCCCAAAAACTTTTTTATGGTTTTCGCTTTTGCAGGAGACTCCACAATAAGTAAATTCTTCGCCATTCCCCAACCTTACCTTTCAATAAGACTCTGCCTTTTCGGCATCAAACGAACTTTAGCATACACTATTTTTTCGTTTGATGCAAGCCTTATTTTTAAAAAATTAGAAATTATTAACATTTTCCCCTCTATTTCTTATATTTATAAGTATTTTTCACAACATCTCATAATATCCTTGTCCGTGTCGTGTAATCAAACCTTTCGATTGCAATGATTCAAGTGCTGTCAATAATCCCGTATAATCCAGTCCTGTTTCCGCCAAAAGAAACTCTATGTGCTTCGGATGATACTTTAAACACCTGAACACCTTTTGTTCTGTCTCGGGCAATGGTACAGAACACTTTTTTGCTTTCTTTTTTTTACCCGGATATTCTATGATATCCTCCAAAATATCCTCTACCGTTACCACAGGTTTTGCACCCTCTTTAATCAGATGATTGCATCCTTCACTCAATACATCGTCCGCCCTTCCCGGAACTGCATATATGGCTTTTCCGTATTCCAAACCAAAGGAAACTGTAATCAGTGTTCCGCTCTTTTTCCGGGCTTCCGTCACCAGTATTCCGTCGGACAACGCAGCAATAATACGATTTCTCTGGGGGAAAAACCAGGATAAGGGCTGTATTCCCGGCGGATACTCCGAAATAACTCCCCCTCCGGTTTCGCACATCTTGTCATACACCGGTTGGTGGCATTTCGGGTAGCATATATCTATACCACATCCCATGATCCCATAGGTGACGCCTTGCCCCGCCAAAGCTCCGTCATGGGCAGCCCTGTCAACGCCGTAAGCAAGACCTGAAATAATTCCAACACCGGACTCTGACAGTTCTTTTGCTATTTGAAAGGCCATTCGACTTCCGTATCCGGAACAATTTCTCGCGCCGATGATTGCTATATTCTTTCCCTTCGGAAGTTCTCCCTTATAATAGAAGAAACGGGGTGCGGAAAAAATCATTTTCATCTTTTCCGGATAACACGCATCCTCTTGTGTAACAAACCCGATTCCTCTGCTTTTAATCATATTATATGTCTCTTCATGGTCTCTTTTTCGACAAGCGGCAATCCGTGCTTTCTCTTCCTCCGTAAACCCGAATACCTCCGCCAGACCATAAAAATCCGACCAATCCTTCTCGGACGCCGTCAATGCATTTTTCGGTGTTTCAAAATAGGTCAGTATGGCATCCGTTTTTTTCGGTGAAATGCAAAAATGTGCCAATCCATTCCACCAGATATGTTTATCTTCCTTCATTTGTTATTCCCCCCAATATTTCCTGTCAGGCTCTCTGTAAGTCAGAGCTTCCGTTATGTGTATTTCATCAATCAACTCTTCTTTTGCTAAATCTGCTATGGTACGGGCTGTTTTCAATATTCGATGATAGGAACGGGCACTTAACCGCAATCGTTCAAAGGCATCTTCTATTCTACGTTTTGCTCCATCTGTCAGAACACAGTACTTCTTTATATCATTGCCTGACAGTTCCGAATTAAAGGACATCGAAAGACCTTTGTATCGTTCCTTTTGAATCTGCACAGCAGTCTCAACACGCTGCTTGATACTTGCTGAGCTCTCCTGCGGTCGTTCCTCCTTTAACTCCGATAATTGTACCGGCATAACCTCAAGACAGATATCCATGCGTTCCAAAAGCGGTCTGCTGATTTTTCCAAGATAACGTTTAATCTGGGTGTCAGAGCAGTTACAGCGGCTCCTGTCCGGATAAAATCCGCAGCCGCAGGGGTTCATTGCAGCAACCAGCATTCCGCCTGCCGGATACTCGTAACTTGCATCGAATCTTGTCACGGTTATTTTTCGTTCTTCCAGTGGTTGCCGTAAAATCTCAATGGTTTCCCTGCGAAATTCCGGAAACTCATCCAAAAACAACACGCCCTTGTGTGCCAGACTAATCAGTCCCGGCGTAGCTCTTTTTCCGCCACCGGCCAGGGCCGACTGGGTTATGGTATGATGGGGCGCCTGATAAGGTGGAATGGTAATCAGATGCTTTCCTTTTAATTTTCCCGCCACACTGTATATTTTTGATAACTCTAAGCTATCTTCATAGCTTAACGCAGGAAGAATGGACGGAATCCGTTTTGCTAACATCGTCTTTCCGGTCCCGGGTGGGCCAATCATCAAAACATTATGGCGCCCTGCCGCCGCAATCTCCAATGCCCGTTTGGCCATACGCTGTCCCTGTACCTGGGAAAAATCAAAAGAAGATGTATCAGGCGACTCTTCTTTTTCGTATACATAGGGCAGAATGTCTCCGTTTCCGTTTAAAACCTCCACCACTTCCCGCAATGAACTTACACCATAAACAAACATGTTTCCCACAGCAGATGCTTCTTTTACGTTCTCCTTTGGGACAAACATCTGCAAAAACTTCTTTTCGTTTGCCAGGCATGCAGCAGGCAATATCCCCGGAACCGGATTTAATGTCCCGTCCAGGCATAGTTCTCCCATAAACATACTGTTTTCCATTGACGTTTCTGAAACATAACCGAAAGCGGTTAGAATCGCAATTGCGATAGAAAGATCGAAGGATGTCCCTTCTTTTCTGATATCTGCCGGTGAAAGATTTACCGTAATCCGTTTCACCGGCAGACGATAGCCTGAATTCTCCAGTGCGATACGCACCCGTTCTTTTGCTTCCCTGGTCTCACAGGCAAGAGCTCCGACCATGGAAAAACACGGCAGACCGTCTTTGATATCGACTTCTGCCGTAATCAACTCCGCATCGATTCCGTAAACCGCCGCAGAGTATACTTTTCCTAACATGACATTCCTTTCCCTTGCAACAAGGGCATGTATCCATTGCACTTACTGTCGTTCACCCGACGAAAGAACTGTCTTATTTTGCGTCAAGAATCTTCTTAATCTCGTGCATAAAGGTATTTACGTCCTTGAACTCACGATAAACGGAAGCAAAGCGCACATAAGCCACCGCATCCAGATCCTTTAACTTATCCATTACAATTTCACCGATTTTGCTACTCGGAATTTCCTTCTCCTCTAAGCCGAAAATAATCGTTTCGATTTCATCCACCAAAGAAGAAATCTGGTCAACGGAAATCGGACGCTTATGACAGGAACGGAATACTCCGGACTCTATCTTCGCACGATCGTACGGCTCTCTGATGTTGTCCTTCTTGATTACAACAAGCGGAATGGTCTCTACCTTCTCGTAGGTAGTAAAACGCTTCCCGCACTCATCACACTGACGTCTTCTACGAATAGAACCTCCGTCGTCTGCCGGTCTGGAATCAATTACTCTTGTATTTTCTTTTCCGCAAAACGGACACTTCATATGTTCCCCCTTCTGCTGCTTTCGCAACAATCCGAATTTTACAAATACTATGTAAGGTTCGAAAACTTCTCTACTTCTATTATAAAAGAAATGTAAAAAAATGCAAGTATTCTTTTACATTATTTCAGGCACAATGTAGGCTTTTTTGTCCAGTGCAACCTCTATCTCATCTAAGGTTTTCTCGGAATCCGCCCGCACCGTATGGTAATGATAGCCTTCGGTTATGTGCATCAGTTCCTTAGACTTTCCGCTTTTGATTCCGTCCATAAACTGTGCAATGCCCCGTTCCGAAAAAATATTCATTCCTGCTTCAATTTTTCCGTATACCTTATGCCAGACAAACACATTCACCACGGTTCCGCCGAGGCTGACAATGGTAGTCAGCTCGTCTTCCGTCTGTTCGCTGGTATGGCGCAGTTTAAACACACGTTCCGCAAACGGACCCTTGGTAATCACATAGCCCTGGTGGGTGGACAGCACATCATACCCCTCCGCACGGAGCATTGCGATGTCCTGCACAATAATCTGACGGGACACCCCAAAGCGTTCTGACAACAAAGAACCGGATACCGGCTCCTCTGCCGCCATAATCATTGCCGCAATTTCCTTTCTTCGTTCTTTTCCCTTCATGTAGCTCCCCCTTTACACTGCATGCAGATTCTTTAAGGAAAGATCCAAAATCGGAGCGGAATGAGTCAGTGCACCGCTGGAAATATAATCCACGCCAATGCCAATGAGACGTTCCACATTTTCTCTGGTCACGTTACCGCTACACTCAATCTCTGCCTTTCCCTGAGCAAGGGAAACTGCCTCCCGCATATCTTCCACGCTCATATTATCAAGCATAATAATATCCGCACCTGCTGCCAGAGCTTCCTTAAACATGTCAAGATTTTCTACTTCAATCTCGATTTTTCTTACAAACGGAGCGTATTCCTTTGCCAGTTCCACTGCCTTTGCTACACTTCCTGCCGCACCGATATGATTATCCTTAAGAAGAACGCCGTCGCTTAAGTTATATCTGTGGTTGTAACCACCACCAACTTTTACTGCGTACTTTTCAAAGATACGCATATTCGGTGTCGTCTTTCTGGTATCCAGAAGCTTGGTCTTGCTTCCTTCAAACAATACCGCGATGGAACGGGTATAGGTGGCAATTCCACTCATACGCTGTAAATAGTTCAACGCAGTGCGCTCACCGGATAAAAGTACCCGGATATCTCCGCGAATTACACCTAACTTCTGTCCCTTCTTTACTTCATCTCCGTCCTTTGCGAATAAAGTTACTTCCGTATCGGCGTCCAACAATTCAAATACACGGGCAAATACCGGCAGTCCCGCAATGACACCGTCTTCCTTACAAAGAAGCTCCACCTCTCCCAACTGATAGTTCGGCATAACCGCATTGGTGGACACATCCTCACTGTTTACATCCTCTTTTAATGCGCTTAAAATCAACTCATCTGCGTTCAACATCATACTGATACTGTTCATGATAATCTTTCTCCTTTTCTATGGCAGTAAGCACTGCTTCTTTATATTTTTTTGCATAATCCGTATAGTTTGCTTTGTCTGTAATCTTGGCAAACTCAAAACAACCTTCCTTAAGTTCCCGGTACTCTTCCCCGATCTGTTTTGCCGCTCTTTTCGCAAACACAAGACTTTCAAGCAGAGAGTTACTTGCCAAACGGTTTTTCCCGTGTACACCGTTACATGCGGTCTCTCCTACTGCATACAGATGTTCCATGGATGTTTTGCTGTATTCATCTACTGCAATTCCACCCATAAAATAATGTTGCGCAGGAACCACCGGAATCGGCTCCTTCGTAATGTCGTAACCAGCTTCCATGCACTTGGCATAAATATTTGGAAAATGGGTTCTGATTTCTTCCTCCGGTATCGGGGCCAATGACAACCAGACATGCTTGGTGCCTTCTTTTTTCATCTCTTTCCGGATTGCCTGTGTTACCACATCCCGCGGCAACAATTCGTCCACGAACCGTTCTCCCTTGGAATTTAGTAAGATAGCACCTTCGCCCCGTACCGACTCGGAAATGAGGAACTTTCGTCCCGGTGTTTCCTGATACAAGGTGGTCGGGTGAATCTGTACATAATCGATATCCTGTAGCTTAATCTCATGCCGAAGGGCAATCGCCAGTGCATCTCCCGTCAAATGTCTGAAATTCGTAGAATGCTCATAAAGTCCACCGATTCCACCGGTGGCAAGTACTGTGTAATCCGCCGTAATCGTGGAATATACGCCATCCTTATCATGGCCTACAATACCATAGCAAACATTGTCCTTTGTCAGCAAATCCACCATGGTATAATGCTCCACCAATTCCACATTCGGTAACTTTTGTACCGCTGCAAGAAGCTTAGATGTAATCTCTTTGCCCGTCTCATCCTCATGGAACAAAATCCGGGGTCTGGAATGTGCGCCTTCTCTCGTATATACATAGCCATTTTCATCCCGCTCAAAGTCAGCGCCAATGTCAATTAAGTCCTGTATGACATTCCGGGAAGAACGAATCATCAGTTCTACCGAACGGGGATTGTTTTCATAATGCCCCGCCTTCATAGTGTCATTAAAATACGACTCGTAATCGTCTTCATCCCGCAGAACACAGATTCCGCCCTGTGCAAGAAAGGAATCGCTTCTCTCAAACTCATCCTTTGTAACTACAGTGATATGTCTGTCCTTTGGCAAATGCAGGGCACAATAAAGGCCAGCAACGCCGCATCCGATTACTACAATGTCTGTTTTGTTGTTATTTCCCGTCATGGTTTTCTCTTCTTTCTGCCTACTTGGCAAGCTCCAGCATCTTATCCAACGGTTTTACCGCACGTTCACACACTTCTTCCGGAAGTATCATTTCGTTTTCCCCGGTCTTTAATACATGCAATACCTTTTCCAAGGTATTCAGTTTCATGTCACGACACAGGTACTCTCCACCAAAATAAAACTTCTTCTCAGGGTTGTCTTCTTTTAAGCGGTAGTTCACACCCTCCTCGGTACATACAATAAATTCCTTGCACTCACTTTCTTTTGCATAGGAAATCATATCAGCTGTACTACCGATGTAGTCTGCAAGCTTCAACACACTTTCCTCGCACTCCGGATGTGCCATAACCAGCGCTTTAGGATACTTTTCCTTCTGGGCCTGTACCCCTGCTGCATTAATATCTTTATGTATCGGACAATACCCGTCATTTAATATTACATTCTTCTCCGGCACCTGCTCCGCCACAAAACGCCCCAGATTTACATCCGGAATAAAGAAAATATTCTTGTTCGGAAGTTTCCGTACAATATTTACCGCATTGGAAGATGTCACACACACATCGCTGTGACTTTTCAGTTCTGCAGTGGAATTGATATAGCAAACCACAGCCAAATCCTCGTACTTTTCTCTCATCTCTTTTATTTTCGCCACCTGTGCCATATGGGCCATAGGACAATCCGCCGTGATATCCGGCATCAGTACCGTTTTTTCCGGATTCAGCATCTTGGCACTCTCTCCCATAAAAGAAACTCCGCAAAACACCAGCACATCCGCATCGGTTCCCTTTGCTACCTTGGCAAGATAAAAGGAATCTCCCACATAATCCGCCAGCGCCTGCAATTCATCATTCACATAATAATGAGCCAGGATAATCGCATTCTTTTCCTTTTTTAATTGTTGTATTTCATTGACTATTTTTTGTTCCATAACCTATATGTTGTATCACCTTTTCAAAAATTGATACAAACTCTCCCTTTTCTTGATGTCCGGCACAGTATAACACATAATTTGACAAGTGTCAAGTTATCTGTAAAGTTTTAGGGTAAAGAATCTCGTTCTCAAGTTTCCTATAAAGTAAAAAAGGAAACGATTTCTCGTTTCCTTTTTGCATCTTTTTTAGCATCCTGCCTATTACGCATCTTCCTTCTGTTTGGCAGCTTCCACTTTTCTCTTTCTCTTGTCGGCATACATCCGCTCATCGGCTGTTTTAAATGTCTCCTCGTAAGTCATACCCTCCGATACAAGACAGTAACCAAATGAGAAACGTAACGGCACTACCAAATTATCATTTAATCGGGCTGTACTATGTCCCTGTATGTATTCAATGGTTTTAAGTGTATTCAGCAACTCATCTTCATCACCATACTCATATAAGAACAGAACAAACTCATCTCCGCCGATTCGAGCCGCAATGCTACTCTGAATTCCGAAATTATTGATAACTCCGGCAATCTTTTTCAAATATACATCTCCGAACTCGTGTCCGTAATTATCATTGATTTCCTTTAATCCGTCCGCATCTATCATCACCAACGCTGCGCGTCCCATCTTTTTCGGTTCACGGAACAACATGGACAATTGTGTCTCTAGTCCACGGCGATTAAACAATCCCGTAAGCACGTCCACATCCCGCTCTTCTTCAATCTTCCTGCGTCTTAATACTCCCTCTGTCACATCAATCACGACACCGAATACTTCTTTGCCGATTTCCATTTCTTCCAGCTTAACGTACTGTTCCGGATCATTGGATAAAAGGAATACACCCTGTTCCTCCCCATAAGGATGGGAACGGACCTTTGCTATAAACTCCTCAAACAATTCATAGTCCGAAGTCAACAATCTCCATTCATCCAGTTCCAAAGAAAAAATACGCGGAATATATTCTGTACAATGAACCGGTTTGAAACCTTTTCTGTACTCATAAACTCCAATAAACATGTTGGTCTTACTAAGTACATAGGAAATCTTACTGGTAGTGTCGGAAAGGCTGCCTACCATTGTATTAATATACTCGCTTAATTCGGCAAACTCTTCACTACTGCGAATATCAACCTTTACTTCCATATCCCCTTCTGTAATTTTACTGAGTTCGTCATTAATGTGATGTATCTCATCCACCACGTATCGATTCATATATCTGTTTACCATATAAATCAGAATACCGGCCATGGTTGAAAACAAAACAAACATCGAAAACGTCAACAGAGGGACGTTTTTATACACTATACTGCAGGATACACAACGCCCCACATAATCAGCACCTATTTTCTGAAATATACAAAAATAATTCTTGCCGTTTATTTTTGTATGAAAACCATCCGTGGTTTTCTTTACTTTGGCAAAAGATAATCCCAACTCTTCGCAAGAGACTCCCACTGCACTTGACACAGAGGAACCGAGTATAGTTTTATCCGTCCCTGAAATCACATAATAATCTGCATCGGAATTTACGCGAATCAACGAAAACAAATTGGTATACCTGCCTGCAAGTTCACTGTCATCCTCTGAAACAACATTATCAACTATAAACTGTTCGATTTGTTCCAAAACAGTCACTGATTTTTCATATTCCTGTTTTTGTCCTCTATGAATTTGTGTTCCGACATACATCAAAAGACCAATTATTACAAATGTCCCCGTTATTCGAAACACATATTGACGAATACGCTTTTTTAAAGATTTCATAGTGTCCCCCCTTTTCGTAGACTCCATCCATTTATAACTTTATCACAACGAAACTTCCCCGTCAATATTTTCCGTCATCTGCATATACTGAATTATAACATTTTATCTTACCTGCGGGAGGCTGCTATGCGTCTTTGTGATTTGCGTCAAAAGGAAGTGATTAATTGTAGGGATTGCGCACGTCTCGGCTATGTAGGCGACGTAGAATTCAACCTCTGCACCGGAGCACTGGAAAAAATCATCGTACCTGGCCCCGGGAAATTTTTCGGCTTCTTCGGAGATTCATGCGAATACATCATCCCGTGGTGCAACATCAAACAAATCGGACCGGATATCATCTTAGTGGATATCGAATGTAAAACAGCCCTGCGGGACAGTCACAACTGCTGACATCCTGCAAGGCCAATTTGTCTTTCTATTTACTTGTAATCCGATTCACATTCTTAATCAACACCGAAATGGTTCCGTCCTGGTTCGTAATAAACTCCACGTGCTGTTTGTTGTTGTACTCCTCCATGGGGATATTGATTTCAATTCCGCTGTCGGTGGTAAGAAACTGCTTTTCTAACTTCTTCGTGGTCTTCTCGCTCTGGATTTTAATCTCTTCCTTCGGAAGCTTGTACTTTTCAAGCTTCTCCACAAACTCCTCTTTAATCTCCGGAGCCGCTTCCTTAAAAACTTTTTCTACGATTTCTTCTACTTTAATCGGGCCTTCTGTCTTAGCACACTCCTCATGAAGCACACTTTTTGTCTTCATCTTTTGCTCAAAATCGTCATCATAGTATTTCTTATTAATCTGCTCCACTGCCTTTGTTACAAGATCCAGTTTCGTCTTCTGGGACATTCTGGCATGACAGTGTAAAAACAGTTCCGACAGATAGTTTATCTTCTCGCCGTTTACCGGAAACTTTTTCTCTACCAGACGCACCGCATCCCCCTCAAGGTCGATTAGCACAGCCTCGGAAAGCTTGCCTCCGGCAAGGGGCAGAGCCGCCGTCTGCTTCATGACTTCATTGATATTCTCATCCTGGTCTCCGAGGGACGTATAATGCACATACACTTCCTTATAATTCATCTTTA
This sequence comes from Lachnospiraceae bacterium, assembly GCA_045587325.1. GTDB lineage: Bacteria > Bacillota > Clostridia > Lachnospirales > Lachnospiraceae > SIG307. The sequence continues at coordinate 935 of JAZNBY010000040.1, read as the reverse complement.
GGATGGCCAGATGCTGTCTCGACTCCACCTGGAATGTTACAAAGAACACATCTCCCGCCGGAATCTCAATGTTAGAATTCATGATTTCATAAAGTCTTCCCGCCAGCTGCTTACTGACCGGAATAAGATTTTCTTCCCTGAAATCCCGAAGTGCCGCATATACCTCGGAAGACTCCGTATCAAACACACAATTCTTCAAATCGTCCCCTGATAACAGCTTATAAATATGATTCCGTAAAAAATCGCATAAATCCGGTCCCATCTCCAGTAAAGAATCCGAAAGTACCGGCATCCCTACCATGGAATCCAATATATGAATCACCGCTTCTCTGATAATAATATCGTCCTTCTCCATTGGTTTCTCCTTCTGTACTCTTTCTAGTACTCTTTTGCATATTCCTTAAACTTGGAAATGCCGTACTCCGCCACTTCCAAATCCTCTTCCGAGGTCGCTCCGCTAAAGGAAAATGCAAGTTTGTATTCATCACTCTCATCGTAAGCCCCGCCTACAAAGCCGAACTCTCCCATAATTCTTTCTCGGTTCGGGTCTCCGCTGTTTGCAGAAGATGCAATCACTTCTCCTGCCTTGGACCAGGCAATGGCCACCAAATTCCAACCTTCCTTTAACTTATACGGAGTCTCAACCACCTTCATCTCACCGATCCAGTCCACTTCACTGCTCTTATCCAGAAAGCAGGCCACACCTACACCCTGTATCTTCATATCGATTGCTTTCTGTTCCATGTCGTCCAATACGCGAACCAACAAACCTCTTGCTGTGTTTTTGTCCATGATGTTCTCCTTTTCTTTAGTCCTCTAAAATAATTTTTTTACATTTCGCGCAGCGATGCGCAAGGAGTTCATTATACGTAAAATGTTTTTCACAATTCAAAAATCGTCCTTTTTTCTCGCCTTTTTTTAACCACTGAGGAACC